>CAYPYK010000020.1:2834-22735 GCA_964414665.1 uncultured Intrasporangiaceae bacterium | reverse complement strand
CGAGGTCCTCGGCGAAGTCGATCTCGACGGCGAACAGGTCGGAGATGTCGACGGGCCGGAACCGGGCCGCGTCCTTCTCGACGGTCAGCTCGATCCCGCGCTCGAAGTAGTCCTGCTCCTCGCAGTCGGCGAGTCGGGCGACCAGGCCCGGTTTGTCCGCGGCGCTGACGTAGTTGATGCCGACCGCCTCGCCGAGGCCGCCGGAGACGGTCTTGGACAGCTCGAGGACGAAGCCCTCGTCGTCGACGGTGTACTTGACCTCCTCCTCGCCCACCACCGCGGTGTTGACGGCGATGACGCTCTCGTCCGCCTCGATGAACGGCAGCAGCCTGGTGAGGATGGCGGGGTCGAAGACGACGTCGCCGTTCATCCACAGCATCCCGCCGTCGGGACTGGACCGCAGCGACTTCAGCAGGCTGCGGTTGGTGTTGGTCTGGTCGTAGTCCTCGTTGTAGACGAACGTCGCATCCGGGACGTGCTCCATGATGAGGTCGTGCTTGAAGCCGACGACGACCCGGACGAGGGCCCGTTCGCCGAACACCGCCGCGACGTTGTCCATCTGCTGGTGCATGATGCTCCGCCCGTCGGCGAGCGGAGTCATCGGCTTGGGCCAGGGACGCCCCAGCCGGGTCCCCATCCCGGCGGCCAGGATGGTGACGTGGACGTGCGTCATGGGGCATTCCTCGAAGGTCGGGGCCGGGCCGGGGCAAGTCTAGGCGAACACGCGGCAGGCGACGCGGACCGGCCTGGTAGGGGGGGCCACGACTATGCCGTATTCTTCCCGATCGGGCCGTGACCTCGCCGGCGTCGCTGGACGAGTCCGCTGCGGCCATGGAACAACCGGTGGATCGGGCGTTGACGGAGAAGAGGACGATGAGCGTGGTTCCCCCCCGGCTCTCGGCCGTGGTCGAGCGGCGCAGCGTCCTGTGGACCCTGGTCCGCCGGGACCTTCGGGTCCGCTATGCGAGCAGCGTCCTGGGCTACGTGTGGACGATCCTCGACCCGCTCCTGATGACGCTCATCTACTTCTTCGTGTTCACCTACATCTTCGGCGCCCGCAGGGCCGGCCTGCACCCCTACCTCCTCTTCCTCATCAGCGGCATGCTCCCGTGGCAGTGGTTCACCGGCGCGGTCCACGAGAGCTCCCGGGCCCTGCTGGCCGAGGCGAAGCTGGTCCGCTCGACCAACCTGCCCCGTGAGCTGTGGGTGATCCGGGTCATCGTTGCGAAGGGGATCGAGTACCTACTCTCGATACCGGTGCTCGCCGCGATCTTCCTCATCTTCTTCGTCAAGGGGGAGGCGCGCCTGGACCTGGAGATCGTGTACTTCCCGCTCGCGATCGTCCTCGAGTTCGCGCTCCTCGTCGGGATCGGGCTGCTCATCGCCCCGATCACCGTCCTGGTCAAGGACCTCGAGCGGGTCGTGCGGATCATCCTCCGGCTGATGTTCTACCTCACTCCGGTCATCTACGGGGTGAGCCGCATCCCGGCCAAGGCCCGACCCTTCATGGACCTCAACCCCCTGAGCGGCGTGCTCGAGCTCTTCCGGGCCGGCCTGTTCTCCGAGCCCGTCAACTGGCGCTCCGTGGGCGTCGCAGCCGTCGTCATCGCCGGCATGATCGTCCTCGGCAGCACCGTCTTCGCGCGCCTCGAGCCAGCGGTGCTCAAGGAGATCTGACCATGTCGTCCGTCGTGATCTCGGTTCGGGACCTCGGGGTGGAGTTCTACCGGTCCCGCAGGCGGAACATGTCGCTGCGTGAGCTCATCTTCCACGGCCGCACCGGCACCCCGCGGCAGAGCTTCTGGGCGCTGAAGAACGTCAGCTTCGACATCACGGCGGGAGAGGCCGTGGGGATCGTGGGGGCCAACGGGGGCGGCAAGAGCACACTCCTCAAGGCCATCGCCGGAGTCCTCATCCCCGACGAGGGGACGGTCCGGGTCGACGGGGGGGTCGCCCCGCTCATCGAGCTCACCGGCGGGTTCCTCGGGGACCTCACCGCCCGCGACAACATCGCCCTCACCGGCGGCCTGCACGGGCTCACGTCGGAGCAGATCGCAGACCGGTTCGACGACATCGTCGAGTTCGCCGGTCCCCAGGTCCGCGACGGTCTCGACATGCCTTACCGGCACTTCTCCTCGGGGATGAAGGTCCGGCTCGGGTTCGCCCTCATCACGACCCTCGACGAGCCCATCGTGCTCGTCGACGAGGTGCTCGCGGTGGGCGACAAGCAGTTCCGCGAGAAGTGCTACCGGCGGATGGAGGACCTGCTCGGCAACGGGCGCACCCTGTTCCTCGTGTCGCACTCCGAGAACGACCTGCTTCGGTTCGGCAGCCGGGGCCTTTATCTGCGCGAGGGGTCGCTCGTCGCAGACGGCCCGATGCAGGACGTCATCGACCAGTACAACGAGGACGT
Source organism: uncultured Intrasporangiaceae bacterium (assembly GCA_964414665.1). GTDB lineage: Bacteria > Actinomycetota > Actinomycetes > Actinomycetales > Dermatophilaceae > CAVSJJ01. The sequence goes on along the minus strand of CAYPYK010000020.1, from coordinate 20,322 downwards.
CGAGCGCTCCGTCTAGCGACTGCTGCGCCAGGGGCGCGGACTCGTGGATTCGGGGCTTGCAGGCTCAACGTCTACCCTGGGGGACCGTGCCCGACGGGCGGCCCGACCCAGCACCATCCGCGACCCGGAGAGATCGATCGTGAGCCCAGCCATGTCCCTGGAGGACCGGGAGGACCGAGAGGACGGTGCAGGCCGGGAGGACCGGCAGGACCGGGTGGCCCCCCAGGTGCGGGCCACCCGGAGCCCGCTGATCCTCGGCGCTCCGACCTCCCGGGCGGACCTGGTGGTCGCGCTGGTCATCGGCCTCCTGCTCACCGCCTTCGCGTTCGCCTGGCGCTCCCCGTTGATCCCCACGGACCCCTGGCACTACATCCACGCGGCGCTGAGCTTCCCCAGCGAGGACTGGGTCCCGCTCGGCTTCACCCGGTACGGGATCATCCTGGCCAACATCCCCCCGGCTCATCTGTTCGGCGACGCCGAGGCGACGTACTACTTCTGGCCGCTGCTCTCGGTGCTGGTGCTCGCGGCCGCCACCTACCTTCTGGGACGGCGATGGTTCGGCGCGGTCGGCGGCCTCGTGGCCGTCGTCGTGCTCTTCTCGAACAGCATCCTGCTGTACAACCTCACCCGCGGGTACCCGGACGTCATGTCCATGGCGGTGCTGATGTCCGCGGGCGTCTCGGCGGTGCAGGCCCGGGACCGTGGCTTCCGGGGGCGTGCCGCGGTCCTCTGGCTGCTCGCGACGGGCTTCCTGCTCGGCTGGGGCTTCGAGGTCCGCGAGACGTGCGCCCTGGGGTGGCCCATCGTGCTGATGCTCCTCTGGCGTCGCGACACCGCGTGGCGCACCTACGCCATCGTCGCGGCGCCCGTCCTGGCCTGGGCGGCCCTGGACGTCGGCATCAGCGGGCTGGTCTACGGCGACCCCCTGCTCAAGATGCACACCCTCCTCGGCACCAACCCCACGGGGGTGGGCAACGCGCCGCCGCCGAGCCCCTTCCGGGTGGCCGCGGCGGACCAGACGAGGATGGGCTACGTCCTGTCGATCCCCAAGGCGGCACTGGCGAGCCACACGGACGGCCGGTGGATGGTCGTGTCGGGTGTCCTCGCCATGGTGGCCGTCCTCATCCCCCGGCGGCCGCTGCGCGTGATGTCCTTCGGTTTCATCGTCCTGTACGCAGCCAACCTCCTCGCCGGCGGCGTGCTCCTGCCGCACCACCCCTTCGGTTCGCTGGTCAACCCGCGCTACTGGATCCAGTACTTCCCCTTCGTCGCCCTCGTCATCGGGGGGCTTGCCTCCGTCCTCGCCGCGTGGCTGCTGAGGTGGGCACGACGCCCGTCCCGCCTGGCACGGGGGGCCGTGGCAGCCGCTGTCACCGTCGTCGCCTGCGTGGTCCCGGTCTGGCAGTCCGTGACCTACCTGCCGACGGTCCCGGCGTTCGCGCCCAACGGTGGCACGGGTATGGAGCAGCTGCGCGACTACCTGGGCGAGCACCACGTCAGCGTCCACCAGGTGTGGACCGACTGGCAGACGCGCCGGCTCATGCCTGCCTACCAGCGACCCTTCTTCGGCCGGGAGAAGGTGTGGGACGGCGCCACCAGGAGCCTGACGGGGGAGGGGCAGCCCGGACCCGGCGACGCGGTGGTCCTCTACGGCGCCACCGGAACGGTGTGTCTGTTCTGTCGCCACGCACTGGCCCCCTGGGCCACGTCCCACCCCGCCATCCCCTCCCAGTGGCACCTCGACTGGACGTCCGCGGACGGCAGCGTGCAGTTCTACCGCGTGTCCTGACCGCGATGCGGCGGCGACGTCGCGGCCGGGATGCTCAGGACCTGGGGCAGGCGGCGCAGGCAGACCAGGCCGTCCTGGTCGGCCACCTTCCCAAGGACGATCCGGGCCGGTACCCGGGCCTGCGGTGACGCGAGGTCGTCGGGGAGGTAGGCGAGCCGGGGCCCACCCGGTGGACGGCGACAGTGAGGTCGACAGCACCTGTGACACCTTGCGCGGGGCCAGCACGACGACGCCGGGGCGGCTCACGGCGGCCCATCCGCCTCGTCGTCCTCCGGGACCGGGTCGACCGGTGCGGCCGACGGGGGCGAGTCCACGCGAGCGACCTCGTCCAGGGCGAGGCGCCGGGCCAGGCGGGTGTATCGGGTCTCGACCTCGCGGAAGCGCAGGTAGGACGTCACCGAGGAGCTGAGGAACGCCACGACGAGGGCGTAGAGCACCATGTCGGTGCCGCGACCGACGCCGACCAGGGCCGCGATCCGGTTCCAGACGTCGGGGAAGAGGATGGAGATGACGGCGAAGGCGGCGAAGAGCAGGAGGCCGACGCGCCGGATCGCCTGGGCCCGGGCGCCGCGGGACCGGAACAGCCGGGCGACGACGTAGAGAACCCCGGCGATCAGCACGATCTGGATGAGCATCCTCATCGGGCGCTCGCCTGCCGGGAAGGAGGTGGGCTCATCGGAAGATCAGCTCGGCGAGGATGTTGACGGAGTTCCAGAGGGACTGGCCCTTGGCCGTGGAGTAGTCGGTGTAGAGGATGTGGACCGGGCTCTCGCCGTAGCGGACACCGAGCGTCCCGATCTGCGCCACGAGCTCCGAGGCGTGGGCCATCCGGTTCTGGGTGATGTCGATGCGGGCCACGACGTCTCGGGACAGAACGCGCAGCCCGTTGTGGGCGTCGGTGAGCCGGGTCTTGGTCGTGAGGTTCGTGTAGCCCACCGCCATGCGCAGCACGACCCGCTTGGCGAACGTGGCCGACGTTCGCTCGTCGAGGAACCGGGAGCCGAAGACGACGTCGAGGCCCTCGGCCCGGGCCTTGCCGACCATGGCCACCGCGTCGTCGACCTGGTGCTGCCCGTCGGCGTCGAAGGTGACGACCCAGCGCATCGACGCGACGCCGAGCGCGTAGGCGAACCCCGTCTGCAGGGCGGCGCCCTGGCCGAGGTTGACCGGGTGCCGGACGACGACCGCTCCAGCGGCCTCGGCGGCGGCCGCGCTGTCGTCGGCCGAGCCGTCGTCGACACAGACCACGTGGGGGAACACCTCACGGGCGCCGCGGACGACGTCGCCGATCACGGACCCCTCGTTGTAGAGAGGGACCACCAGCCAGACGTCGTCCATGGGGTGCTGATAGCCGGTCATCGGGGGCAATCCTACGCACCCGGAGCGGTCCGTCGACGACGCCGTTCGGGGCGCGTCGTCGACACCGCTGCGGCGGGTCCACGGCCCCGCGGCGGGCTACCAGCCGAGCTCACGGGCCCGCCCTGCCCAGTAACGCAGGCCGCGGTACTTGACCTGCGCGACCGCTCCTCGACGGCGGCGGCCGGTGGCGACGTGCTCGGCATGCCGCAGGACGACCGACGGGGTGTAGAGGACCGGCAGGCCGAGCCGGGCGCACTCCGCGCCGAACCACAGCTCCTCGCCGAACAGGGCGAAGGGGTAGTCGCAGCGGCCGCCCTCGGCGAAGTAGCGCGCAGTGAGGACGACGCACGAGCCGTGGCCCGACCAGATGCGCGCCCCGGCGCCCACCCCACTCACGGTGCGCGAGCTGTGCCCGCCCGCCCGCAGCAGCATCACGTCGGCGACGACCGGGACGCGGTGGACCCAGGACAGCGCCCGCAGCCGGCGGGCCGACGGCGGCTGCAGGAGGTTGGGGTTCTGGTCCTGCCCGAGGCTGCCGATGACGGCCGGGGCGAGGGACCCGGCCTCCGGATGGGAGGTGAGCTCGGCGCGCAGGGCGCCCAGCGCCCCCGGGTCTGCGACGAGGTCGCAGTTGGACAGCACGACAGGGCCGGAGGTGTCGATGTGGGGGAGCGCGCGCTGCAGCGCCGGCAGGTAGCCCGGGTTGTCGGGGAAGTCCAGGACGAGGACCCGGGCGTCGGCGCCGAAGGCGGCGCGCGCCGCCTCGGCGTCCCCCGCCTTGTTGGCGCACAGGACGATGCGCAGGTCGGCGGCCGGGCCCAGCGAGGCGACCAGCCGGGTGGCGTCCTGCACGCCGCCGTACGAGACGGCTACCCAGGTCACCGGGGCGGTGGCCGGGGCGGTCACCTGGCCCCCTCCCGGAACAGCCGGTCGTAGACCGTCGCCATGAGCCGGCGCGGCATCAGCCGGAATGCGCTGCGTAGGGCGAGGTTGCGGACCATGACCGGTGTCGACACCAGGCCGGCGTCGCGCAGGCGCCGCTGCAGGACCCACTCCCAGTGCAGCATGTGCCGGCCCGCCCGCCGGCCGAGCATGCCCTCGCCGGCATTGAACTGCACGAGCGACTCGGGCAGGTTCGCGGCCCGGGCGCCCGCGACGAGCATCCGCGCGAAGAGGTCGTAGTCCTGCATGTAGCGCAGGTCGGCGTACCCGCCGACCGAGACGGCGAGCTCGCGGCGGAAGACCGAGGTCGGGTTGTTGATGGGGTTGTTGATCCGGGCCCGCGCGACGATCTCGCCGTGGGTGAGGGGGGCGCTGCGCGTCCCGAGGATGTGGTCGGGGGAGCCGGTGAACTCGGTCATGGCCGAGCCCACGATGTCGAGCCCCTGCTCCTTGATGGCGGCCAGCTCGCGCTCGAGGCGCTCGGGGACCGAGATGTCGTCGGCGTCGTGGCGGGCGACGAAGTCGCCGGTCGCGAGGGCGAGCCCGCGCGCGGAGGCCAGTCCGCTGCCGACGTTGTGCGGCAGCCGTTCGACGCGCACGCAGGGGTATGCCGCGGCGGCCCGGTCGAGGACCGCGTCCAGGCCGGGGTCGACGGGTCCGTCGACGACGACGAGGAGCTCCTCGGGGGGGCGGGTCTGGCCGACGATGCAGTCGACGGATCGCTCCAGCTCGGCCACGGCGGTGCCGTGGTAGACGGTCATCAGGACGGTCAGACTCGGCGCCACGGTGCGGAGTCTACGAGGCGCCCGCCCCGGCCCCGCGCAGACTGCGGGCCAGGCTGGCGAGGTCGGTGCGGTTGACCAGCGCGCCGACCGCCAGGTAGGCGAGCGCGGCGCCTCCCTGCACGAGGATGCCGGGGAGCCCGCCGACGCCGGAGGTGAGCCGGGCCAGGGCGAGCATCGCCGCCAGGCCGAGACCGAACCGCAGGACCAGGTCCCACCAGACGTGGCGCTCCACCCACCAGGTGAGCCCCAGCGACCCGACCGAGGCCACCAGGGCCCCGGCGAGGTAGCCGTAGGCCACGCCGGTCGTCCCCCAGCGGCCGGCGAGCCAGGGCCACGAGGCCAGGCTGGTCACGAGCCCCGCGAGGTTGAGTCCAGCCACCGCGAGCTGGCCCCGGCCGCGGGTCGAGGTGAGGGTGGCGGCAGGCCCGACCGCCGCCGAGGTGAACATCACCGCGACGAGCAGGATGAGCAGCAGTCCGGCCGACGAGGCGTAGCTCGTGCCGTAGACGACGAACATGATCGACGGGCTGAGGATGACGAGGAACCCGAACAGCAGGACGAACGCGGCGCTCAGCTCTCGTGCCAGCCGGTCGCTCTGGACCCGCACGGCGGCGCGGTCGCCCCGGCTGGCGGCCCCGACGAGCGGAGGGACGATGACACTGGCGAGCGCGATGGCGATCATCGACGGCGGGGTCGCCAGCGAGAAGGCCGCGGCATACACCCCCGCCTGGCTCGCCCCCCCGAAGTGGTGGGCCGCGAGCTGGGACGCCTGGAGCAGACCGCCGCTCGCCATCCCGCTGAGAACGCCGAGGAGGACGAACCGGTCGATCTCGCGCCGCAGCGGGGCCTCGAGCCGGTGCCGCCGCGCGTGGTGCGGCCACGCGAGCGCCGCGAAGAGCAGGTAGCCACCCGTCAGCGGCACCAGGATCGCGGCGTCGAGCCCGAGGAGGAGCACAACGGCGAGGGCGGTGAGGGCGGTGAACGCCGCGACCGTGTCGAGGACGGCGACCCGCCGGTAGTTCTGGGCCCCGAACTGGACGCCCCGCAGGGTGTTGTACATCGAGTAGGCCCAGGTGAGCACGCAGGTGGCAACGGCCTGGACCGTGCCGAGGTCGAGCCAGGTGGCCGCGACCAGAGCCGCGCCCGTCGGCAGCACCAGCCCGACGAGCGCGGTCCGGCGGGTCAGGTGCCACGCCACCGCCTGGGCGCCGTCCTGGTCCTCAAGGGCGGCCTTGAGGGCGACGTACTTCGTCCCCCCGGCCGCAGCCGGGGCGGCCCAGAGCTGGCTCGCCAGGACGGCGATCGACAGCGAGGAGTTGGTGTGGCCGAGGAAGTCGCGCGACCCGAGCCGGCCGACGAGGATGCTGTAGAGGAGCCGGACCGACCCCTGCACGGCGGTCGCGTACAGGCTGTACAGCCCCTTGGCCCGCAGGCTGTTGCTCTCGCGGGTGATCCGGTCGGCCTGGCCCTCGGCGGGACTGCTCACCTGGCCTCGTCCGCGCCGCCGGGGCGCCGCGCCCCGGCGCGGCTGGTGCAGTGGACCCGGGCCATTGGCGCAGCATACCGAGGCCGGCCCACCCTCCTCGGCTGGTCGGGCGCGCGGCACCCGGCGCCCGGCGCCTGTGTGGACGGCGGCGAGGCCCTGAGGCATGGTTGGTGGGTCCCGACCGGACGAGCCCTGGACGGACGAGCCCGATTCGTCTCCGATCTTGGTGAAGGTGACCGTGACTGCCATCCATCGCCCGTCCCGCTCCGCCTCCCGCGTCCTGGCCCGGGTCGTGGCCCGCGGCGCCGTCCTCGCCCTGGCCACCGCCTCGGTGCTCGCCGTGCAGGTCGCCGTCGTGGGCGCCCACCTCTCCGGCGCCGCGGCCGCCCCGCACCCGGTGGCGACCCGGGTGCAGACCTCCGCGCTGCGAGCCGTCGCGGCCGGCAGGCTGCGCGCGGCCGACGGGACGGGGGGGCCGACGACCGCCGCGCCGACCGCCCAGGCCGGCGCCCAGGCCGGCGCCCAGAGCGGCGTCGTCGCCATCGCTGGTCGGCTGGCCGTCGTCGGCGTGACGTGGCCCAGCGGGCGGTTGGGCGCGGGGGACCAGGTCCAGGTGCGGGTGCAGCACGGAACGGTCTGGGGGGCCGGGGAGGACGTCGCCGCCGAGGACCCCGGCCACGGGCCGGATCCCGGGACCTCCGAGGCTGCGGCCGCCGCCAGGACCGACCGGGACGGCACCGAGCCGTATGTCGCCGCCGGCTCCGCCGTCCAGGCGCGGGTGCTGGGGTCCAACGCCGCCGTGGCCTCGGGGGTGAACCTCGAGGTCGTCCAGCCGGGGACGTCCCCGGCCGACACTCCCGCCGACGCCGCGCCCGCCGGGTCCGCCTCGGCGAGGTCCTACCGCCCGACGATCCACACACGCGCGCAGTGGGGCGCCGACGAGTCGATCCGCCGGGGGAACCCGGGGTACGGGCAGGTCCACGTCGCCTTCGTCCACCACACCGACGGCTCGAACACCTACTCCCAGAGCGACGTCCCGGCGATCCTCCGCGGGATCTACACCTTCCACGTCAAGGGACGCGGGTGGAACGACATCGGCTACAACTTCCTCGTCGACCGCTGGGGCCGGATCTGGGAGGGGCGCTACGGCGGGGTGACCAAGGCCGTCATCGGGGCGCACACCCTGAACTACAACTCGGGGTCGTTCGGGGTCTCGGTCATGGGCACCTTCACGACCCACGCGCCGCCGAGCGCCGTCAAGGACGCTCTGGCCCACCTCATCGCCTGGAAGCTGAGCATTCACGGCATCCAGCTGCCCGGGAGCGCCACGATCAACGGGAAGACCTTCTGGCTCGTCAGCGGCCACCGCGACGCCAACAGCACCGCCTGTCCGGGGCAGCTCCTGTACAACGCCCTCCCGGCCATCCGCAGGTCGGTGATCGCCCGGATGGGCACCCTGACTCGAACCACCATCGGCCGGGATGCGGACGGGGCGGGACAGCCCGACGTCCTCGCGTACCCGACGCCTGGTCCGGGGGGCGGGACCGCCGGCCCGGTCAGGCTGTTCACCTCTGCCCCGCTCAGCCCGCTCGGGACGACGACGACCCTGGGCGGCAACTGGAACTCGGTGCGCACGGCGACGCTGGCCCCCGACCTCACCGGTGACGGCAACGCCGACATCGTGGCGCAGGACCCGGTGTCGGGCAGCCTGCGGACGTATGCCGGTGACGGCGCCGGCCGCGTCACCGGCTTCACGTCCAGCGGCACGAGCTGGGGGTCGAAGGTCTCGCTCCTGCCCGTCGGTGACCTCAACGGGGACGGGCACGGCGACCTCATGGCGGTCGGCCGGTACGGCTATCTCTACTTCTACCCCGGCGCGGGCGACGGGACGTTCGGCACCGGCACCTTCGTCTCGAAGGGGTGGACCGCCTACCGGAGCATCACCGCCGGGCCGGACCGCACGGGCGACGGCCTGCGCGACCTCACCGCGGTGCACATCTCGACCGGGAGGCTCTACGCGATCCCGACGGTCAGCGGTGGCCGGCTCGGGACCCCGAGATACCTCCTCGGAGGGTGGGGTCCGCTCCCCACGGTCGTCTCGGCCGGTGACCTCGACGGCGACCACAACGCCGACATCATCGCCGGAGACTCCGCCGGGCAGATGCGGACCTACTATGGGGACGCTGGCCAGGTCCCGGCACGGCTGAACTTCTGGGGCTCGGGCTGGCGCGGGGTCGACCAGCTGTCCGGCGGTGTGGACTTCACCGGCGACGGGCACGCCGACGTCCTGGGCGTCTACCGGAGCGTGAGCAACGGCCAGATGCGGGTCTACCACGGCACGGGCCGACGCGACCTCCGGCCCGGGCCCACCATCGCCGGCCTCACCGGCGCCGACACCGTCCAGCTCGTCGGGGACGTCGACGGCGACGGCCACACCGACGCCGTGGCCCGGGTGGGCGACTCGCTCCTCGGCCTGCGCGGCACGGGCCGTGGCGGCTTCGGGGCACCGTTCGTCCTCGGCGCCCACGGGTGGGCCGCGATGACCCGGATCGCCGCGGCCGGCGACCTCAGCTACGACGGCATCCCCGACCTCGTGGCGACCGTGGCGGCGACCGGCCAGGTCTACCGCTACGGCCTCACCCGCTCGTTCACCCTCCAGAGCGCCATCGCGCTCGAGCAGGGCTGGGGCGGCTACCGTGCCGTCACCGGCGTGGGCGCCTGGAACACCGACGCCAACGGGGACGTCGTCGTCCTGCAGAGCGACGGGACGCTGCGGCTCTTCCGCGGCTCCGGCGATGCACCCCTGCTCGACAGCGTCGTCCTGCGGGTCCACACGACGGTGCGGCAGATCGTCGGGGTCGGCGACTACAACGGCGACCACCTGCCCGACATCGTGGGAGTCGACGCCTACGGCGGCACGTGGCTCTACAGCGGCCTCAGCAACGGCCGGCTCGCCTCCGGCCGGCAACCGATGACCGGCGGGCCGGGGGCGGGCTGGACGATCGGCTGAGCGCCACCGTGGGCCCGAGGGAGCCGGTGAGGGCTACTCAGCCGAGGTCGAGGACGAGCTCGGGTCCGGTGGCCGCGCGGACCTGGTCGACGGTGACGTCGGGCGCGAGCTCGCGGAGCACGAGACCCCCGTCGGTGATGTCGATGACGGCGAGGTCGGTGATGATCCGCTGGACCACGCCCTTGCCGGTGAGCGGCAGGGTGCACTCGTCGACGATCTTGTGCGAGCCGTCCCGGGCGGTGTGCTCCATCAGGACGATGACGTGCTTCGCGCCGTGGACGAGGTCCATCGCCCCGCCCATGCCCTTGACCATCTTGCCGGGGATCATCCAGTTGGCGATGTCGCCGAACTCCGAGACCTGCATCGCGCCGAGGATCGCGGCGTCGACCTTGCCGCCTCGGATCATCCCGAAGCTGAGCGCGGAGTCGAAGTAGGCCGCCCCGCGGCGCACCGTGACGGTCTCCTTGCCCGCGTTGATGAGGTCGGCGTCGACGGCGTCCTCGGCCGGGTAGGGGCCGACGCCGAGGATGCCGTTCTCGGACTGCAGGACGATCTCGACGTCGTCGGGGACGTAGTTGGGGACGAGTGTCGGCAGGCCGATGCCGAGGTTGACGTAGGCGCCGTCCTGAAGCTCGGCGGCGGCCCGGGCGGCCATCTGCTCGCGGGTCAGGGGCATCTCAGACCACCGCCGTGACGGTCCGGCGCTCGATGCGCTTGTCGGCGGCCTGCTCGGGGGTGAGCGGCAGGACGCGCTGGACGTAGATGCCGGGCAGGTGGACGGCGTCGGGGTCGAGCTCGCCCGGCTCGACGAGCTCCTCGACCTCGGCGATGCTTACCCGGCCGGCCATCGCGCACAGCGGGTTGAAGTTGCGGGTCGACTTGTTGAAGACGAGGTTGCCGTGCCGGTCGCCGCGCCAGGCGCGCACGAGGGCGAAGTCGGTGACGATGGCCTCCTCGAGGACGTACTCGCGGGGCTCGCCGGTCAGGTCGAAGCTCCGGGTCTGCTTCGCCGGCGAGGCGACCGAGACGCTGCCGTCCGCGGCATACCGCCAGGGCAGCCCGCCCTCGGCGACCTGGGTCCCGACCCCGGTCTGGGTGTAGAAGCCCGGTATGCCGGCGCCCCCGGCCCGGAGCCGCTCGGCGAGGGTGCCCTGCGGGGTGAGCTCGACCTCGAGCTCGCCCTCGAGGTACTGGCGGGCGAACTCCTTGTTCTCGCCGACGTAGGAGGACACCATCCGGCGGATCTGCCGGGCCTGGAGCAGGATGCCCAGCCCCCAGTCGTCGACCCCGCAGTTGTTGGAGACCACCTCGAGGTCGGTGACGCCGCGTGCGTGGAGCTCGGCGATCAGCACGGAGGGGATGCCGCACAGGCCGAAACCGCCGACGGCGAGGGAGGCGCCATTCCCGATCCCGGCTACGGCTTCGGCGGCGCTGGAGACGACTTTGTCCATGCCGAGCACTGTATCCGCCGCCGCGGGGGTCATCCGTTCGGGTGGACTTCGGCACGCCTCGTGCGGGGCTCGCAGAGTTACAGGTCTGGTATTCGGTGGAAGGGGTTGCCGGGTCCTGCGGGCCGCGGGATAAAGGAGCGTCTGCTGATACCAGATGTGACAGTTGTTGTCCGCCGCGCCGCCCCCTCCTCGTCCACGGCCCGGCATTGAGGAGTCTGCCGTGCCCCTGTCGCTGCGTGCCATCGGTGTGATCTCGGCGCCGCTGGCGCTTCCGGCGATGTTCCTCGCCGCGGCCCCGGCCCATGCCACCACGGTCCCCCAGCCGTCGAAGACCCTCCCCAGCGCCCTCGACGTCGCGCCGCCCTACCAGGCCGGGACCCTCTGCCTGAGCACGGCGCTGCCCGGGCCGCTCGACCTCGCCAAGCTCCTCAACCGGACCTACGGCACCCACACCTACGGCATCCTGCGCACCTGTGCGGCCGAGCACGGTGAGGGCCGCGCGCTCGACTGGATGGTCAACGCCGGCACCAAGGACGGGCTGGCCCTGGGCAACACCATCACGACCTGGCTCACCGCGAAGGACAGCCAGGGTCGGGTCGGCGCCCTGGCCCGCCGGCTCGGGATCAACTACATCATCTGGAACCACAAGATGTGGCGGTCCTACGACCCGGCGCGGGGCTGGGCGACCTACACCGGCTCAAACCCGCACACCGACCACATCCACATGTCCTTCACCTGGGACGGCGCCTACGAGCAGACCTCCTGGTGGACCGGCGTCGCGCTCCTGACCGTGCGCTACACCGGCCCGGTCAACGACCCGTCCAGCCCGGTCGTCGTCACCACCCCCGAGGTCACCAACACGGGCTACCCGCTGCTCGCCGAGGGGGACACGGGCACCGACGTCGCCCTGGCCCAGAAGGCCGTGGGCGTGAGCGCCGACGGCGACTTCGGGCCGGTCACCCTCGCGGCCCTCAAGACCTGGCAGACGGCCCACGGCGTCGCCGCGACCGGCCGGCTGGACTACCCGACCTGGCTGACAATGATCCAGCTCGGCCTCGTCCCGTCGCGAGCCGCGGCGAGCCCGCTGCACCCGTACGCGTCGACGACCCTGCGCGTCGGCTCCACCGGCGCCGCGGTCCTCGCCCTCCAGAAGGCCCTGGGCGGGCTCACCGCAGACAGCGCCTTCGGGCCGCTGACGCAGGAGCGGGTCATGGCCTTCCAGAAGGCCAACGCGATCTCCCCGGCCGACGGGGTCGCCGGCCCCTCCACCTGGGCCGCCCTCATGGGTGTCGCCGCCGGGTCGGGCGGCACCGGTGGTGGCACCACCGCGCCGGGCCCGCCGCCGCCCGCGCGCCTCGGGTCGGCGGCGATGACGAGCGCCGTGATGGTCGCGCCCGTCTCGAGCGAGTTCACCGCGGTGAAGACGAGCGTCGTCCAGCTGGGCTCGACCGGAAGCGCCGTCCGGCTGGTCCGGTCGGCTCTAGGCTTCGGCAGCACGAGCACCGTCTTCGACGCCGACCTGGCCGCGGCGGTCAAGGGGTTCCAGAGCCGTTCGGGCCTACCGGTCACCGGCATCGTCAACCGCGCGACGTGGGACGCCCTGGAGCGCAACAAGCACCCCCTCATCGACTACTGGCAGATCGTCCTGCGCCCGGACTCCACCGGGCCGGCGGTGGTCGCCGTCCAGAAGGTCCTCGGCGTCACCCCCGACGGTGTCTTCGGCCCAGCCACGATCTCGGCCGTCAAGGCCTGCCAGGCCCGCGCCACGCTCGCGCAGACCGGCTACGTGGCCACCCTGACGTGGAAGGCCATCGACGCCGAGGCCACCACACCGAAGGGCGTCATCGTCAACCACCCACGCTGACCCGCTCCGACTCGAGCCGGGCGGCGAGCACCTCCGGGGGCACCGGCCCACGGCTGTGGACGAGCGAGCCGTCGCGCGCCCAGACCCCCAGCGCGGCGTCGATGAGCTCGCGCACGTCGTCGGTGGCGAGATGAAGCCTCGTCCTCATGGGCCAGTCACGCTGCGGCACAACCGACCCGTAGGGCGTGGCCCGGTCGCCGACCCGCAGAGCCGGGTCATCGTCAGCGGGCCGGGCCCAGGGGACGAACCGGTCGCCGTAGGACGCCAGCTCCCTGGCCTCGTCCATCGCACCGGCCGGGACGGGGCCGGGGGCCGACCGGGCGAGCGATGCCAGCGTGACGAGCACGGCATCGCCGGCGGCGGCCTGAAGGACCGCCGGGTCGTCCGCGACCGTCAGGTCCGCCGGCCCCTCGTCGAGGGCGAGGCAGCCACCCACCGACCAGGTGGCCAGCGCCCACACCAGGGCCCTCCAGTGGGCGGGAAGGCAGACCCGCACGACCGTGCCGGGACCGGCGTCCCACTCCTCCTGCAGCGCGTTGGCCGCCTTGGCGACCCAGGTGCCGAGGACGCGGCCCGACAGCTCGACGCGCTCGCCACGTGTCGGCCCCTGCGTGCCGTCGTAGGCCGTCACCCGGGGGCGGGTGGCGTCGGTCGCGGACAGGGCGGCGAGGACCTCGGCGGGGTGCGTCACGCCAGCACTCTAGACAGATAGCGTTCGTCTGTGACGCGCCCCGATCTCGATCGCCTCGCCGAGGACCTTCCGGTGCTGCCGTGGGAGGAGCGCGGCGGCCGGGTGCTGCAGGACCTCGTCCTGGGTGCGGCCCTGTGGGTCGTCGGCACCGCGCTGCTGTGCGCGCTGCTCGCGTCGGTGGGCCTGTGGGAGCCCGTCCTCGTCCTGCCGCTCGAGGTCGTCCTGGCGGCGGGCTGCGGGTGGCTGGTGCACCGCATACCGGCCCGGCCGATGCCGGCCTGGACAGCGGGCCTGCTGCTGGTCGTCGCGCTCGGCGGGTTGTTCTGGACGGTGGGCACGCACTCCGAGCAGGTCCTGCCGCGCCGCGACTCGGGCAGCTACCTGCAGTCGGCGCTCTGGCTGGCCGACACCCACCGCCGGGTCGTGCCCGTCGACGCGGCCTCCCTCGGCGGGGCGGCAGTGCTGCGGCAACCCGGGGTCACCCTGGGCAGTCCCGCGTTCTACCAGGTCGGGTCGGCGGCGGACCCCGCGGTGCAGCCTCAGTTCGTCATCGGGCCGGCCGCGGTCTACTCGCTGGGCAGCTGGCTCGGCGGGGTCTCGACGATGCTCGTCCTGCCCGCGCTGGTGATGGCGCTGGGGATCCTCGGGACCGGGCTGCTGGCCGGCGCCGTCATCGGGCCGCGCTGGGCGCCGCTGGCCGCGGCCGGGACCCAGCTGGCGTTCCCCATGCTGCACGTGGCCCGCTCGACCTACTCCGAGCCGCTGGCCGTGCTGACCCTCGCCGCGGGGCTGCTCGCCCTCACCCTGGCCGCCCGCCGGTCCACGCGCGACACGGCCGTGCGGGGCAGCGCCGGCCTCGCCGGGTTCCTCGTCGGCGCGACCGTGCTCGTCCGGGTCGACGGGCTGCGCGAGACCGTTCTGCTGCTGCCGGTGGCCGCCCTGTATGCCGTCTCGCGGCGGCCGTCCGCGCGGGTGGTGCGGCCGCTGCTCGTCGGTGCCGCGGTGGGGACCGCCGTGGCGGGGGTCGTCGCCGGAGCCCTGTCCTACCGCTACCTGGGCTCGATCGCCTCCAGCCTGGCCCCCCTCGCCGCGATGGCGCTCGCCCTGGCACTGGCGGCCTGGGGGGCCGTCGTCGCGGCGCGCCGTGGGGTACGGGTGCCCGACCGGGCCAGGCGCGTGGTCCCGGGCGTCGTCGGGGTGCTCACCCTGGTCGCCGGTCTGGGGCTCGCGAGCCGGCCGTGGTGGCAGGTGGTGCGCCAGTCGGCGCAGGACCCCGGCGCGCGCGTCGTCGCGGGTCTGCAGCTGCGGCAGGGGCTGCCGGTGGACGGGGGCCGGACCTATGCGGAGCAGTCGGTCGGCTGGCTCTCCTGGTGGCTCGGCCCGCCGGCCCTGGCCATCGCGCTCGTCGCCCTCGTCGTGGCCCTGGGGCGGCTGGCGCGCGCCTGGGCCGACGAGAGGGACCTGCCGAGCTGGACCGGCCCGCTCCTCGTCGCGGCCGGGTCGACCCTGCTGACCCTCTACCGTCCCGGCATCACCCCGGACCACCCGTGGGCGGACCGGCGGCTCGTCGTGGCGCTGCCGTTCGTCGTGCTCCTGGTCACCGCAGCGGCCGCCCGGGTGCTGCGGTGGTCACGGCGGCGGTTCCCGCTGCCCCTCGTCGTCACCGCGACGCTCGGCGTCACCGCCGCGCTCCTGGTCCCCGAGGCGCTCGCGACCGCCCCGCACGCGGGGGAGCGGGCCGAGACCGGGTCGCTCGCTGCGGTCGGCTCGGTCTGCCGCGCCCTGCGACCCGGCGATGTCGTGCTCGCCGTCGACGGGCGCGCCGCGAACGAGTGGCCGCAGGTGGTGCGGGGGATGTGCGGCCGCCCATCCCTCTCGCTCACGGCCGCGGCATACCGGGACCCGGCCTCATTGCGGGCGAGCGTGTCGCTCGTGGCGGGGGACGTCCGGGGCCACGGCGGACGGCTGGTCCTGTTGGCGGCGGACTCGCCCGAGGCCCTCCAGCAGGCCGGGGCGGCCGACGTGCGCCAGGTCGCCGATGTCCTGGTGGAGGAGGACGCCCGGCTGCTTGTGCGGCGGCCGGACGCCCTGGAACCGCTGCCCATCCAGGTGTGGCTGGGCAACGCCCTCTAGCGGTCGGTGGCGGGCTCGGCTCAGCGGCGCTCGAAGGCGGCCCGGGTGCGCCGCTGGACAGCGGCATACGTCGCCGAGTCGGCCGCGACGACGAGCCCGGGGTGGGTCGAGCGTGGCGTGTAGGGCGAGCCGTCGGGGTGACCCACCCGGCCACCGGCCTCGGTCACCATGAGCGTGCCCGGCGCGTGGTCCCAGGCGTTGGACCGGCCGTAGACGAGGTAGTCGGCGGCTCCCTCGATGAGCCGCGGGTAGTCGATGCCGCAGCACACCCAGGTGAGCCGCATCGGCGACAGCCCCTCGAGGGCGTGCCCACGCAGCGCCCACATCGAGGTCGCGCCGACCGGGGCCACCCCGTCGGGCACCGGGTCCCGGCGCATCCGCTCCCCGTTGCGGTAGACCCCGGCGCCGCGCTCGGCGACCCACGCGACCCGGTGCTCGGGCTGCCAGATCCACCCGCGCACCGTCTCGGCGCCGATCGTCTCGGCGACCATGACCGCGTGGTCCGGCGAGCCGTGCACGAAGTTCTTCGTCCCGTCGAGGGGGTCGACCGTGAAGGCGTGGTCGGCCGTGAGGTAGCGGTCGAGCAGGCGGTGGTCGAGCGCGTGCGCCTCCTCGCCGAGGACGACCGCGTCGGGGTACGCCGCGAGCAGCGCCTCGGTGATGAGCTCCTCGGCCTCGCGGTCGGCCACAGTGACGAGGTCGCCGGGGTTCTTCTCCATCACCTCGCCGTCGCCGAGCGAGCGGAACCGAGGGGTGACCACGCGGGTCGCGACATCCTGGATGAGCGCCAGCACCTCGGTGGTCTCCATGGGGCAACCGTGGCACACCGCTCGGCCGGGTCACAACGCGGCCGGGACCGGAACGCGGCCACGTGGGCCCGGCCGGGTCCGCCGGGTAGGCTCCGAGGCGATGAGCGAGCACCCCGACACCGACAAGGACATCGTGGGCTCAGCCGAGACGGCCGGGCGCAGCGACGACGCCGCGACCTCCGTCGAGCGGACGCCCGCCAGTATCCCGGTCACCCACCCGGCATACCCCATCGAGGGAGAGGTCGGGGGCCCCGTCCCCGACGTGACGGTCGTCCTGCCCTGCTACAACGAGGGCGAGCACGTTCTGGCCGAGATCGACCGGCTGACGGCGACGCTGCGCGAGAGCGAGTTCGCCTACGAGCTGCTGTGCATCGACGACGCGAGCACCGACGACACGCTCGAGGTGCTGCGCGGCGCGGCGCGGACCCACCCCCATGTGCGCGTCCTGCCCTTCCGGCGCAACGGTGGCTCCGGCACGGCCCGCCGGATCGGGACCCAACAGGCCCGCGGCCGGTACGTCGTGTGGACCGACGCCGACATGACCTACGAGAACGAGCGCATCCCCGAGCTGGTCCGGATGCTGCGCGACGACCCCACCTACGACCAGGTCGTCGGAGCCCGGACCACCGAGGAGGGCACCCACAAGTGGGCGCGGGTCCCGGCGAAATGGTTCATCCGCAAAGTCGCCGAATGGCTGACCAAGACCCGGATCCCTGACCTCAACTCCGGCCTGCGGGCCTTCCGCCGCGAGGTGGCGCTGCCCTACCTGCGGCTGCTCCCGGCCGGGTTCTCCTGTGTCACGACCATCACCATCGCCTTCCTCGCCAACCAGCACGGCGTGCGGTACGTCGACACGGCGTACGCGAAACGCGCCGGGACGAGCAAGTTCCACTTCGTCCACGACGCGTACCGCTACATCCTCCAGGTGCTGCGGATGGTGATGTACTTCGACCCGCTCAAGGTTCTTATGCCCCCGGCGCTCTGGCTCACCGGCATCGCGCTGGTCAAGGGCGTCGTCGACATGGTGCGCCACCCGTTCTACTTCCCGGCCAACACCGTCCTGCTGTTCGTCGCGGGGCTGCTCATCGGCTCCGTCGCTCTGCTCGCCGACCTCATCGTGCGGTCCCGCGACGGTGTCTGAGGCCGCCGGTCGCCCGCTGCGAGTCGCC
>CAYPYK010000020.1:0-2824 GCA_964414665.1 uncultured Intrasporangiaceae bacterium | reverse complement strand
GACCCACCCCCTCAAGGGCGGGGTCGCGGCGCACACGACGACCCTGGCCCACCGGCTGGCCGACGAGGGACACGACGTCCGGCTCGTCTCGTGGACCCACCTGTACCCGAGCCGGCTCTACCCGGGCCGGCAGGCCGTGCCGGGCGGGGCCCCCGACGTCGCGCCGTTCCCCGGCACCCGCCGGTCGCTGTCGTGGGCCCGCCCCGCGTCGTGGGTCCAGGTGGGTCGGGGGCTGCGGGACATGGACGTCCTGGTCGTCGTCCATGTGGTCCCTGCGCTCGTCCCCGCGCATCTGACCCTGCTGTACGCAGCGGGCGCCGGCCGCCCAGGTCGGCCTCGCTCGGTCGTGGTGGCGCACAACGTCCTGCCGCACGAGCCCCACCCTGGTGACCGGGCACTGGTCGGCTCGCTGCTGCGCCGGGCCGACGCCGTCGTCGTCCACAGCTCCGAGCAGGCGGGCCTCGCCGCAGACCTCGGGGCCACCGACGTCCGCGCCCTCGACCTGCCGCCACACCTGCCCGGGGGAGCGGCGGTGGGGCGACCCGGCTCCGGCGACGGGCCGGTGCGGCTGCTCGCCCTCGGGATCGTCCGCGACTACAAGGGCCTCGACCTCCTGCTCGAGGCGCTCGCCGAGGTGCCCGGACCGCATCTGACGATCTCCGGGGAGATGTGGGGGTCGAGCGGGCAGCGGGTCCGCACGGTCGCCGCCGACCCCCGGCTGGCCGGCCGGGTCGAGCTGCGCGAGGGCTATGTCCCGGGCTCCGAGCTCGCCGGGCTGCTCGCCGAGCACGACGTCCTCGCTCTGACCTACCGCAGCGCCACCGCCTCCCAGAACGTGCTGCTCGCGCACGAGCACGGCCTCGCCGTCCTCGCCACCGATGTGGGCACCTTCGGGGAGCAGGTGGACGACGGCGTCGACGGCCTCGTCGTGCCCCCGCAGGACCGGGCCGCCCTCGTCGATGCGCTGCGCCGCCTCGCCGAGCCCGGGTACGCGGCCCGGCTGCGGTCCGCGGTGACCCGACCCGACCTCGCCGGCCCCTGGGCGGCATACCTCGAGGGCCTGCTCGGTGGGGGAGGGGGCTCATGACCACCACCGACGGTCCCGCCACGCCTGCCGCCCGTCGGCCGGTACCGGTCCGCACCCCACGGCAGCGGCTCATCGGCGCCGTCCGGATCGGCCTGCTCGTCCTCGTCCTCGCCGCCGTCGCCGTCGCTCTCGTCCGCAACTGGGCGGACGTGTCCGACGACCTCGGGAGGATCAGTGTCCCCACCCTCGTGGCGGCGCTGCTGCTCGCCCTGGTCTCCCCGCCGTTGACGATGCTCGGCTGGCGGGTGCTGCTGGCCGACCTCGGCACCGACCTGCACCTCGCCCCCGCGGCCGGTGTCTTCTTCGTCGGCCAGCTGGGCAAGTACCTCCCCGGGTCGATCTGGTCGGTCGTCGCCCAGGCCGAGATGGGGGCGCGGCTCGGCGTGCCGCGCCGCCGCTCCGGCGTCGTCGGGCTGGTCGCCATGGCGATGTCGCTGCTCACCGCCGCCGTCCTGGGACTGCCGGCCGTCCCCCTCCTGCTCAGTGACGACCGGACCTCGGGCTCGCTGGCACTGGGCGGCATCGCCGTCGTCCTCGTCGTCCTCTCCCTGTGGCCACCGGTCCTGAACCGCGGGATCGACCTGCTGCTGCGGCTGCTGCGGCGCGAGCCCATCGAGCACGAGCTCACCGGACGGGCGATCTCGTGGACCGCGGTGCTGTTCCTCCTGGCCTGGGTCTTCACCGGCCTCAGCGTGTGGGTCCTCGCCCGGGAGCTGGCGACAAGGGGCTCGGGCGGCGACGTCCTCCTCGTCTCGATGGCCGGCTTCGCCCTCGCGGCGGCGATCGGCATGGTGAGCTTCCTCGTCCCGGCCGGCGTCGGCGTCCGTGAGGGGCTGCTGGTCCTCGTCCTCGTCGGCGTGATGAGCGTGCCGGCCGCGACCGCCGTCGTCGTGCTGGCGCGGTTCCTCACCGTGGTCTCCGACGTCCTCTGGTCCCTCACGGGCTGGCTCTGGGCGAGGGCGCACCATCTCCTCGGCGACCCTCCGGACCATCGGGCTCCTAGGATCGGGTCATGACCGAGCGTCGGCGCGAGGAGCAGCTCGGCTACTCCGAGCAGATGGCCGCCATGCTCGACGAGGCGGGCCGGCGCCGGAAGGCCGCCAAGGTGCTCGCCGTCGTCGGGCACGCCCTCGGTCGCGAGGACCTCGACGGGCTTCGGGCGCTCGACGTGGGGTGCTCAGCCGGGTTCATCGCAGACGAGCTGTCCCTCGCGGGCGCGGACACCGTGGGGGTCGACATCGACGAGCCGGGCCTGGCCAAGGCGCGGGCGCGCTTCGGCGAGCGGGTCCGCTTCGAGGTCGCCCGCGGCGAGGCGCTCCCCCTCCCGGACGCGTCCGTCGACGTCGCGGTCTTCAACCACATCTACGAGCACGTCGTCGACCCGGCCGCCGTCCTCGCCGACATCCACCGGGTCCTGGCTCCGGGCGGCCTGGTCTACCTCGGGCTGGGCCACCGGCTCCAGGTCATCGAGCCGCACTACCGGCTGCCCTTCCTCTCCTGGCTGCCCCAGGGCCTGGCGGACCGCTATCTGCGGGCCACCGGCAGGGGGTCGCACTACTACGAGCACTACCTCACCCCCCGCGGGTTACGTCGCCTCGTCGCGGCGTTCGACGTGTGGGACTACACGGTTCCGGTCCTCGCCGACCCCGTGGCGTTCGCGGGCGACGACATCGTGCCCGCTAAGGTCGCCGGGCTTCCCGAGTGGGTGCTCAGGACGCTGCTCCCGGCCGTCCCCAC
>CAYPYK010000019.1:8542-23453 GCA_964414665.1 uncultured Intrasporangiaceae bacterium | reverse complement strand
CGGGCGATCTCGCAGGCCCGCTTCTGGACCAGCGGCACCTCCTCGAGCGGCATCTCGACGCCGAGGTCTCCGCGGGCGACCATCACCCCGTCGAAGGCCCGGATGATCTCGTCGAGGTTCTCGACGGCCTGGGGCTTCTCGATCTTGGCGATGACCGGCAGTCGCAGGCCGACCTCGTCCATGATCGCGTGGACGTCGCGCAGGTCGTCGGCCGACCGCACGAACGACAGGGCGATCATGTCGGCCCGCCTGCGCAGGGCCCAGCGCAGGTCGTCCTTGTCCTTCTCGGACAGCGCGGGGACGCTGACGGCGACGCCGGGCAGGTTGATGCCCTTGTTGTTGGACAGCGGCCCGCCCTCGATGACCCGGCACACCACGTCGGTGTCGGTCACCTGGGTGGCGATGAGCGCGAGCTTGCCGTCGTCGATGAGGATGCGGTCGCCCGGGCTCACGTCGGCCGGCAGCCCGGGGTATGTCGTCCCGACCTCCTCCTGGGAGCCCGGCACCTCGCGGGTCGTGATGGTGAACTGTTGGCCCTCGGCGAGGGTGACCGGTCCGCCGACGAAGCGCCCGGTGCGGATCTTCGGTCCCTGGAGGTCGACGAGCACCCCGACCGCCCGACCGGACTCGTCGCTGGCGCGGCGCACGGCGCGGTAGACCTGCTCGTGGTCGGCGTGCTCGCCGTGCGACAGGTTGAGCCGGGCGACGTCCATGCCGCACCTGACGAGCTCGCGCACGCCCTCGACGGAGCTGGTGGAGGGGCCGATGGTGCTGACGATCTTGGCGCGGCGCATGAGGGCCATCCTAGGGTGGAAGCGGTTGCGCATTGCCGCTCCCGATCTGCGGGACGGCAAGGGGCCAGATGCGAGGGCCGGACGGCCGCTCGCGGCGGACTCAGACCGTCATGGGGCGCTCGGTGGGCCCGATGGGACGCGGCAGGTGCGAGGTCCTTCGCCCCAGCCAACCGTCGACGCCCTGCGCCGCGGAGCGGCCCTCGGCGATCGCCCAGACGATGAGCGACTGGCCGCGACCGGCGTCGCCGGCGACGAACACGCCGGGCACCGAGCTCATGAACCGCTCGTCGCGGGTGATGTTGGAGCGGGCGTCTCGCTCCACCCCGAGCTGGTCGACCAGGCCCTCGCCCTGCGGGCCGAGGAAGCCCAAGGCGAGCAGCACGAGCTGGGCCGGGATCTCCCGCTGGGTGCCCTCGATGGGCTCGAAGCCCCCCTCGCCCATCCGAACCTGGGTCAGCCGCAGCCCGCGGACCCTGCCGCCGG
This sequence comes from uncultured Intrasporangiaceae bacterium, assembly GCA_964414665.1. Taxonomy (GTDB): domain Bacteria; phylum Actinomycetota; class Actinomycetes; order Actinomycetales; family Dermatophilaceae; genus CAVSJJ01. The sequence continues at coordinate 22,176 of CAYPYK010000019.1, read as the reverse complement.
CGTCGCCGAGGATCTCGGTGGTACTCACGGCATACATCCGCTCCCCGCCCTCCTCGTGGGCCGAGGCGACCCGGAAGAGGGTGGGGTAGGTCGGCCACGGCTGGCCCGCGGGCCGGGCCTCGCCCGGCCGCGGCATGATCTCGAGGCTGGTCACCGACCGGGCACCCTGGCGGTGCGCCGTACCGATGCAGTCGGCCCCGGTGTCGCCGCCGCCGATGACGATGACGTCCTTGCCCGTGGCCGTCACCTGGCCCTCGACGTTCTCGCCGAGCGAGGCCCGGTTGGACGGGGGCAGGAAGTCCATCGCCTGGAGCACCCCGTCGAGCTCGCGGCCGGGAACGGCCAGGTCGCGCGGCACCGTCGCGCCGATGGCCAGGACGACGGCGTCGTAGCGGTTGCGCAGCTGAGTTCCGGTGACATCGACGCCGACGTTGACCCCGCTGCGGAAGATCGTGCCCTCGGCCTGCATCTGGGCCAGCCGACGGTCCAGGACGGACTTCTCCATCTTGAACTCGGGGATGCCGTAGCGCAGCAGGCCGCCGGGGCGGTCGGCGCGCTCGAAGACGACGACGGTGTGACCGGCGCGGGTGAGCTGCTGGGCCGCGGCCAGCCCGGCCGGACCGGAGCCGACGACGGCGACCGACTTGCCGGAGTTGCGCTCGGGCGGCTGCGGGACGACCCCGCCGCGCGCGAACGCCTCCTCGATCGTCCTCACCTCGACCTGCTTGATCGTCACCGCGGGCTGGTTGATCCCCAGGACGCAGGCGGTCTCGCAGGGCGCCGGGCACAGCCTCCCGGTGAACTCGGGGAAGTTGTTGGTGGCGTGGAGCCGGTCGATGGCCGCCTTCCAGTCACCCTTCCAGACCAGGTCGTTCCATTCGGGGATGAGGTTGCCGAGTGGGCAACCGGAGTGGCAGAACGGGATGCCGCAGTCCATGCAGCGACCGGCCTGGCGCTGCAGCTGGGACCGCTCCTGCTCCTCGTAGACCTCCTTCCAGTCCTGGATGCGCACCGGCACCGGCCGGCGCGCCGGGAGCTCGCGGTCGCGGGTCTTGAGAAAGCCCTGGGGGTCAGCCACGGGATGCCTCCATGATCCGGTCCCAGACGACGGCACCGTCGACGTCGAGGCCCTCGGCGACGGCCGCCGCGCGGACATCGAGGACACGTTGGTAGATGCGGGGCAGGATGAGGGAGAACCGGTTCTTGGCGTTCTCCCAGTCGGTGAGCAGCCGCGACGCGACCGTCGAGCCGGTCCACCGCTGGTGTTCGGCGAGCAGCGAGCGGACGGCCTGCTGGTCTGCGGGGCGCAGCGGGGAGATATCGACGAGCTCACGGTTGACCCGCCGTGCGTCGAGGTCGAGGACGTAGCCGACGCCACCGGACATCCCCGCGGCGACGTTGCGTCCCGTGGGTCCGAGGATGAGCGCGGTGCCGCCGGTCATGTACTCCAGGCCGTGGTCACCCACGCCCTCCACGACGGCGGTGGCCCCGGAGTTGCGCACGCAGAACCGCTCCCCCACGCGCCCGCGCAGGAAGATCTCGCCCGACGTGGCGCCGTAGCCGATGACGTTCCCGGCGATGACGTTGTCCTCGGGCACGAGTGGCGCCGAGGGGTGCGGCCGCACGACGATGCGGCCGCCCGACAGACCCTTGGCCACGTAGTCGTTGGCGTCGCCGATGAGCCGCAGGGTGAGCCCGGCCGGCACGAACGCCCCGAAGCTCTGGCCGGCAGACCCCGTGAACGTCAGGTCGATGGTTCCGTCGGGCAGTCCCTGAGGGTGGCGCAGCGTCACCTCGTGGCCGAGCATCGTCCCCACGGTGCGGTTGACGTTGCGGATGGCGACCTCGCCGGTGACGTGTGTGCCATGGGTGAGCGCGTCGCCGGCCATCGCGATGAGCTGGTGGTCCAGGGCCTTCTCGAGCCCGTGGTCCTGCGAGACCAGGTGCCGCTTGCCCGAGCCGTCAGGGCTCTCGACCGGGGTGAGGATCGGCGCGAGGTCGAGCCCGGACGCCTTCCAGTGCGCCACCGCCTTGGCCGTGCCGAGGGCGTCGACCTGGCCGATCGCCTCCTTGACGGACCGGAACCCCAGCGCGGCGAGGTGCTCGCGGACCTCCTCGGCGATGTACTCGAAGAACGTCTCGACGAACTCCGGCTTGCCGCTGAACCGGGAGCGCAGCTCGGGGTTCTGGGTCGCGATACCCACCGGGCAGGTGTCCAGGTGGCAGACCCGCATGAGGACACAGCCGCTGACCACGAGCGGGGCGGTGGCGAAGCCGAACTCCTCGGCCCCGAGCAGGGCCGCGATGACGACGTCGCGCCCGGTCTTGATCTGGCCGTCGACCTGGACGACGATCCGGTCGCGCAGCCCGTTGAGGACGAGGGTCTGCTGGGTCTCAGCGAGCCCGAGCTCCCAGGGGCCCCCCGCGTGCTTGAGGCTGGTGAGCGGCGACGCGCCGGTTCCGCCGTCGTGCCCCGAGATGAGGACGACGTCGGCGTGCGCCTTGCTGACGCCGGCCGCGACCGTCCCGACGCCGATCTCGGCGACCAGCTTGACATGGATGCGGGCCTGCGGGTTGGCGTTCTTGAGGTCGTGGATGAGCTGGGCGAGGTCCTCGATCGAGTAGATGTCGTGGTGGGGGGGTGGGCTGATGAGCCCCACGCCCGGGGTGCTGTGCCGGGTCTTGGCCACCCACGGGTAGACCTTGGGGCCGGGAAGCTGGCCGCCCTCGCCCGGCTTGGCGCCCTGAGCCATCTTGATCTGGATGTCGTCGGCGTTGCTGAGGTAGACCGACGTGACGCCGAAGCGCCCGGAGGCGACCTGCTTGACCGCCGAGCGGCGCTGGGGGTCCATCAGCCGGTCGAGGTCCTCGCCACCCTCACCGGTGTTGGAGCGCGCCCTGAGGCGGTTCATCGCGATCGCCAGGGTCTCGTGCGCCTCCTTGCTGATCGACCCGTAGCTCATCGCCCCGGTGTTGAACCGCTTGACGATCTCGCTCACCGGCTCGACCTCGTCGATCGGCACCGGCAGGCGAGCTGTCGACCCGCCGAGCTCGAACAGGCCGCGCAGCGTCATGAGCCGCTCGGACTGGTCGTCGATCCGGCGGGTGTACTCCTTGAAGACGTCGTAGCGCCGGGCCCGGGTCGCGTGCTGCAGCCGGAAGACGGCCTCGGGGTCGAACAGGTGCTGCTCGCCCTCCCGACGCCACTGGTACTCGCCGCCGACGAGCAGCTTGCGATGCGGGATCCGCACGCCGTCCGGCGGGTATGCCGCGCCGTGCCTGGCCGCCGTCTCCTCGGCGATCACGTCGAGCCCGACGCCGCCGAGCTGGGACACTGTGCCGGTGAAGTACTCGTCGACGAGCTCCTGGGACAGGCCGATGGCCTCGAAGACCTGGGCGCCACGGTAGGACGCGACGGTCGAGATGCCCATCTTGGACATGACCTTCAGCACGCCCTTGCCGAGCGCCTTGATGAGGTTCTTGACGGCCGTGTCGCCGGTGACGCCCGAGATCGCGCCGGTGCGGACCATGTCCTCGACGGTCTCCATGGCGAGGTAGGGGTTGACCGCCGCCGCACCGAAGCCGATGAGCAGGGCGACATGATGCACCTCGCGGACGTCGCCCGCCTCGACGAGCAGGCCGACCATGTTGCGGGTCTTCTCGCGGATGAGGTGGCGGTGGACCGCCGAGGTGAGCAGGAGCGACGGGATGGGCCCGAGGTCACGGTCGGAGTCACGGTCGGAGAGCACGACGAACCGGGCACCGGACGCGATGGCCGAGGAGACCTCGGTGCAGATCTCGGTGAGCCTGGCCCGCAGGGCCGGCTCACCGCCGGACACGTGATAGAGCCCCCGGACGACGACGGTGGCGTACCCGGGCAGGTCGCCGTCGGCGTTGACATGGAGGATCTTGGCGAGCTCGTCGTTGTCGATCACCGGGAAGTCCAGGACGACCTGGCGGCAGTGCGCAGGCGTGGCGGCCAGGACGTTCTCCTCCGGTCCGATCGAGGTGCCGAGTGAGGTGACGAGCTCCTCGCGGATGGCGTCGAGCGGTGGGTTGGTCACCTGGGCGAACAGCTGGGTGAAGTAGTCGAAGAGCAGCCGCGGCTTGTCGGAGAGCACCGCGATGGGGGTGTCGGTGCCCATCGAGCCGATCGCCTCGGCGCCGGAGCGCGCCATGGGCGAGATGAGGATCTTGAGCTCCTCCTCGGTATAGCCGAAGGTGCGCTGCCGACGGGCGACCGAGGCCGAGGTGTAGGCGATGTGCTCGCGCTCGGGCAGGTCGGCGAGGCGGATGAGGCCGGCGTGCAGCCACTCCCCGTAGGGCTGGGCCGAGGCGAGGCCCGACTTGACCTCCTCGTCACCGACGATGCGGCCGACCGCGGTGTCCACGAGGAACATCCGGCCGGGCTGCAGCCGCCCACGGCGCACGACCCGCTCGGGTGCGATGTCGAGGACTCCGGCCTCGGAGGCGAGGACGACCAGACCGTCGTCGGTCACCCAGTAGCGGGCCGGACGCAGGCCGTTGCGGTCGAGGACGGCCCCGATGACCGTGCCGTCGGTGAACGCCACCGCGGCCGGCCCGTCCCACGGCTCCATGAACATCGAGTGGAACTCGTAGAACGCCCGCCGCGCGGGGTCCATGTCCTCGTGGTTCTCCCAGGCCTCGGGGATCATCATGAGGACGGCGTGCGGCAGCGAGCGGCCGCCGAGGTGCAGCAGCTCAAGCGCCTCGTCGAACGACGCCGAGTCCGAGCCCCTCTCGCTGCAGATCGGGAACAGCCGCGACAGGTCGCCGGTGATCAGGTCGGAGACGAGCTGGCTCTCGCGGGCCCGCATCCAGTTGCGGTTGCCCTTGACGGTGTTGATCTCGCCGTTGTGGGCGATCAGACGGTAGGGGTGGGCCAGCGGCCAGCTCGGAAAGGTGTTGGTCGAGAACCGCGAGTGGATGAGCGCCAGCTCGGAGGCGAACCGCTCGTCGGACAGGTCGGGGAAGAACGGCTCGAGCTGACCCGTCGTCAGCATGCCCTTGTAGACGATCGTCCGGGCGGACAACGACGGGAAGTAGACCCCGAGCTCCCGCTCGGCACGCTTGCGCAACGCGAAGGTCATCCGGTCCAGGGCGATGCCGGAACGCTGACCGTCGACGGCAGCGAGGAAGAGCTGCTTGAAGGCCGGCATGCAGGCGCGCGCGGCCTCGCCCACGAGGTCCGGGACGACGGGCAGGTCCCGCCAGCCGAGGACGACCAGGCCCTCCTGCGCGGCCAGCTCGGCCACTCGGGCCTCGGCGGCGGCGCGCTCGTCGTCGTCGACGGGCAGGTAGGCCAGGCCCGCGGCATACGACCCGGCCGGGGGCAGCGCGAGGTCCACGACGCCGCGGAAGAAGGCGTCGGGAATCTGGGTCATGATCCCGGCGCCGTCACCCACGGTGGGGTCTGCGCCCGTCGCGCCGCGGTGGTCGAGGTTGCGCAGGGCGTCAAGCGCATGGACGACGATGTCGTGTCCGGCCTCGCCCCGCATCGTCGCCACGAAGGCGACACCGCAGGCGTCGTGCTCCTGCTCGCCGCGGTACAGCCCGGCATTGTCGGGCTGTGCGGAGAAGAGCCGTTCGGACACGTCAGATCACCGTCCTCCAAAGTCAGGGCCAGGGGGCCCGGGGCACACGATCGGGTGTGGACGGCATCGGCCACCGTGAGGAGCATGCTATCGGAGGCCGCTAGCGTCCTACTCCATGAACCGGCCTATCTCGCATCGTGGCCATCGGCCGCGACGTCCTCCGTCACGGAGACGGCCTCGCCGGGGCCGCCAGGCGCCGGGTCGGACGCGGTCTGCTCGGGCGGGCCGTCCCCCGGCGCGGGCGGTCCGGCGTCGGCCGGCGGAGCGGACCTGCCGGCCCGCCGGTAGATAGCGACGCCGAGCAGGAAGACGAGCACCGAGGTCCACACGTTGACCCGCAGGCCGAGGATGTGGTTGGCCTCGTCGGTCCGCATGAGCTCGATGATGATCCTGCCGACCGGGTAGCCCGCGACATAGAGCCCGAAGAGCTGGCCGGGGCGCAGATCGCGCCGCTGGTCGACCCGGAGGAGGAACACGGCCAGCAGGACGAGGAACACCGACTCGTAGAGGAAGGTCGGCTGGAACGTCCCGATGACGACCGCGTGCCCCTGGGCGTCGGTCACCGCCCGACCGGTGCTCTCGTCCCACTGGTGGATCGTCAGGCCCCACGGCAGGTCGGTGCGGGAGCCGTAGAGCTCGTTGTTGAACCAGTTCCCCCACCGGCCGATCGCGTGGGCGATGGCGATCGCGGGCGCCGCACTGTCCGCGAAGTGGGCGAAGGAGACCCCCGCACGGCGGCAGCCGATCCAGGCGCCGAGCGCACCCAGGGCGACCGCCCCCCAGATGCCGAGCCCGCCGTGCCAGATGTAGAGGGCCGAAACCGGGTTGCCGCCCTTGCCGAAGTAGGGCTGCCAGCTGGTGATGACGTGGTAGAGCCGGCCCCCGACGATGCCGAACGGCACGGCGTATGCCGCGACGTCGACGGCCTGGGTCGGCGAGCCGCCGCGATCGGCGAGCCGCCTGCCGGTCATCCACACCGCGACGAAGATGCCGAGCAGGATGCACAGCGCATAGGCCCGGATGACCAGCGGGCCGATGTCGATCGCGGCGACCGTGGGGCTCGGGATCGTCGTGGCAACGGCCGGAAGCAGGGTGATCAGGGCGCCGACTTCGTCGCGGCCGCGACGGCCTGGGTGAACGTCTGCGCCGTGCCGATGTCGGAGAGGTTCTGCTCCTTGCCACCGATGAAGACGGTCGGCGTCCCGGTGACACCGGCCTCGGAGCTCTTCTGCTCGACCGCGGCGAGGTAGCCGTCGTACTTCTTGTCCTTCGTGCACTGCCGCCACGTCGTCAGCGACGCCCCGCTGATACCCGCCGCCGTGGCGAAGCTCTCAAGCTGCGCGTCGGTCCAGCCGGCACCCTCCGTGGCGGGCTGGTTGGCGTAGACCTGGTTGTGGTACTCGAGGAACTTTCCCGCGTCTCCGGCACACATGGCGGCCTCCGCGGCCCGCGAGGAGCTGTCGTTGCGCAGGTTGCCGTCGAGGAACGTCAGCACGTGGTAGACGAGCTTGAGCTTCCCGTCGGCGGCCAGCGACTCCACGGTGGAGCCCAGCTGGGTCTCGAACTGCTCGCACACCGGGCACTGGAAGTCCTCGTAGACGTCGACCGTCGGAGCGCCGGCGACGAGTGTCACGTCCTTGTTGACGACGTAGCCGTCCCCCAGACCGGCGGCGCCCGCCGGGACGGAGTTGCCGCTCGGCTTGCTGCTGTTGGCGGCCAGGACGACCGTCGTGACCACGGCGACGATGGCGACGACCGCCACGACGGTGGCGATGATGATGCGGTTGGGCCCCCGGCCGGCGTAGCTCGCCTTCTGCGCGGCCTGGATCTTGGCCTGCCGTGAGCTCCTGGCGGCCTTCGACGAGGTCTTCGCCATCGGTCCTGATCTCCTTCTGGGTCTGAATCGGTGACCCGGGGTGGTCGGCTTGAGGGTACCTGCTCGTCCTGTCGGGTCGGTGACCCGTCAGCGTGCGGCGTCGGCCAGGGCCTTGACGAGCAGCTGCGGGGTGTTGGCCTTGCTGAGGTCGATGGGACTCCCGTTGAGGTCGACACGCGGGATGGTGGCGATGTGGGCCGCGGTGGCCGCGCGCTGGACGGAGGCGACGTAGGCGGCATACGTCCCCGATGCGGTGCACCTCTGCCAGTCGGCGAGCGCGGTACCGGTGATCCCGGCCGCCTGGGCGATGCCGCTCAGCTGCGCGGCCGTCCAGCCGGTGCCCTCCGCGGTGGGCTGGTTCGCGAAGACGGCGTTGTGGAACCCGACGAAGTGTCCGGACGCCGCCGCGCAGAACGCCCCCTCCGCGGCGAGGGTCGATGCCTTGGCCGAGCTCGTGCCGTCGAGGGCGGTCAGGACGTGGTAGACGAGCGTGACCCGCCCGGCCGAGGCCACCGTCTGCAGGGTCTCGCCGAGGGCGCCCTCGAACTGCGCGCAGCCGGCGCACTGGAAGTCCTCGTAGACGTCGACGGTCGGGACCCCGGCCGACCTCGCCACACCGGGGTAGACGGCATACCCGTGCCCCATCGCCGTGCCGGCCGGCGTGGCGCCGGACGCCGTGGGCGAACCCGAGGAGGTCGCCGTGGCCGACGACGTCGGCGTGTCGGTGATGATCGTCGTGACCGGGTTGGACGCCGACATGGCCGCGACGACGCCGACCACCGCCGCGATCACCACGACGAGGACGACGGCCCCGATCACGACCCGGTTGGGGCCGGCGGACGCCTGCTGCGCCGCCGCTACCTTCTGCTGCCGAGCGGTGGTGGTCCGCCCGGAAGCCGGCTTCTTGGCCATTTCAGTCCCTCAGCGGCCGTACCAGAGCCGGTCCAGGCTCGCCAGCGAACGGGGGCGCCGGACGAGCCACGCCCCGCAGGCCGCGAGGCCGACGTCGCGGGCGATCTCGAGGCCGTAGCTCGTCTGGTCGGCGGCGACCGTGCCGCCACCGCCGAAGCACCCGCAGTCGATGGAGATGCCACGCGCCCACGCCTGGGAGATCCCGGCGATGAAGACGACCATCAGGACGGTGCCGAACCCGGCGCCGGCCCGGGTGAACAGGCCCACGATGATCAGCAACCCGACGAGGATCTCGACGATGGGCAGGGCGTAGCCGACGTAGGTCCCGATGTCGTAGGGCAGCACCTGGTAGGCGTGCACGGCGTCGGCCGACGCCTTGGGCGAGGTCACCTTGAGGGCGCCGGCGAGGACCAGGACCGCTCCGAGGACGACGCGGGCCGCCAGCCCGACGACGTCGAGGAGCCGGGACCGGTCCGGCGTCGATGACGCGTGGGCCGCCGTGCCCGCATCCTGGGTGTCGCCTGCCGCGCTCATCGCCGCCCTTCCCTGACCCCGATGGCCAACCGCTCCGTCAACGCCCGCAACGACCGCAGGTGGGCGTCGAGTTCCCCCACGCCCGAGAGGGTCCGCACCAGGGCCGAGCCCACGATGACCCCGTCGGCGAACGACGCGACCTCGGCCGCCTGCTCCCGGGTCGAGACCCCGAGACCGACACACACCGGCAGGTCGGTGACCTCGCGGGTCCGCTCGACCAGCCCCCGGGCGTCCCCGCCCACCGCGGACCGCGCGCCGGTCACGCCCATCGTCGACGCGGCATACACGAAGCCGCGGCAGGCGGAGGTGACCGTGACGAGCCGCTCGCGCGTCGAGCTGGGGGCGACGAGGAAGACCCGGTCCAGGTCGTGCCGGGCACTGGCCGCGAGCCACTCGGCCGCCTCGTCGGGGATGAGGTCGGGCGTGATGAGCCCGGCCCCGCCGGCAGCCGCGAGCGCGGCGGCGAACCGCTCGACACCGCGGTGCAGGACGAGGTTCCAGTAGGTCATGACGAGCGGCGGAGCACCCGCCTCGCGCACCGCCGAGGTGGCGCGGAAGACGTCGTCGACGCGAACCCCACCGGCGAGGGCCACGTCAGCCGCGTGCTGGATGACCGGCCCATCCATGAGCGGGTCGGTGTAGGGGATGCCCACCTCGACGATGTCGACCCCCGCCTCGACCATGGTGACCATGGCCCGGACCGAGCCCGCAACGGTGGGGAACCCCACGGGCAGGTAGCCGATCAGGGCCGCGCGTCCCTCCTGGCGACAGCGCCGCAGGACGCCGGCGACGCCGGCCTCGGTCGCCGTCGCGGTCACGGCCGGGTCTCCTCGTCACCGAGCAGGCCGAAGTACGCCGCCGCCGTGTGCATGTCCTTGTCGCCGCGGCCGGAGAGGTTGACGAGCAGGACCGCGTCCGGACCCAGCTCGCGGCCGACCTCCATCGCTCCGGCGAGGGCGTGGGCGGACTCCAGGGCCGCGATGATGCCCTCGGTCTTGCACAGCAGGTCGAACGCCCGCATCACCTCGTCGTCGGTGGCGTAGCGGTACTCGGCGCGGCCGGTGTCGCGCAGGAAGGAGTGCTCAGGACCGACGCTCGGGTAGTCCAGACCCGCCGAGATGGAGTGCGACTCCACGGTCTGGCCGTCCTCGTCCTGCATGAGATAGCTCATCGCCCCGTGGAGCACGCCCGGGGTGGCTGAGGCGAACCGCGCGGCGTGCCGTCCCGACGCCAGGCCCTCTCCCCCGGCCTCGACGCCGATGAGCCGGACCGAGGCGTCGTCGATGAAGCGGTGGAAGATCCCCATGGCGTTGGACCCGCCCCCGACGCAGGCGATGACCGCGTCGGGCAGCCGGCCCACCAGGTCGAGCACCTGGGCGCGTGCCTCGACACCGATGATCCGGTGGAAGTCGCGGACCATCTCGGGGAACGGGTGCGGGCCGGTCACCGTGCCGATGAGGTAGTGGGTGCTCGCCACGTTGGTCACCCAGTCGCGCAGCGCCTCGTTGATGGCGTCCTTGAGCGTCGCGCTGCCGTGGTCGACGGGGACGACCTCGGCCCCCAGCATCCGCATCCGGGCGACGTTGAGGGCCTGACGCGCGGTGTCGACCCGGCCCATGTAGACGGTGCAGTCCAGGCCCATGAGGGCGGCAGCCGTCGCCGTCGCCACGCCGTGCTGCCCGGCGCCGGTCTCGGCGATGACCCGGGTCTTGCCCATCCGCCTGGTCAGCAGGGCCTGGGCCAGGACGTTGTTGATCTTGTGCGAGCCGGTGTGGTTGAGGTCCTCGCGCTTGAGGATGACCCGGGCGCCGCCGCAGTGGGCGGCGAACCGGGGCACCTCGGTGACGATGCTCGGGCGGCCGGTGTAGGTCCGGTGCAGGCGCTCGAGCTCGCCGAGGAACTCGGGGTCGACCATCGCCTTGAGCCGGGACTCGTCGAGCTGCTCGAGCGCCGGGATCAGGGCCTCGGGGACGTAGCGCCCCCCGAACGGCCCGAACCGACCGAGCCGCTCGACGTCCTGGGGCACCAGCCCGGGGCCGTCCGCGGTGGGCTGGTCGCTCATCGGGACGCCTCCACTCCGGCAGCGGTCACGATCGCCCTGGCCCCCGCGGTCGGGTCGCCGCCGCGGACGAGGGCCTCGCCGACGAGGACGGCGTCGGCGCCCTGGGCGGCATACCGCGCCGCGTCGCTCGGACCGGCGATCCCGGACTCGGCGACGGCCACACACCCGTCAGGGAGAAGGGGGCGGAGCCGGCCGAAGGTGTCTGGGCGGACCTCGAGCGTCTTGAGATCGCGGGCGTTCACCCCGACCACGGCGGCGCCGCACGCCGCGGCACGGGCCACCTCGCCCTCGTCGTGAACCTCGACGAGCGCGGTCATCCCGAGCCGTTCGGCCAGCTCGCGGAACGCCACGAGCTCGCCGTCGGTCAGGGCGGCGACGATGAGCAGCACGAGGTCGGCCCCGTGGGCCCGGGCCTCCCACAGCTGGTACTCGCTCACCATGAAGTCCTTGCGCAGCACCGGCACCCGTACCGCTGCGCGGACGGCGTCGAGGTCGGCCAGGCTCCCGCCGAAGCGGCGCGGCTCGGTGAGGACGCTGACCGCGCTGGCTCCGCCCGCCTCGTATGCCGCCGCCAGAGCGGCGGGGTCGGGGATGTCGGCGAGGACGCCTCTGCTCGGGCTGGCCCGCTTGACCTCGGCGATGAGGGCGAGGCCCGGCCGGCGCAGCGCGGCCTGCGCGTCGAGCGCGGGGCTCGCCACCTCGGCCAGCGGGCCCAGCGCGCCGAGCGGCAGCAGGCGCTCGCGCTCGGCCAGGTCCTCGCGGACCCCGGCGACGATGCTGTCCAGAACCGTGGTCATGTCGTGGTCGCCCCAGTGGGAGCGGTACCGGTCAGGCCGACGCGCCGGTGTCGGACGAGCTGTCCTCGTGGACGCCGTAGCCGGCCATCGACAGCACCTTGCCGGCGACCGCGCCGAGGACGGCGACCACGACACCGACGACGAAGAGCACGACGCTCGGGAACAACACGGCCAGGGACATGACGGTGAAGCCGACGAGCAGGATGGCGACGGCGGTCCACGCGGCGACGCTGTTGCCGTGGTGCTGGTGCGATTCCATGGGCCGGGCTCTCTCCCCTGCGATCGGTGGGCTGGTGACGGGTGCGCCCGATTGTGTCAGGTCTGGCTGTCCTCGCCCACATCGGTGGGGTCGATCCCGGCGCTCAGCCGGTCCCAGTCGCTGGAGACCCGCTGGCCGCGGGGGCCGCTCCCGGCCTCTGCGCCCGCCCCGGGCCGCTCGTAGCGCGCCGACGGGGCCGACCAGGACCGGGCACCGAGCAGCCCACCGACCCACCCGACGGCGGCCAGCAGCAGGCCGGCCGAGCCGGCGGCGGGCCAGGCCGTCACCCCCGCCGACGTCGCCAGCGAGCCGGTGCGGCCGACGCTGGCGGCCGCCACCGGACCGAGGAGCCCCGAGGGGTCTGCGGCGACCCTGACGAGCAGCACCGCCAGGCCCACCAGGGCCGGCCCGGCGATGGCGGTCGAGACCACGCGGACCGCGCGCCCGCCGGTGACGGTCGCGATGGCGGCCGCGGCGACGACGAGCGCGAGGGCGGACAGCCCGGGCGCGACCTGTGCGCCGGTCGCCGTGACCAGGCTCGTCCCCAGCACCGCGTCGTGGACCGTGCCGGACACCCAGGGGCGTGAGCCGGTGACCAGCACCGCCCCGGCGCCGAGCACGCTGAGCACGACGACGGCGGCCTTGCTGCGGAGCAGGCCGGTGCGGGTCGGCGTCATGTGACGGTCCGCATGGCGGCGGCGGTCGCCACGGCTCGCAGAGCCGCCGTCGCTTTGGCGACGCACTCCTCCTGCTCGCGGGCAGGGACCGAGTCGGCGACGATGCCCGCTCCCGCCTGGACGTGCGCGACTCCCCCGATGACGACGGCGGTGCGGATCGCGATGGCCATGTCGAGGTCGCCGTGGAAGTCGAGATAGCCGACGACGCCGCCGTAGACCCCGCGGCGGCTCGGCTCGTAGTGCTCGATGAGCGAGAGGGCTCGAGGCTTGGGGGCACCGGACAGCGTGCCGGCCGGGAAGGTCGAGACAAGCACGTCGTAGGCACTCACGCCGTCGCGCAGGGCCCCGACGACGGTGGACTCGATGTGCATGATGTGGCTGTAGCGGTGCACCGCCATCAGCTCGACGACGTCGACGGTCCCCGGACGGCATACCCGTTGCAGGTCGTTGCGGCCGAGGTCCACGAGCATGACGTGCTCGGCCCGCTCCTTGGGGTCGCCGAGCAGCTCGTCGGCCAGCCGCACGTCGTCCTCGGGGGTCTTCCCGCGCGGCCGCGACCCGGCGATGGGGTGGGTGATGGCCTGGCGTCCGGTCACCCGCACGAGCGCCTCCGGCGAGGAGCCGACGACGTCGTATGCCGTGCCGTCCGGCGCCGGGAGCCGGAACAGGTACATGTAGGGGCTGGGGTTGGACGCCCGCAGCGCGCGGTAGACGTCGAGGGCGTCGGCGGGGCAGTCCATGGAGAACCGCTGGGACAGCACGACCTGGAAGACCTCGCCGGCCCGGATGTCCTCCTTGGCCGCCTCGACGATCTCCTCGTAGCGCCCGGCCGTCATGTTGCCGCTCACCCCCGCCATCGCGCGGTCCACCGCCGCCGCGTCGACCTGCGCGACCGTGCTGTC
>CAYPYK010000019.1:1067-8532 GCA_964414665.1 uncultured Intrasporangiaceae bacterium | reverse complement strand
CTGAGGCCATGAGCAAGAAGATCCTGATCGTCTGCGCCACCGTGCTGTCGGCCGGGGCGGCGAGCTCACCGCTCATCCGGTCGAGCCGGTCCACGGCGTCCGCCCACGCCCACTGCACCCTCTGGTCGGTGGCGTCGTAGTTGATGGCATTGGCGACGAGCAGGATCGAGCCGTCGCTGTGGTCCAGGACGGCCAGGTCGGTGGCCAGCATCATGGCCAGCTCGGGGAGGCCGAGGACGTCAGGCACCGTCGCGGGCACCCTCTCCCAGCGGCGTACGGCGTCGTAGCTCACCGCACCGACCATCCCGCCGGTGAGCGGCGGCAGCCCCGGGATGGGTTCGGTGGCCAGCGCGGCCACGGTGTCACGCAGGGCGTCGGTCGCCGGCCCGGTGGTCGGAACCCCGACGGGCGGCTCGCCGACCCAATGGGCCTCGCCGTCGACCTCGGTGAGGGTGGCCCGGCTGGCGGCCCCGACGATCGAGTAGCGCGACCAGACGCCGCCGTGCTCGGCGGACTCCAGGAGGAAGGTCCCCGGACGGCTCCGCGCGAGCTTGCGGTAGACGCCGACCGGGGTCTCCGCATCGGCCAGGAGCCGCCGCACGACGGGGATGACCCGGCGGTTCTCGGCGAGGACCGAGAACAGCTCGAGACTCGGCCACGTCGTGCCGTAGGACAGGTCGGGCGAGGGGGCGGTCACGGCCGGGTCCCCTGCGCCGAGCCGAGGTCGCCGGCGTCGAAGCAGGTGCGGTCGCCGGTATGGCACGCCGCGCCCACCTGGTCGACGCGGACGAGGAGCGCGTCGCCGTCGCAGTCGAGCGCAACGCTGCGGACGTACTGGACATGGCCGGAGGTGTCGCCCTTGCGCCAGTACTCGCTGCGGCTGCGCGACCAGAACGTCACCCGCCCCTCGGTGAGCGTCCGGCGCAGGGCCTCGTCGTCCATCCAGCCGACCATGAGCACCTCGCCGCTGTCGTGCTGCTGGACCACGGCGGCGACCAGGCCGGCGGGGTCGCGCGTGAGGCGCGCGGCGATCTGCGGGTCGAGGGAGGGCACGGCCACATTGTGCCGTTCCCGGCCGGGCGTCCCATGATGGTGTCCATGACCACCCCTTCGGTTCACCCGGCCCGGTCCGAGCGCCTCGCCCTCTGCGACACCTTCGAGGCGGTGGGCCCGGACGCCCCGACGCTGTGCGACCCGTGGCGGGCCAGCGACCTCGCCGCCCACCTGGTGCTGCGCGAGCGACGGCCCGACCTCGCGGGCGGCATCGTCGTGCCCCTGCTCGCCGGTCGGCTCGAGCGTCATCAGCGCGAGCTGGCCGCGACGACGCCGTGGCCGGACCTCGTGGAGCAGGTGCGGACCGGCCCACCCGTGTGGTCGCCGACCCGGCTCGCCGCCGTGGACAACGCGGTGAACTTCGTCGAGATGGTCGTGCACCACGAGGACGTCCTACGCGGCGACGGCGCCCGAGGGCCACGCCGCAAGCTGCCGGCGTGGATGGACAAGGCGGTCTGGTCGGCCCTGGCGCGGTCGGGGTCGCTGACGCTGCGCAAGGCACCGGTCGGGGTCACCCTGGTGGCGCCCGGACATGGGTCGGTCACCGCACACAAGGGCGATCGCGTCGTCACCGTCACCGGATCGCCGGTCGAGCTGCTGCTCATGACGTTCGGCCGCGAGCGGGTGGCCGAGGTCGCGTTCGACGGCGACCCCGATGCGGTCACCGCCCTGCTCGCGGCGCCGCTCGGCGCCTGACCTGCGCGGCGGCCTGTCGCGCAGCTGCCCGCTCACCTGACCGGCAGGCCCTCGGCGCGCAGGGCATCCTTGACCTGCGCGATCGTCAGCTCGCCGAAGTGGAAGACACTCGCGGCCAGCACCGCGTCGGCTCCCGCGCGCACGGCGGGGGCGAAGTGCTCGACGGCCCCTGCTCCCCCGCTCGCGATGACGGGGATCGAGACCTCGGCGCGGACCAGCCGGATGAGCTCGAGGTCGAACCCGTCCTTGGTGCCGTCGGCGTCCATCGAGTTGAGCAGGATCTCCCCCGCACCGAGCTCGGCCGCATGGGCGCACCACTCGACGGCGTCGATCCCGGTGCCCCACCGGCCCCCGTGCGTCGTGACCTCGAACCCCTCACCGTCGGGTCGCCGGCGCACGTCAGCGCTCAGCACGAGGACCTGCGCCCCGAACCGGTCCGCCGTCTCGGCGATGAGCTCGGGCCGGGCGATCGCGGCGGTGTTGACCCCCACCTTGTCGGCCCCCGCCCGCAGCAGCCGGTCGATGTCGTCGACGGTGCGCACGCCGCCGCCGACCGTGAGCGGGATGAACACCTCCTCGGCCGTGCGCCGCACGACGTCGTAGGTCGTCTCGCGGTCGCCGCTGCTGGCCGTCACGTCGAGGAAGGTCAGCTCGTCGGCCCCCTGCTCGCCGTAGCGCCGGGCCAGCTCGACGGGGTCGCCCGCGTCGCGGAGGCTCTCGAAGTTGACACCCTTGACGACGCGGCCGGCATCGACGTCGAGGCACGGGATGACGCGGATGGCGACGGGCACGCGCCCAATGTAGCCAGGCGGATAGGGTGAGCCGCTGTGTGGTTCCAGATCACGGACCCGGCCGACCCCGAGGACGTCGCAGCCGTCGTCGCCGCCACCGGCACCGCGGTCCCCCGCTGCGGCGACACCGTGGTGGTGGCCGTCGACGGGACCAGCGGGTCGGGCAAGACCACGCTGGCCAAGGGGGTCGTCGACGCCCTCGGCTGCCCCGCCGTCCACATGGACCAGATCTTCCCCGGCTGGGACGGCCTCGCCGACGCGGCCCCGCTGCTCACCAGCCAGGTCCTCGAGCCGCTGGCGCGCGGCGAGCAGGCGGCATACCGGGAATGGGACTGGGACCTCGACCGCTGGGGGGCGACCATCACCGTGCCGCCGCACCGTTTCCTCGTGGTCGAGGGCTGCGCCTGCAGCGTCCTGCCCGCCGGGGGGTATGCCGCGCTGCGGGTCTGGGTCGAGGCGCCGCTCGAGATCCGGATGCGACGCGGGATCGAGCGCGACGGCGAGGTGTTCCGCCCGCACTGGGAGCGCTGGGCCGCGCAGGAGCGAGCCCTGTTCGAGGCCGACCGGACCCGCGAGCGCGCCGACATCGTCGTCGACACGACCCCGGGGCCGGCCACCGCCCCGGTGACCCGGTTCACCGGGCCATGAGCTCCTCCGCCGAGCGGGTGGCCCGCCGGTCCCGGTACGAGATCGACAAGCGGCTGCGGCGGCTGCGCGAGCGGGCCTTCTTCATCCTGCAGTCCGGCGTCGCGGCGGCGGCTGCCTGGTATGCCGCACACCACGTCTTCGGGCACCCCCAGCCGTTCTTCGCGCCGGTCACCGCGGTCATCGTCCTCGGCCTGTCGTACGGGCACCGGCTCCGGCGCGGGGTGGAGCTCATGGTGGGCGTGGCCCTCGGGATCGTCGTCGGCGACGCCTTCGCGGCGATCGCGGGCCGCGGCTGGTGGCAGATCGCGGTCGTCGTCAGCGTGGCCATGGCCGGAGCCGCGTTCCTCAGCTCAGGCACCCTCCTCGCCAGCCAGGCCGGGGTCCAGGCGATCTTCGTCACCACCTTGGTGCCCGGGCCCGGGCAGTCATTCTCACGGTGGACCGACGCGGTGATCGGCGGCTCGGTGGCCCTGGCCCTGGCGTTGGTCGCCCCGCGCGCCCCCCTGCACCGGCCGCGGGCCCAGGCCGCCCGGGCGCTGCGGGAGGTGGCGGAGATCCTGCGGGCCAGCGCCTCGGCCGTGCGCCAGCAGGACGCCGACGCCGCGGAGGAGGTGCTCGAGCGTGCCCGGGCCAGCGAGCGGATGCTCGACGAGCTGCGGGCGGCGGCGACCGAGGGTCTGGCCGTCGTCCGGTTCTCCCCCCTGGTCCGGCGGCACGCCGGCGACCTGCGTGCCGTCTCGGACCTCGCGGTCCCACTCGACCGGTGCGTCCGCAACCTGCGGGTGCTGACCCGGCGCGCGCATGTGGCGACCTGGCGCGCCGAGCCGGTTCCCTCGGCATACCTCTCCCTCATGACGGCGCTCAGCGAGGCCACGGACGACGTGGCTGACGGCCTGGAGACCCAGGCCCTGGCCGCGCAGGCCCGCACCTCGGTGCTGCGGGTGGGCGAGCTGAGCGCCAGCCTCGGCCCCGCCACCAGCCTGTCCGGGGAGGTGCTGCGTGCACAGATGCGCTCGATGGTCGTCGACCTGCTCATGGTGACGGGCCTGGACTACGACGAGGCCAGCGACCTGGTCCCGGAGACCTACGAGTCCTGAAGGTCGGCACCCATCGGGCACCGACACCCGGGGCCCGCAGTATCGGCGGGTGCGGCGCGAGATCCAGGGCCTGCGAGCCGTTGCCGTCATGGCCGTGGTGCTGTTCCACGTCTGGCCGAACCGGCTGCCGGGCGGCTACATCGGCGTCGACGTCTTCTTCGTCATCTCCGGCTTCCTCATCACCTCGCTCATGCTCCGCGAGGTCGCCGCGACCGGCCGGGTCAGACTGGCCGCCTTCTGGGCACGCCGGGCCCGACGGCTGCTGCCCGCGTCCTACGTCGTGCTGGTCGCGACGGCAGTGGGCGTATGGCTGTGGGTGCCCACTCTGCACTGGCAGCAGTACTTCAAGGAGGTCGGTGCGGCCGCGCACTACGTCGAGAACTGGTCGCTGGCCGCGGACTCGGTCGACTACCTCGCCGCCGACAACGCGCCCTCCCCGGTCCAGCACTACTGGACGCTCTCCGCGGAGGAGCAGTTCTACATCGTCTGGCCCCTCCTCGTCCTGCTCGGCGCCCTCCTCGCGAGGCGTTGGCAGGCCCGTCGGGGGCACTCCGGTGGGGGGGCGTTCCCGAGGGCGCCCATCGCCGTGGTCCTGGGCGTGCTGACGCTCGGGAGCCTGGCGTACTCGCTCTACGAATCGGCCGCCAACCCAGAGGCCGCCTCCTTCATCACCCCGACGCGGGCGTGGGAGTTCGGTGCCGGGGCGATGCTCGCCTTCGTGCCCGAAGCCCGGGACGGGTCGGCCGCGCAGCTGCGCACCGCGCTGTCCTGGGTGGGGCTCGGGGTCATCGCCGGGGCGTGCCTCGTGCTGTCGGCGACCACACCGATGCCGGGCACGGCGGCCGTCTGGGTCGTGATGGCCACGGCGGGTGTCATCTGGGCGGGCGACCCGGGGACCCTCTGGTCGCCGATCCGCGTCCTCGGGCTCCGGCCGTCGCAGTACCTCGGCGACATCTCGTACGCCATGTACCTCTGGCACTGGCCGCTGCTCATCCTCGCCCCGTACGTCGCCGTCACCTCCTCGCTGGACCTGCGGTGGCGGCTCGGCGTCATCGTGGCCACCATCGTGCTCTCCGGACTGTCCACGACGTACGTCGAGGACCCAGTCCGGACGACCCGTCGCTGGGGCATCCCCCGACCGGCCGTCAGCCTCGGCCTGGCGGCCGCCGGATCGGCCGCCCTCGTGGCGATGGGCAGCACGACCTGGCTGGTGATGGAGCGCCGCAACGAGGCGGAGGTACAGCGGGTCGCCGGGGTCCTCGACAAGCCGGCAGTCTGCTTCGGCGCGGCGAGCCGGGACCCGTCGCTCGACGCGTGCCCCGACCCGGCCCTGGCGAGTGTGCTCATCCCCTCTGCCGATACCGCCGCTGCGGACTACGCGTGGTACCCGGGGTGCCAGGAGAGGCTCCAGGAGGAGAACCCACTGCGGGGCTGTCCGCTCGGGCCACGCCATGAGGGCGTCCCGCGGGTGGCGCTCATCGGCGACTCGCATGCGCGGTCCCTCGCCCCGATGATCGAGGAGCTCGACACCCAGGGGCTCATCACGGCCGACCTGTTCACCGCGTCAGGCTGCACGTGGTCCTCGAGGACCCCCGGCAACCGCCCCGCCTACCGCGAGCCCTGTGACAATCTCAACCGGCGGTTCGACGCGTTGCTGGCGTCCGAGCCCGACCGGCACGACGCCATCATCACGACGTCCTACGGCAGGCTCATGGGCGGCACCGACCAGGAGCAGGTCACGGGCCTGCTCGACGTGTGGCGGCCGGTCATCGCCTCAGGGGTGAGGATCGTGGCGGTCCGCGACAACCCGACCCCGTTGCTCGCGCGCAAGGATCTCCAGGACTGCATCTCACGGGTCGGTGTCTCGCAGATCAACGACCTCTGCTCCCTGGACCGTAGGAAGGCACTGGACAGCCGCTTCGACGCGTACAAGGAGGCGGTGGACCAGGCGCCGGGAGCCGCGTTCATCGACATGTCCCGGTTCTTCTGCGACGCGACGACCTGCCCGGTCGTCATCGGCGGGGTGGACGTCTACCGGGACAGCAACCACGTGACGGTGACCTTCCAGAACAGCCTGGCCCCCTACTACGCGAAGGCGCTGAAGGACCTCGGACTTCTCGGCGCGGCGGCGGGCTGATCAGGCCCGCGGGCCGGGAGCGTCGCGGCGCAGGACGACGAGCGTCGCCAGGCGCTGGGCCTCCTGCTGGCCGAACTCGCCGTCGGCGCGCTGCACCGCCATCACCGCCACGATGTCGGTGTCGAAGAGGTCGAGGCTGACCCAGGGGTCACCGTCGGGGAACCGCACCCGGTCGATCTCCTCCCAGCGCAGGGTCCGGGTGACGACGAGGTTGCGCACGGTCAGGCCGGTGGTTCCGGGGACGGCGCGGATGGCGGCGTAGCGCCACAGCCCCGCCGCGATGACCAGCCCGAACGCCGTGAGCAGCAGGCGGTCGGCGAGGGCCCATGAGCCGCCGGCCGCCGCCTCGGGCAGGAGGACGGCCACCGCGACGAACACGACGACCGAGGCGGCCGCCATCGTCAGGGCCATCAGGCGGCCGCGGCGGGGCCGGAACGGCGCGTCCACCGGCACCCCGTCGGCCCAGGGCGCGCCGAGAGCGTCGCTCACGACCGGCTCCCCCGGACAGGCAGCCGGGCCAGGACCCGCGTGGCCGCCGCGACCCTCACAGCCGGCAGGCCGTGATGTCGGTGACGAGGATGCCGCGCGCGCCGAGGTCGTAGAGCTCGTCCATGACGGCGTTGGTCACGGCCCGCGGCACCATGGCCCGCACCGCGGCCCACTCGTGGTTCTGCAGCGAGGAGACCGTCGGCGACTCCAGACCGGGCGTGATGGCGCAGGCCGCCTCGACGAGGTCGGCCGGGATGTCGTAGTCGAGCAGGACGTAGTGGCGGGCGGTGATGACGCCGAGCAGCCGCCGCCGGAGCACCTCGACGCTGGCCTTCTCCTCGCTGCCTTCCCGGCGCACCAGGACGGCCTGGCTGCGCAGGATGGGGTCGCCGAACACCTCGAGGCCCTGGTTGCGCAGCGTGGCCCCGGTCTCGACGACGTCGGCGATGATGTCGGCCACCCCGAGGGTGATCGCGGTCTCGACCGCCCCGTCGAGGCGGACGACCTCGGCGGTGACGCCCGCATCGGCGAGGTGCTTCTCTACCAGGCCGGGA
>CAYPYK010000019.1:0-1057 GCA_964414665.1 uncultured Intrasporangiaceae bacterium | reverse complement strand
GGTCCCGAACGTCGCCAAAGCGGAAGCCGTACTTCTCGACCAGGCCGGGATAGCTCGTCGCGACCCGATGCCCGGCGATCCGGTCGACGGCGCCGACGGTCCCGGGCCGGGCGGCATACCGGAACGTGGAGGCGCCGAACCCCAGCTCCATGACCTCGACAGCGGCGCTGCCGGAGTCCAGGAGCAGGTCGCGGCCGGTGATCCCGCAGTCGACCGTGCCGGAGCCGACATAGACGGCGATGTCCCGGGGGCGCAGGTAGAACAGCTCCACGGAGTTCTCGGCGTCGAGGACGACGAGCTCCTTGGCGTCGCGGCGGGTGCGGTAGCCCGCCTCGCGCAGCATCTCGGCGGCGGGCTCGGCGAGCGACCCCTTGTTGGGGACGGCGATTCGCAGCATCGGGGCGTCTTCCTGAGGGTCTAGAGGTGGGCGTAGACGTCGTCGAGGGTGAGGTCGGCGGCCAGCATCAGCACCTGGAGGTGGTAGAGGAGCTGGCTGATCTCCTCGGCCGTTCGCTCCTTGCCCTCGTGCTCGGCGGCCATCCAGACCTCGGCGGCCTCCTCGACGATCTTCTTCCCGATGGCGTGCACGCCCGCGTCGAGGGCGGCGACCGTGCCCGAGCCGGCGGGGCGGGCGGCGGCCTTCTCGCACAGCTCGGCATAGAGCCCGTCGAACGTCTTCACGAGGCACAAGGGTACGTCGGCGGCGGCCCCGTCCTGACCGCCGCCCAGGTGCTGGTGGGGTGTCGGGTCTGCCGGTGCGGCACCCGGCAGCGGCGCGGGGGACTCTGGGCGATCCGAAGGCGGAAGCGTGGAGGAAGGGCGGGTCGATGCTCTCGGAGCCGTGGAGCGCGATTTCTCGACGCGCGCCGAGTCTCGGGCTTCGGGTCTGCCACTCGGTTTGTTGGTGAGAGGAAACAGGGTACTGATGACGTCGGCAATGTTTTCGGTCGCGGTCAGCACCCCGTCGTGTTCAGTCTTGACGTCTTGAAGGAGCGCCAGCGTCTGGCTCAAGGTCCCAAGCGCGCTTTTCACGCAGGTTTTGCCATCCGGTTCGGTT
>CAYPYK010000018.1:21841-23621 GCA_964414665.1 uncultured Intrasporangiaceae bacterium | reverse complement strand
CTGACCGAGTCCAGCGCCGCCTCGTTCGTCAACCGGATCAAGGGCTACCGCTACGGGACGGTCGGCTGGCCGCTGCCGGGGTGCACGGTGCGGATCGCCGACGACGGGGAGGTGCTGCTCGGCGGCCCCGGGATCATGGAGGGCTACCACAACAACCCCGAGGCCACGGCGGAGGCGATCGACGCCGACGGATGGCTGCACACCGGCGACATCGGCGAGCTCGACGAGCGGGGGTTCCTGCGGATCACCGACCGCAAGAAGGACCTGTTCAAGACCTCGGGCGGCAAGTACGTCGCGCCCTCGGCCATCGAGGCCACCTTCAAGGGCCTGTGCCCCTACGCCAGCCAGCTGATCGTCCACGGTGCCGAGCGCAACTTCGTCTCCGCGCTGGTGACCCTCGACCCCGACGCGATCCAGGGCTGGGCCGCCGCCAACGGCCTGGGCGGCAAGAGCTACCACGAGATCGCCGAGTCCCCGCAGGCACGCGAGATGGTCCAGGGGTATGTCGACCAGCTCAACGCCGGGCTCAACCGCTGGGAGACGGTGAAGAAGTTCACCATCCTCGAGCGGGACCTCACCATCGAGCAGGGCGAGCTCACGCCGAGCCTCAAGCTGCGCCGGCGGGTGGTCGCCGAGAGGTTCAAGGACCGGCTGGACTCCCACTACGAGGGCTGAGCCGGCCCGCGGCTCACGGCCCCTCGATGAGCGGGACGAACAGGTAGTGCCCGTGCTCGGTCAAAGCGACCTCGGGTCCGGTCCGACGCCCCCGTAGCATCCGCCCGGCCACCGGGATGACCAGGACGCCGCCGTCGGCGAGCTGGTCGACCAGGGCTTGAGGCAGCCGCTCGGGCTGCGCCGACACCAGGATCCGGTCGAAGGGGCCGTCCGTCGGCGACCCCAGCCGGCCCGGCGCCGCGGCCTCGATGCGGGCCCACGCCATACCGGTGCGGGCGAGGTTCGCCGAACCGAAGTCGACGAGGTCGGGAATCCGCTCCAGCCCGAGCACCGACCCGGCCGGCCCGGTGAGCCGAGCAAGCAGCGCGGTGGTCCAGCCCGAGCCGCAGCCGAGGTCGAGAACCCGCTGGCCCGGCCGCACGTCGAGGAGGACCAGCATGTCGGCGACGGTGCTCGGCTGGGAGCTGGTCTGGCCGTGACCGATGTGGACCGGGCCGTCGTGGCCGGCGCGCCACCGGTCCCACCGCCGCAGGAAGTCCTCGCGGGGCAGCGCCGCCATCGCCGCGGCGACCCGGTCCCGCGGGGTGCCGGTCGCTGGGTCGCCGCTCATGCAGCCAGTGTGGCGCGCGTTTGGGCTCCGCCAGGGCCCGACTTACCCTGGGGCCATGTCCGGACAGTCCCGCTACGCCGACCTCGAGCCGCTGCTCGAGCGGGTGAGCAAGCCGATCCAGTACGTCGGCGGCGAGCTCAACTCGACCGTCAAGGCGTGGGACGTCGCCGGCGACGCCACCGTGCGCTGGGCGCTGATGTACCCCGACGCCTACGAGGTGGGCGTGCCCAACCAGGGCGTCATGATCCTCTACGAGGTCATCAACGAACGGCCCGACGCACTCGCCGAGCGGACGTATGCCGTCTGGCCGGACCTCGAGGCCCTCATGCGCGAGCACGGAGTGCCGCAACTGACGGTCGACGCGCATCGGTCGGTCCGCGACTTCGACCTGCTCGGGGTGTCGTTCTCGACCGAGCTCGGCTATACCAACCTGCTCACCGCCCTCGACCTGGCCGGCATCCCGCTGCACGCCGCCGACCGCACCGACGCGGACCC
>CAYPYK010000018.1:0-21741 GCA_964414665.1 uncultured Intrasporangiaceae bacterium | reverse complement strand
CCCTCGACCTGGCCGGCATCCCGCTGCACGCCGCCGACCGCACCGACGCGGACCCGGTCGTCGTCGCCGGAGGGCACGCGGCGTTCAACCCCGAACCGGTCTCGGACTTCGTCGACGCGGCGGTCGTCGGAGACGGCGAGGAGGCGGTGCTGGCCGTCACGGACCTGGTCGCGCAGTTCAAGCGCGAGGGCAGGCCGGGTGGCCGCAGCGAGCTGCTGATGCGCCTGGCCCGATCCGCCGGGGTGTACGTCCCGGCCCTCTACGACGTGACGTACCTGCCGGACGGGCGGATCCAGCGGGTCGCCCCCAACGCGCCCGGGGTGCCGTGGCGGGTCTCGAAGCACACGGTCATGGACCTCGACTCGTGGCCGTACCCCAAGGCGCCGCTCGTCCCGCTCGCCGAGACCGTCCACGAGCGGATGTCGGTCGAGATCTTCCGCGGCTGCACCCGAGGATGCCGGTTCTGCCAGGCCGGGATGATCACCCGGCCGGTGCGGGAGCGCTCGATCACGGGGATCGGCGAGATGGTCGAGCGCGGGCTCGCGGCGACGGGGTTCGAGGAGGTCGGCCTGCTCTCGCTCTCGTCCGCCGACCACTCCGAGATCGCCCCCCTCACCAAGGGGCTGGCCGACCGCTACGAGGGCACCCAGACCGGGCTCTCGCTACCGTCGACCCGCGTCGACGCCTTCAACATCGACCTCGCCAACGAGCTCACGCGCAACGGCCGCCGCTCAGGGCTGACCTTCGCCCCCGAGGGCGGCAGCGAGCGCATCCGCCGCGTCATCAACAAGATGGTCACCGAGGAGGACCTCATCGCGACCGTCGCCGCGGCATACGGCGCGGGGTGGCGACAGGTGAAGCTCTACTTCATGTGCGGGCTGCCGACCGAGACCGACGAGGACGTCCTGCAGATCGCCGAGGTCGCCAAGCGGGTCATCGAGACGGGGCGGCGGGTCAGCGGCCGGCACGACATCCGGTGCACCGTGTCGATCGGCGGGTTCGTGCCGAAGCCGCATACGCCGTTCCAGTGGGCCGCCCAGCTCGGGGTCGAGGAGACCGACGCCCGGCTCGCGACGCTGCGCGCGGCGATCCGGTCCGACCGGCGGTACGGCTCCTCGATCGGGTTCCGCTACCACGACGGGCAGCCGGGGATCATCGAGGGACTGCTCTCGCGTGGCGACCGCCGGGTCGGGCGCGTCATCGAGGCAGTATGGCGCGACGGCGGCCGGTTCGACGGATGGAGCGAACACTTCTCCTACGACCGGTGGATGGCCGCCGCGGCACGCGAGCTGCCGGCCCACGGCGTCGACGTCGACTGGTACACCACCCGCGAGCGGGACGAGTCCGAGGTCCTTCCGTGGGACCACATCGACTCCGGCCTCGACAAGGAGTGGCTCTGGCAGGACTGGCGGGACTCGCTCGACGAGAGCGAGGTCGAGGACTGCCGGTGGACCCCGTGCTTCGACTGTGGCGTGTGTCCGCAGCTGGGCACGAGCATCGAGATCGGCCCGACCGGCCGGACCCTGCTACCCCTGACCGTCACCTGACCCCTGCTACCTGCTCGGTCGCCTCACCTCTGCCCTGCGCGGTCCCTTAACCTCTGCCCGCGCGGTCCCCTAACCTCTGCTAGCAGAGGTTGTGCGACCAAGCACAGGTTGCACCCTCTGCTTGGTCCCCTAACCTCTGCTAGCAGAGGTTAGGGGTGGGGGTCGAGCGGCAGGGATTGGGGGGGTCGGGCCGTCGGTGGGGTCGGGGCCGCGTCACCAGAGGCGCATCGAGCGCTCGAAGATGCCCGCGAGGTCCTCGGCCGTCACCGGCTTGGGCGAGGTCGCGAGGAGCCGCTGTTGCTTGAGCGAGCCCTCGACGAGGTCGGGGATGTCGGCGACGGCGTACCCCACCCTCGCGCACCCGTCGGGCAGTCCGATGTCCCGCATGAGCGAGACCAGCACCCGGGGCAGCACGTCGTCGGCGGCCCCGCTCGCCTCCGCCTCGGCGGCCGTCGCGGGGTCGAGCAGCCGGGCCGCCCGCAGATGCCGCTGCGGGTCGGCGTCGAAGGTGAACCGGAAGGCATCCGGGGCGGTGAGGGCGACCGCCATCCCGTGCGGGACGAGGGGCTCGTCCTGGGGATACCCCAGGGGACGGAAGTCCCGGACGCGTCCAGCGATGGGGTAGGCGTTGGCGTGGGGGATGTGGACGCCGGCGTTGCCGAACCCCATCCCCGCGAAGGTCGCCGCCATCGACATCTGCTCCCGGGCGAGCGGGTCGCCGCCGTCGACGACGGCCCGGCGGAACGACCCGGCGAGCAGGCCGAGTGCCTTCTCCGCCCACATGTCGGCGATCGGGTTGGCGCCGCAGTAGGGCACCCGTTCGGGCGCCCGCTTCCGCTCGTATGCCGCATACGGCCGGGCCGTGTACGCCTCGAGCGCGTGGCAGAGGATGTCCATCCCGGCGGCGGCGGTGACCCCGGCCGGCTGGCTGAGGGTGAGATCGGGGTCGACGACGGCGAGGGTGGGGCGCAGCCGCGGGTGGCTGATCCCGGTCTTGACGTGCTGGGCGAGGACGTCGAGGACGCAGATCGTCGTGCTCTCGGAGCCGGTGCCCGTCGTCGTCGGCACGGCCACGAGGGGTCGAAGCGGCTCGGTCGGCGCGCGGCCCGCCCCGACGGGCACGTTGACGTAGTCCAGGAGCGTCCCCGGGTTCGTCGTCAGGAGGTTGACCGCCTTCGCCGTGTCGATCGACGAGCCGCCCCCGACGGCGACGTAGGCGTCCCAGGGGCCGGTGTCCGCGGCATACCCGATGGCGGTCTCGAGGCTCGCGTCGGTCGGTTCGACGTGGACCCGGTCGAAGATCTCGGCGGTGACCCGGTATGCCGCCATCGCCTCGGCGATGCGGGCGGGTGCGCCGGTCGCGGCGACGCCGGCGTCGGTGACGACCAGCACGCGCCGGGCGCCGAGCTGGACGAGGTCGTACCCGATCTCGGCCGCCGCGCCCCGCCCGAACTTCAGCTGCGGGGCGCCGTAGGTGAAGACGCCCTCGGGCGTCGTGGGGAGCGGGTGCGAGGAGGCCATGGCCCAGTGTGTCGCACCTCTCGCGCACGTCCCGGGCGGACGCGGTGGTCGGTGGAAGGATGAGCGCCGTGGCAGCGCCGATGCACTCCGATGACCGGCGCCGGTCGCTGCTCGGGAACACCGGCCGCGGCGGGCCCTCGTCGGCCCGCGACGCGGCGCTGGGGCGTGACGCCGCCAAGCGGGTCGCCATCGCCGTGGGCGCCGTCGTCGCCGTGACCGGCTTCGGCACCCTCGGCTACCTGGCGCTCGGCTTCGGCCCGCTCAACGCCGTCTACCAGACCGTGACGACGGTCTCGACGGTGGGCTTCCGCGAGATCGAGCCGCTCGGTCCGGCCGGTGTCGCCTTCACCATCGTGCTCATCGTCGTCGGCGTGGGCACGGTGCTGTACAACCTCGGTGTCCTCGTCGAGGCCCTGACCGAGGGCCACCTGTTCGACTACCTCGGGAGGCGTCGGATGGACGCGCGGATCGCCGGGCTCACCGGCCACGTCATCATCTGCGGCCACGGCCGCGTCGGGAAGTCGGCCGCCGAGCACCTCGCCGGAACGGGCCACCCGATCGTCGTCGTCGACAGCGACCCCGACCGGCTGGAGGGGCTCACGGCGCCGCACATCGTCGGCGACGCCCTCAAGGACGACATCCTGCGCGAGGCGGGCGTCACGCGCGCACGCGCGATGATCTGCGCCCTCGAGGCCGACGCCGACACGCTCTACCTCACGCTGTCGGCCCGCGCGCTGTGCCCCGACCTGGTCATCATCTCCCGGGCCCGCACCGTCGACTCCAAGGACAAGCTCGTCCTGGCCGGTGCCACCCGGGCCGTCAACCCCCAGCTCATCGGCGGTCGGCGGATGGCCATGTTCGCGCTGCACGGCGACGTGGCGGAGTTCCTCGACGGCGTCATGCACGACGAGGAGATGGACTTCCGGGTCGAGCAGGTGCGGGTGCACGAGGGCAGCCCCTTCATCGGACGCTCGGTGTCCGACATCGACCTCACCGGGGCCTACGGCGCCCAGCTCCTCGCGATCCGCCTCCCCGACAAGGGCGCCTTCATCCCCAACCCCACACCGGACGCGATGGTCCAGCTCGGCACCACGCTCATCGTCCTCGGCGAGGCCGAGCAGATCGCCCAGGTCCGCCGGCTCGGCCACGACTGACGCGCCGGCCGCCGACGCCGTTCGGGTCAGCCGAACAGGTCGCCGACCACCGCCTCGAACACGTCGGTATGCCGGTCGACGTCGGACCGGGTCGTGTCGGGGCACATGAGCGCCATGTTGTGGAAGGGCGTCATGAGGATGCCTCGGTTGACCATGGCGAGGTGGAGGTAGGCGTCGAGGTCCTCGTCGGCGGCAGCGGCGGACTCCTCTCCCGAGCGCGGAGCGGGCCGGGCGAACCGGTACTCCGCCCGCGCCCCCAGCCGGCTCACCGACCACGGGACGTCGAGGTCGTCGAGCGTGGCCTGCACCCCGTCGGCGAAGGCGCTCCCCAGCTCGCCCATCCGGGCGAACGCCTCGGGCGTGAGTACCTCGCCGAGGGTCGCGCGCATGGCGGCGGTCGACAGGGCGTTGCCGGCCAACGTGCCTCCGACCCCGCCGACGTCGACGATGTCGGCCTCGCCGGCGTCCGTGTGCGTGGTGACGGCGGCCGCCACCTCCGTCGTGATGCCGTAGGCGCCGCACGGGATGCCCCCGCCGATCGACTTGCCGATGACGAGGATGTCGGGCGTGAGGCCCCACTCGCGGGTCGCGCCGCCCCAGCCGGCGGAGAACGTGTGCGTCTCGTCGATCATGAGCAGGGCGCCGTAGCGCGTGGCCAGCTCGCGCACTCCCTCCAGGAACCCCGGCTCGGGCAGCACGATACCGATGTTGGTGAGCGCGGGCTCGGTGAGGACCGCTGCGACGTCGCCGTGCGCGAGCTCGCGCTCCACGGAGTCCAGGTCGTTCCACGTCGCCGCTCGCGTCGTCAGGTCAAGCGGCACCGGGGGAGCGACGTTCCCGGGACGGGAGATCGTCGTGCCGTCGGGGCCGGGCAGCGCGAAGGTCTCGTCGACCGAGCCGTGGTAGCAGTACCCGAACACGAGGATCTTGGACCGCCCGGTCGTCAGCCGGGCCAGGCGGACGGCCCACCGGTTGGCGTCCGTCGCCGACAGCGCGAAGCTCCACAGCGGCATCGCGAACCGCCGGGCCAGCTCGGCGCCGACCCACTGGGCGTCCGTGGTCGGCAGCATCGTCGTCACGCCGCCGAGCTCGCCCATCCGCCGGGTCACCGCTGCGAGGGTCGGCGCGGGGCAGTGGCCGGCCATCGCCCCGGTGTCGCCGAGAGCGAAGTCGACATAGGTATGGCCGTCGACATCGCTCACCCGGTTGCCCTGGGCGCTGTCGAGGTAGAGCGGGAAGCCGCCGCTCCACATGTTCATCCACGTCATCGGAACCCGCCCGAACAGGTTGGTCGCCTCGGCGTAGTGGGCCCGGCTGAGCGGGTGGGCGCCGGTGTATGCCGCCTGCTCGCGGGCCAGGAGGTCGGCGAGCCGGGCGCGGTCCAGTGAGGTCATGGGGCGCAATCTAGCCACCAGGGGCCTGCCCGAGCCATCGGTCTGCACGATGAGGTGCAGCCGGTCGCAGGACGGTCCCCGGTGGGTGACCCAGCCGGCGGCCACCGCCGTCGTCGGGTCCGTGTCGGCCGCCGAGATCGACACGGTGACCGGGCTGCGGCAGGGCACGGCGGCCACCTCGGCGACCGGCGCGGTACCGTGATACGGCTTTCGCAAGACTGTGGCCGCCGCCATACGCTGGGCCCATGGGACGCGCGCGCACGCCGGACGGACCACCTCCCCCTCCACCGGTCCAGCGGCTCCGGGTGCGCTATGCCAAGCGGGGCAGACTGCGGTTCTCCTCGACGCGGGACTTCTCCCGGAGCCTGGAGCGGGCGCTGCGCCGGGCGGCCGTACCGATGGCCTACTCGGCGGGCTTCCACCCGCACCCGAGGATCTCCTACGCCAACGGGGCGCCGACCGGGACCGCGAGTGAGGCCGAGTACTTCGAGATCTCGGTGGTCGAGCGCGTGGACCCCGAGTCGGTGCGGGTGGCCCTCGACGCCGCGTTGCCGACCGGGCTGGATGTCGTCGAGGTCGTCGGGGCCGCTCCGGGGTCGCTCGCGGACCGGCTGGAGGCCAGCCTGTGGCGGATCGAGCTCCGCGAGGTGACCCCGGCGGCGGCGGCGGATGCCGTGCGGCTCTTCCTCGCCGAGGCCCGCGTCGAGGTGACCCGGACGTTCAAGACCGGGCCGAGGACCTTCGATGCTCGGGGCCCGGTCGTGTCGATGGTCGTCGACCCCGGATCCGCAGACGCGTGTGCGATACTGCGCGTGGTCGTGCGGCACACCACACCGTCCGTACGCCCCGACGACATCCTGACCGCACTGCAGGCAGTAACTGCGCTCGCACAGCCGGCCCCACCCCTGGTGACCCGGCTGGCACAAGGCCCACTGCTCGACGCAGCTGCTGGGGTGGCCGATCCACTGGCCGCCGACAAGGAGGCCGCCGGCGCCTGATCGGTGACGCGCCGCCCGCGCGAGCTCTCCAGGCGTAATACGTGACTTCCGTGTTGAGGTGCTCGACACGATCGCGACCGCGCACCAGGTGGTCGGCGGGGCGGCTCCGGCCGTCGGGGTGTGGCGTCGGCCTCATGGTGACGGAAGGGGCCACCATGGCTTCCCAGGACACTCCAGACACCACCACCGACGCCGGCTCCGACGCCGGCTCCGGCGCCGACACGCCGGTCACCGACGCGGGATCGGTGGACGGGGCGGACCGGCCGGTCCGTCGTCGCCGCGCCACCAAGAAGGCTGTCGCGCCCCAGGGCGCGTCGGGCGACGGCCCGGACACGGGCGACGAGCAACCGCTCGGCGCCGAGGCCACCCCGAAGAAGACCGCCAAGAAGGCGGCCAAGAAGGCGGCGAAGAAGGCGGCCAGGAAGACCACCGCCCAGGCGGCCACAACGGCCGGCACCTCGACCGCGGCGGCCACCCCCACCGGCGGTGCGGGCACTGCCGACCCGGCGGCGAGGGCGGACGTCGACAGCGGCGCCGGGTCGCCCGCCGGCCCCGATGAGGACGACGCCCCGGCGGCTGCGCCCACGTTCGGCCTGGTCTTCCAGGCACCCGACGACAGTGCCGGCCCCCGCCGTCGCCGCGCCTCCGCCCCGGCGCAGACCCCGGTCCAGCGGCCGGCTGCCGAGGAGGAGTCGGCCGACGAGGCCGCAGCGGACCGCGGCGGCGACGCGACGCCCGAGGAGCCGCAGAGCACCCGGAGCCGCTCGCGGCGCGGTCGCAGGACGAGTGCCGCCGCCGGCTCCGACGAGCGCTCCGCCGACCAGGGCGACGACGGCACCGGCGACCTGTCGGGTTCACCGGAGTCGGCCGCCGACGCGTCCGAGGCGTCCGAGCCCGGACCCGACGAGGATGACGGCCAGAGTGACGCCTCCCGCCGCCGTCGTCGCCGTGGCGGCCGCGGACGGCGCGCCCGGGGTGGATCGGCCGGCGAGCCCGAGGGCTCGGCTGGCGCCGAGGATGCAGCGGGGTCCGGCGAGCGCGGCGGTGGCCCACCTACCGACTCCGGGTACGACGACGAGGCCGAGACCGGCTCGAGCCGTCGTCGTCGCCGTCGGCGGCGCAGCGGCGGTGGCGACGACTCGGACAGCCCGCCCGGCACCGTGACCAAGGTGCGGGCCCCGCGCCGGGAGCGGGAGGAGCCGACTGCCGTCAAGGGCTCGACCCGCCTCGAGGCCAAGAAGCAGCGGCGGCGCGAGGGCCGCGAGGCCGGCCGCCGCCGCACGATCATCACCGAGGCGGAGTTCCTGGCCCGCCGGGAGAGTGTCGAGAGGGTGATGGTCGTCCGCGCTGTCGGCGACCGCACCCAGATCGGCGTGCTCGAGGACGGAGTGCTCGTCGAGCACTATGTCTCGCGCGAGACGACGGCCTCGATGGCGGGCAACGTCTTCCTCGGCCGGGTCCAGAACGTCCTGCCGTCGATGGAGGCTGCCTTCGTCGACGTCGGCAAGGGCCGCAATGCCGTCCTGTATGCCGGTGAGGTCAACTGGGACGCCGCCGGGCTCGAGTCCAACACCCCGAAGCGCATCGAGAACGCGCTCAAGTCGGGTGACACCGTCCTGGTCCAGGTGACCAAGGACCCCATGGGGCACAAGGGCGCGCGGCTCACGTCGCAGATCTCCCTGCCGGGCCGCTACCTCGTCTACGTGCCGGAGGGCTCGATGACGGGCCTCTCCCGCAAGCTGCCCGACACCGAGCGGTCCCGGCTCAAGGCGATCCTCAAGGAGGTCGTGCCCGACACCGCCGGCGTCATCGTGCGGACCGCCGCCGAGGGGGCGTCCGAGGAGGAGCTGCGGGCGGACGTCGAGCGGCTCACCAAGACCTGGGCCGCCATCAGCAGCAGGGCCCAGCAGGCCGGGTCGAAGAAGGCCTCGAACGGCGGCGCCCCGGTCCTGCTGCACGGCGAGCCCGACCTGACCATCCGGGTCATCCGCGACGTCTTCACCGAGGACTTCACCTCGCTCGTCGTCGCCGGCGACACGGCCTGGTCCCAGGTCAACGAGTATGTCGACCACGTGGCTCCCGACCTGGCCTCGCGGGTGACCCGCTGGACCGCGGAGGAGGACGTCTTCCACCACCACCGGATCGACGAGCAGCTGGCCAAGGCGGTCGACCGCAAGGTGTGGCTCCCCTCGGGCGGTTCGCTCGTCATCGACCGCACCGAGGCGATGACGGTCATCGACGTCAACACCGGCAAGTTCGTCGGCTCCGGGGGCAACCTCGAGGAGACCGTCACCAAGAACAACATCGAGGCGGCCGAGGAGATCGTCCGCCAGCTCCGGCTGCGCGACGTCGGCGGGATCATCGTCATCGACTTCATCGACATGGTCCTCGAGTCCAACCGTGAGCTGGTCGTCCGCCGCCTGCTCGAGTGCCTCGGCCGGGACCGGACCAAACACCAGGTCGCCGAGGTGACCTCGCTCGGCCTGGTCCAGATGACCCGCAAGCGGGTGGGGTCCGGCCTGCTCGAGGTCTTCTCCGAGCCGTGCGAGCACTGCAACGGCCGCGGCCTCATCGTCCACACCGAGCCGGTTGCCAAGGGCTCGTCGGGCGGGTCGGACTCCGGCGGCTCGAGCGAAGGCTCACGCTCCCGCTCGCGGCGCTCGCGGGCGGACTCCTCCGCCACGGCCGCGACGACCGATCCCAGGAGCTCCGCGTCCGCCGGCCCCACACCCGCCCAGATCGCGGCGGCGGCGCACGCCGCGGCGATCAAGGGGATGTCGGGAGAGGCCATAGAGGACGACCTTGCGGGGCTCGGGGCGCCCGCCGAGGGTGCGCTCGACGCGGAGGCCATCGGGCGGATCGAGGATGCCGTCGAGCAGGCGGCCGACCTGTTCGCCGCCGTGGGCGTCAGCGACACCGGCGATACCGACCAGGCCGACCAGGCCGACCAGGCCGACCAGGCCGACCAGGCCGACCAGGCCGGCGAGTCGGACCGCCACGACGACGCGACCTCGGACGTCGGTGACGCCGCCGAGGAGGTCGACGAGGCCGCCGACGCCGACGTTGCCGGCCAGGCGGACGGCACGCCGTCTGACGCCGCCGACGTCCAGGTGGGTGGGGTGCGGCCCCGCCGCAAGCGCGGACGCGTCGTCGCCCCGGCCGGGCCGCCGCGCGCGTCCGGCGAGGACGAGTCGGGCCCGGCCGACGATGCGGCGGGGTCGGAGCCCCAGCCCGACCCCGAGCCCGACCCACAGGGAACGGCCGACTGATTTGGAGGGCGCGTGGGCGGACCGGTAGCCTGGACCGTCGGTGCGCCCACCGGGCCGGTGTCCTGTGCAGCGAGAGCTGCGAGCCGCAGGGTTGCTGTCGGCCGGTTCACCCCAGAGAGTGCGCGCCCCCGCACAACGAAAGTGAGTTCCAGGTGTACGCGATCGTCCGCGCAGGTGGCCGACAGGAGAAGGTGTCCGTCGGCGACGTCCTGCTCATCGACAAGGTCGGCAAGCCCGGCGCCAGCATCGAGCTGACCCCCCTGCTCCTGGTCGACGGCACCGAGGTCACCAGCGATGCCGGCCGGCTCGCGAAGGTCAAGGTCACCGCCGAGGTGGTCAAGCCCGCCAAGGGCCCCAAGATCACGATCCTCAAGTACAAGAACAAGACCGGCTACCGCAAGCGCCAGGGCCACCGCCAGCCGCTGACCCAGGTCAAGATCACCGCCATCGACGCCTGAGCGGCATACCGCTGACCGGCCCCCGAAACCAGACTCACCCAGAGGTAGACAGACATGGCACACAAGAAGGGCGCGTCCTCGACCCGCAACGGTCGGGACTCCAACTCGCAGCGGCTCGGCGTCAAGCGCTTCGGAGGTCAGGTCGTCGGCGCCGGCGAGATCATCGTCCGCCAGCGTGGGACCCACTTCCACCCCGGTGACGGCGTGGGCCGCGGCGGCGACGACACCCTCTTCGCCACGGTGGCCGGCGCGGTCACGTTCGGCACCAGTCGCAGACGCAGGACCGTGAGCGTCCTGCCGGTGGAGAACGCCGACCAGTGACGCATGCCGTGGGGCCGGCCCGCGCCGGTCCCGCGACCACTCCAACGCAGCGACGGGGCGGGCCGGACACGGGCCCGCCCCTCGTGGCATCACCGGGACACCCGAGCGGAGGCGAGCAGCGATGACGACCTTCGTCGACCGTGTCGTCCTGCACGTCGCCGCGGGGGACGGCGGCAACGGCGTGGCGTCGGTGCACCGCGAGAAGTTCAAGCCCCTCGGCGGTCCCGACGGCGGGACCGGGGGGCGGGGCGGCGACGTCGTCCTCACCGTCGAGCAGCAGTCGACGACCCTGCTCGACTACCACCGCAGCCCCCACCGCGCGGCGACGGGCGGCAGGCCCGGCGCGGGCGACGAGCGCAACGGTGCCGACGGCGAGGACCTCGTCCTGCCCGTCCCCGAGGGGACTGTCGTCACCACCGCCGACGGCTCCGTGCTCGCCGACCTCGTCGGTGAGGGGACCGCGGTCGTCGTCGCTCGCGGCGGCCGGGGCGGGCTCGGCAACAAGGCCCTGGCCTCGCCGCGGCGCAAGGCCCCCGGTTTCGCGCTTCTCGGCGAGCCGGGTGAGCGTCTCGACATCGTCCTCGAGCTCAAGAGCCTCGCCGACGTCGCGCTGATCGGCTTCCCGTCAGCGGGCAAGTCCTCGCTGGTCTCGGTGCTGTCCGCGGCGCGCCCCAAGATCGCCGACTACCCGTTCACGACGCTGGTCCCCAACCTCGGGGTCGTCACGGCCGGCGAGGAGCGGTTCACCGTCGCCGACGTGCCGGGGCTCATCCCGGGCGCCAGTGAGGGCAGGGGCCTCGGGCTGGAGTTCCTCCGGCACGTCGAGCGATGCTCGGTCCTGGTCCACGTCGTCGACTGCGCCACCCTCGAGCCGGGGCGCGACCCGATGACCGACCTCGACGTCATCGAGGCAGAGCTCGCGGCGTACGTCCCGGGCCAGAGCCTCGGCGGACGGCCGCTGTCCGAGCGCACCCGGGTCGTCGTGCTCAACAAGGCTGACGTCCCCGACGCGCGAGACCTGGCCGAGATGGTGGTGCCCGACCTCGAGGCCCGCGGGCTCGAGGTCCATATCGTCTCGGCGGTGGCCCACACCGGCCTCAAGGAGCTGACCTTCGCCCTCGCGCGGCACGTCACAGCCGCCCGCGCCGAGCACGACACGCGGGTCGTCGACCGGCCCAGGGTCGTCCTGCGGCCGAGGGCCGTCGACGACGCCGGGTTCCGCGTCGTCACCGAGAGCACCCCCGACGGCGAGGCCTTCCGGGTCGTCGGCGAGCGGCCCACCCGATGGGTGCACCAGACCGACTTCACCAACGACGAGGCCGTGGGCTACCTCGCCGACCGGCTCGGCC
This sequence comes from uncultured Intrasporangiaceae bacterium, assembly GCA_964414665.1. Taxonomy (GTDB): domain Bacteria; phylum Actinomycetota; class Actinomycetes; order Actinomycetales; family Dermatophilaceae; genus CAVSJJ01. Next base: position 9,730 of record CAYPYK010000018.1, on the reverse strand, counting down.
GGCTCGGCGTCGAGGAGGCCCTCTTCGCTGCGGGCGCGGTCCCCGGCTCGACGGTGCTCATCGGTCCGGCCGAGGACGCGGTCGTCTTCGACTGGGAGCCGACGATGTCTGCCGGGGCCGAGCTGCTCGGCGGCCCGCGCGGCACCGACCTGCGGGTCGAGGAGCGCACCCGCAAGTCCCGCGGCGAGAAGCGCGAGGAGTTCCACACCCGCAGGGACGCCCAGACCTCCGCACGCGAGGAGCTCGCGGCCGAGCGTCGGGCCGGGCGGTGGGCCGACCCGCAGGACCGCGATGCCTGACCTGTCGGCCCGGTTGCGCCGCACGGTCCGGGATGCCCGGAGGGTCGTCGTCAAGGTCGGCTCGTCCTCACTCACCAGCGCCGACGGCGGCCACATCGACCTCTCCCGGCTCGTCGACCTCGTCGACCTCATCGCCGCGCGGCGGGCCACCGGCCGCCAGGTCGTCCTCGTGTCCTCCGGGGCCATCGCCGCCGGCATGGGTCCGCTCGCGCTGGGTAGGCGGCCCAGCGACCTGGCCACCCAGCAGGCGGCGGCCAGCGTCGGTCAGGGGGCCCTCGTCGCGGCATACCAGCAGGCGTTCGGGGCCCATGGGCTCACCGTGGGCCAGGTGCTGCTCACCGCCGACGACATGACCCGGCGGGCCCACTACACCAACGCGCGCCGCACCCTCGAGCGCCTGCTCGAGCTCGGAATCGTGCCGATCATCAACGAGAACGACACGGTGGCGACGCACGAGATCCGGTTCGGCGACAATGACCGGCTCGCGGCCCTGGTGTCCCACCTCGTCGCGGCCGACGCCCTCGTCCTGCTCACCGACGTCGACGCGCTCTACGACGGGCCGCCGCACCGGGACGGCAGCCGCCGAGTGCCCGTCGTCGCCACGCGAGACGACCTCGACGCCGTCCGGATCGGGGGCAGCCGGTCCGTCGTGGGCCGTGGCGGGATGCTCACCAAGGTCGAGGCCGCAGGGATCGCCGGTGCCGCCGGAGTGCCGACCCTGCTGACCCGGCTCGACGACGCCCGGCAGGCGCTCGACGCGGCCGATGTCGGGACCGTGTTCGCGCCCGTTCCGGCCGCCAAGGCCTCCCGCAAGCTGTGGATCGCGCACGCCACCACCGCCCGCGGTCGCCTGGTCATCGACGATGGCGCCGTCGCGGCCGTCGGGAAGCGCCGCACCTCGCTCCTGCCCGCGGGGATCGTCGAGGTCCACGGGACGTTCAGCGAGGGCGACCCGGTGGACGTGTGTGGCACCGACGGGACGGTGATCGCCCGCGGCCTGGTCAACTACTCCTCCGTCGAGCTGCCCGGGCTTCTCGGCCGGAGCACCCGCGACCTGGCCCGCGAGCTCGGGCCGGCCTACGAGCGCGAGGTCATCCACCGCGACGACCTCGTCGTCCGGTAGTCGGCGGCTGCGCTGTCGACCCTCACCGTCAGCGCAGGCGGGTGACCTCGAACTGCATCCGCGGGTGGGCGATCTCGTCCTGGCTCTGCACGAGCTGAAGCTCGTGGCGCCCGGACTCCACGGTGCGTGACAGCACGTCGACCACGCTCGACACGGTCCGCCCGAGGGCGATGGCTGCGTCGCCGGTCCGCAGCAGGTGCGCAGTGAACAGCGCCGCCGTGACATCGCCCGACCCGTTGGCGACGATCGGCAGCCGTGGGGTCCGCACGAGCCAGGCGCCGTCGCCGTGGACGGCAAGGGTCTCGATGGTGCCCTCCGGCCGGTCGGGGCGCAGCACGCTGGTCACCAGGACCGTGGCGGGCCCCCTGGCGCGCACCGCCTCGACGCAGTCCAGCACCTCGTCGAGTGTCTCGGGCTCCGCCTTGGTGAGGACGCCCAGCTCGAAGTGGTTCGGGGTGACGAGGTCGGCCCGGGGGAGGACGTGCTCGCGCAGCAGGACCGGGATCGCCGGGTGGACGAAGCAGCCGCTCGCGGCGTTGCCCATGACCGGGTCGCACACGTAGATCGCGTCCGGGTTGGCCGCCTTCACCCGGGCGACCGCGTCGAGGATCACCGCACCGATGCCCTCTCCACCCTGGTACCCGGAGAGCACCGCGTCGACCTCGGGCAGCACGCCGCGCTCCTCGACGCCGGTCACCACCTCATGGACGTCCTCGGCCGACAGGAGCGGCCCGCGCCACTTCCCGTAGCCCGTGTGGTTGGAGAACTGCACCGTGTTGACCGGCCACACCTCGATGCCGAGCCGCTGGAGGGGAAAGACGGCGGCGCTGTTGCCGACATGGCCGTACGCGACCGAGGACTGGATGGACAGGATCGTCGTCACCGGGCTCATTCTCGGGTATGCCGCCCGCTCGGGTACCGTCGGCCCGGTCACCTCGACGGGCGTGGATGTCGAGCCCCGCCCCGCTACCCAGGAGTACCCATGGCCCTCTCGCCCCTCGTCATCGTCATCGCCGTCCTCGGCGCGGCCCTCGTTGTGGGGCTCGTCATCCTCGTCATCGTCCTGGCCTCGGCCGGCCGGGCCAGGCGGGACCGGGCCGCGGGCGGCGGTGGGCCCGGCGGCACCGCCGGGCCCGCCGGGCCGGTGCCTCCGCCCCGCGAGGGCTGAGCGCGACCGGGGCCTGGCCGGAACCTGGTCGGGGAGGGCGCGGTGGCGGCCGTGCGGCATACCCTGGTGGCCATGTCGGACCAGACCGCCGTCGACGCAGCCGCCCGCGAGCAGGTGAGCGCGCTCGCCACCGCTGCCCGCAGCGCCTCGCGGACCCTCGCACTGCTCTCCCGAGCCGAGAAGGACGCCGCCCTGCGTGCGCTCGCCGAGGCCCTCGACGCCGCGACCATGACCATTGTCGCCGCCAACGCGGATGACCTCGAGCGTGGCCGGAGCGCTGGCATGCCCGACGGGCTGCTCGACCGGCTCCGGCTCGACGCCCCTCGGGTGGCGGCGGTCGCCGACGCGGTGCGGGACGTCGCCGCCCTGCCCGACCCGGTCGGCGAGGTCGTCCGCGGCTCGACGCTGGCCAACGGCCTGCAGCTCCGCCAGGTGCGGGTGCCGATGGGCGTCGTCGCCATGATCTACGAGGCCCGGCCCAACGTCACGGTCGACGCCGCGGCCCTCGGCCTGAAGTCCGGCAACGCGGTCATCCTGCGTGGGGGCTCGGCCGCGGCGAGCACGAACGCCGCTCTTGTCAGTGTGCTGCGCGCCGCCCTGTCCGACCAGGGCCTGCCGGCGGACGCCGTGGGGCTGCTCCAGGGGGGCCACGAGGCCGTCCGGGCGCTGATGACCGCACGCGGGCTGGTCGACCTGCTCATCCCGCGCGGCGGCGCCGACCTCATCGCGTCGGTCGTGACCGGGTCCACCGTGCCGGTCATCGAGACAGGAATCGGCAACTGTCACGTCTACGTCGACGCGGCGGCCGACATCGACAAGGCGCTCGCCATCACCGTCAACTCCAAGACCCACCGGCCCAGCGTGTGCAACGCGGCCGAGTCCCTCCTGGTCCACCAGGACCTCGCCGCTGAGTTCCTGCCCAAGGCGCTGGCCGCCCTCGACACCGCGGGGGTCGTGCTCCACACGGACGAGCGGTCCGGCGTGCACGCGCAGGTTGCCGGGGTGCCGCATGTCGCGGCCACCGGCGAGGACTTCGCCACCGAGTACCACGCCCTCGAGATGAGCGTCGGCGTCGTCGACGACCTCGACGCGGCGCTGGCCCACATCGACCGGTACGGTTCCGGCCACACCGAGGCCATCGTGACCGAGAGCCGGGGCGCGGCGCGCCGGTTCACCGCGGAGGTCGACGCGGCCGTGGTGATGGTCAACGCCTCGACCCGCTTCACCGACGGCGGCGAGTTCGGGTTCGGGGCGGAGATCGGCATCTCGACCCAGAAGCTGCACGCCCGCGGCCCGATGGCCCTGCCCGAGCTGACGACGACGAAGTGGGTCGTCGAGGGTGACGGTCAGGTCCGCGGCTGAGACGCCTCGGCCCGCTGGTCGGCGGTGCCGGTGTCGTCGAGGGAGTCGTGGGCGACGAAGTACGCGGGCCGGCCCTGCAGGGCGACATACATCCGTCCGACGTACTCGCCGAGGATCCCGAGCCCGAGCAGCTGGACGGCACCCACGGCGGCGACGACGGTCACCGTCGAGGTCCAGCCTGGCAGGGCCGTGCCACGCAGCTTCCCCCACACGGCATAGGCCAGGATGAGCAGGGCGGCCAGGCCGCCGACCAGGCCCAGCCAGGTCGCGAGCCGCAGCGGCGCCGTCGAGAACCCGGTGACGCTGTCGACCGACAGCCGGATCATCTTGGCCAGCGGGTACTTCGTCCGCCCCGCCGCCCGGGCCTCCCGGCGATAGGCCACCGACGCCGACGGGAAGCCCAGCGCGGGGACGACCAGGCGCAGGACCCGATGCTGCTCGGGCAGGGCGTTCACCGCCTCGACGGTCGCCCGGGACATGAGCCGGAAGTCGCCGGCGTCCACCGGGGCCACCGTGCGCGAGAGCACCCGCATGCCGCGGTAGAAGGCCCGCGCGGTCGCCCGCTTGAACGTCGAGTCGGTGCTGCGGTCCGAGCGCACCCCGTAGACGACGTCGATGCGCTCGGTGCGCGCCAGGTGCAGCATCTCGGGAATGACCTCGGGCGGGTCCTGCAGGTCGGCGTCGAGGGTGACCACGTAGTCCCCCCGGGCCCGGCTCAGCCCGGCCGACAGGGCTGCCTGGTGGCCGGCGTTGACCCGTAGCCGGACGACGCGCAGCTGCGGCCACTCGCGGCGAAGCCGCTGGAGCAGCACGGGAGAGGCGTCGGTGCTGCCGTCATCGACCACAAGCAGCTCATATGCCGGGCCCAGCCCGTCCAGGACGGGGCGAAGTCGGTCGGCGAAGAGCGGGAGGACGGCCTCCTCGTCGTAGAGGGGGACGACGACGCTCAGCTCGTGACGGGCGGAGGCCATGGCGGACAGCCTAGGCGAGAACCGGGAGAGCCCCCGACGTATGAGATCGGGGGCCCTCGGCCGGTGGGCAGATCCCTCCAGCGTCGAGTCGGTCCTCCGAGCGGCCAGGCCACCCGGCAAGCCACGCGACGGTGGCGCCGCCCCGCTTGCGCGAGACGGGCTTCGACTCAGGCCGTCGGCCGCGGAGCACCCTCGCCACGTCGCTTGCGAGGTGGGGTGACCCCCACATCCCCGATTGGGCCGAGACCCGACCGGGGGTGGCGCTGCCGTTATCCGCCCGGCCTGCTCGCCGCCGGACCGGCCTGGCCTTGGCCGAGCCCTCCTGGCGGTTCACGTGAGTACTGTTGTAGTGCGAAAAGGCTTGCGCCGCAAGCATTCTGGGGTGTCGAGATGCGCCATGCCGATCCCCACAGGGTCGTCCACAGGCTCACCTGGGCAAACACCGGGTCATGCACAGGCCTGTGGACGGCGCCGGTGGACAACGATGGCGCATAGCGTCGGGATCTCGCCCCGCCGGGTAGGCTGTGCGCATGCCGTCGTCTGTCGCTGGACTCATCGCCGCCGAGGCGAGCAGCTCGCTGCCCCTCCCGAGTGGCGTCATCCTTGTCCTCGCCCTCGTCTCCTTCGCGCTGCTGCTCGGGGTGACCTGGGCCTTCCGGGGTGCAGCGAACAAGTACGCGCCGCCGCCGGAGCACGATGACGGGAGCACCCACCACTGAGCACGGCCCACATGCGCCTGGGCGTGATGGGCGGCACCTTCGACCCCATCCACCACGGCCACCTCGTCGCCGCGTCCGAGGTGCAGTCCCGCTTCGACCTCGACGAGGTCGTGTTCGTCCCCACCGGTCACCCGTGGCAGAAGCAGGAGCGTGAGGTCAGCCCTGCGGAGCACCGCTATCTCATGACCGTTGTCGCAACGGCGTCGAACCCACGGTTCACCGTGAGCCGGGTCGACGTCGAGCGCGGCGGCCCCACCTACACGATCGACACCCTCCGGGAGCTTCACCGTGAGCGACCCGAGGCCGAGCTGTACTTCATCACCGGCGCCGACGCCCTGGCCCAGATCCTGTCGTGGAAGGACGCCGAGGAGCTCTTCGACCTCGCGCACTTCATCGGGGTCACCCGCCCGGGCTACCACCTCTCCGAGTCCGGGCTGCCCGCCGACCGGGTCACCCTCCAGGAGGTGCCGGCCATGGCGATCAGCTCGACGGACTGCCGCGAGCGGGTCGAGGCGGGGGAGCCCGTCTGGTACCTCGTGCCCGACGGCGTCGTCCAGTACATCAACAAGTACGCGCTGTATGCCGCGGCCCCGGCCCGGCCTCATGTCACCGCCCAGCCAGAGGAGACCCGTGCCCGCCACTGACCGCGCAGTCCAGCTCGCCCGGGCCGCCGCGACCGCGGCCGCCGACAAGCTCGCGACGACGATCGCGGGCATCGACGTGAGCGAGCAGCTCGCGCTGACCGACGTCTTCGTCATCGTCTCGGCGTCCAACGAGCGCCAGGTGGGGGCGATCGTCGATGCGGTCGAGGAGGCGCTGCGCGACCTGCGGGCCAAGCCGGTGCGCCGCGAGGGGGCTCGCGAGGGCCGCTGGGTGCTCATCGACTTCGGCGACATCGTCGTCCACGTCCAGCACGACGACGAACGCGAGTTCTACGAGCTCGAGCGCCTGTGGCGGGACTGCCCGCAGGTCGACCTCGGTGCCATCGGCACCGAGCAGCGCGGTCGCGGCCCGGCCGCCTCCTGAGGGGGACGGTATGCCGCCCACCCGCCGTCGCATCGTCGTCCTGCGCCACGGCGAGACCGTCCACAACGCCGCGGGGATCTGGCAAGGTCAGCTCGACAGCGAGCTGTCCGAGCTCGGCCTGGCCCAGGCCGCCGCGGTCGGCCCCGTGCTGGCGGACCTGTCGCCGAGCCGCATCGTCTCCTCCGACCTGACCCGGGCCGCCCGCACGGCTCGGGCGGTCGCCGAGGCGTGCGGCATACCGCTCACGTTCGACGAGCGGTTCCGCGAGATCCACGCGGGGACGTGGCAGGGCATGCGCAACGAGGTGGTGGCCGAGCAGTTCCCGGAGGAACGGGCCGCCGTCTCGCGCGGCGAGGACATCAAGCGGGGCGGCCACGGCGAGTCGATGTCCGACGTCGCCGCCCGGGTGCGGCTTGCCCTGGACGAGCTCGTCGAGGGCATGGACCCGGGGGAGTGCGTCGTCGTCTCGACCCACGGCACCGCCGGCCGGGCCGTGGCCGCGGTGCTGCTCGGGCTGGACCAGCGGCTCGCCTGGCGCATCCTCGGAGCGTTCGGCAACTGCCACTGGTCCGAGCTGGTCGAGGGGGAGCACGGGTGGCGGCTGGTCACCTGGAACACCTCGGCCGGAACCGAGAGCCGCGAGGGCTCCCCGCCTCCGTGAGCCGGCGTCGCCGTCGCGGCGGGGTCGGTGCCTGGCGCATCATCGACGACGACGACGGCGCTGACACGAATTTGGGTGCCCGCCCCGTGATGGGTAGACTTCCGCAGGCCCCTTCGGGGGCACCCTTCGGGGCTGTGGCGCAGCTGGTAGCGCACCTCCATGGCATGGAGGGGGTCAGGGGTTCGAGTCCCCTCAGCTCCACCGACCGACCGGGCCGCCTCTCGCGCAGAGGCGGCCCGCTCGCGTTCCCACGGGCTCGGGCCGCGACGGGTCGGGCCGCGACGGGCCCACCAGGAGCCGCGCTGGACCGCAACGACGAGACGGGCACCTCGGCGAACCGAGGTGCCCGTCCAAGTCCGGGTCCTGCCTCCCGCTGGCGGGGGGTGGGGGAGGGCTGCGATAGGAGGTCTCTCGCTGAAACGCCGGGGGGGAGGTGGCGTTGCAGCAGTCAGGCCGATCAGGGCCAGAACCACTCCGACTCTCGGAGTCTCGGCTTGACATCGGATGCGAGTTGCATCCCCGTCGGCCGAGAGAGCCGGGCGCGTCCCCTGGGTGCCGTGGCCGTGGTGGCGGCCAGGCGAACCAGGGTGATGCCGAGTAGTCGGCCCATGACGCTCCTTCGAAGGTGGTGCCAACGAGTTGGCAGTTCCCGGTGCGGTCGGAGGTGATGGGTCCGTGGGTGGCTTTCCCGCCTCCGTTGTTGCTCTCCAAGAGTGGCCCCGGGGGGTCACCCGCACATCGGCCGTTGGGTGCGCGTTACCTAGAGACAAGCATGAGGCGAGCATCCGCCGAACGGGTGACCCGGAAGGGGCGCCACGCCGGGGTCCACGCAGGCTCGCATCGTGGTGTGATGGGGCGGTGAGCGCTCCGCAGACCTCCGCCACCACGTCGGCGACCGAGGCTGCGGTCGGGCACGATGACGGCGAGGAGGAAGCGACCCGGGGGGCCGCCGAGCCCGCCGACGTGATCATCGTCGGGGCCGGCCTGTCGGGCATCGACGCGGCGTACCGCATCCGGGAGCGGTTGCCGCACAAGCGAATCGTCATCCTGGAGGGTCGGGAGTCCCTCGGCGGGACCTGGGATCTCTTCCGCTACCCCGGCGTCCGGTCCGACTCCGACGTGTACACGCTCAGCTACCCGTTCAGGCCGTGGACCGACCCGGATTCGATCGCTGACGGAGGGTCGATCCTGCGCTACCTCAAGGAGACCGCGCAGGAGTCAACGATCTCGACGATGATCCGTTACCGGCACCAGGTGCGCACCGCCGACTGGGACACGGACTCCGCCACCTGGACGGTGCTCTCCTCGACACCTGACGCGCAGGTCCGGCACACGTGCTCGTTCCTCTACCTGGCGACGGGGTACTACCGGTACGACCGCGGCCACGTGGTCGACTTCGGCGGCCGGGACGAGTTCGCCGGCACGGTGGTGCACCCCCAGCACTGGCCGGAGGGTCTGGACGTGGCGGGGCGGCAGGTCGTCGTCATCGGCAGCGGCGCAACGGCGGTGACGCTCGTGCCCGCCCTTGCCGACCAGGGCGCGACGCACGTGACGATGCTCCAGCGCAGCCCCACCTTCATGGTGTCGCTGCCGGGTCGGGACCGCATCGCCGCGACGATCGGCCGCCATCTGCCGGCGGGCGCGGCGTACCGGGTCATCCGAGCCAAGAACCTCGCCCTGAACGTCGCCACCTACCAGCTCGCCCGGCGCTTCCCCGAGGCCAGCCGGCGGCTGCTCACGTGGGGTGTGGCCCGCTCCTTGCCCGCCGGCTACGACGTCGGCACGCACTTCACCCCGCGCTACGACCCGTGGGACGAGCGGCTGTGCGTCGTGCCCGACGGCGACCTGTTCGCGACGGTCGCAGCGGGCCGGGCCGAGATCGTCACCGACACGCTGGACCGGTTCACGGCGACGGGTGTCCGGCTCACCTCCGGTCGTGAGCTCCCGGCCGACGTCGTCGTCACGGCCACCGGGCTGTCGCTCCAGGTGGTGGGCGGGATCGACCTCACCGTCGACGGGAGCCCGGTCACCGTCAACGAGGAGTACGTCTACAAGGGGCTCATGCTCAGCGGCGTGCCCAACCTCGCCTGGTGCGTGGGCTACACGAACAACAGCTGGACGCTGCGGGCAGACCTCACCGCGACGTACGTATGCCGACTGCTCGCCTTCCTCGACGAGCGGGGGCTCACCACCGCGACGCCGCGGTTCGACGGGGTGCGCGGGGGGACCCGGCCGCTGCTCGACCTCACTGCGGGGTACGTCCAGCGAGCCACGGCCATCCTGCCGAAGCAGGGCGAGCGGCCGCCGTGGCGGCTGCGGCAGAACTACGTCGCCGACCTGCTCCAGATGCGGACCGGACGCGTCGACGACGGCTGCCTGGAGCTGACCCGGGCCCCGGGGC
>CAYPYK010000017.1:0-23852 GCA_964414665.1 uncultured Intrasporangiaceae bacterium | reverse complement strand
TGGTCGACGTCGAGCAGGGTCGCCTGGCCCGCCTCGAGCAGCACGGTCCGCCCATCCGAGAGGGCGGCGCCGAGCACGAGCGAGGTGTCGGTCACCATGGGGCGCAGCCGCTCGGCATACCCGAGCAGCTCATCGACGACCGCGCCGGGGTCGATGTCGCGGGTGTTGTAGATCTTGACGAGGACCTGGTTCTTGAGCTTCAGTGCGGCCTCGACCTTCTGCCGCAGGATGTGTTCGTCGAAGAGGTCCTGCACCCGGATCCCGACCCGCGACATCTTGTCGGCGTAGGTCGGCCCGATCCCGCGACCGGTCGTGCCGATCTTGCGGGCGCCCAGGAATCGCTCGGTCACCTTGTCCAGGGTGCGGTTGTACGGCGGGATCACGTGCGCGTTGGCGCTGACCAGCAGCCGTGAGGTGTCGATCCCCCGGGCCTGCAGGCCGTCGATCTCGGAGAAGAGGACCTCGAGGTCGATGACGACGCCGTTGCCGATGACCGGTGTGCAGGTGGGCGTGAGGATGCCCGACGGCAGCAGGTGGAGGGCGTACTTCTGCGAGGTCCCGTCCTCGCTCTCGATGACGACGGTGTGGCCGGCGTTGTTGCCCCCGTTGAACTTGACGACGAAGTCGACGTCGCCGCCCATGAGGTCGGTGGCCTTGCCCTTGCCCTCGTCGCCCCACTGGGCACCGACGAGCACGACTGCCGGCATACCCGGCTCCTTCCGTCCGCTGTGGCACGAGACCGCGCCCCGCTGCTGCCCGGCACGGCACCGCCGGGGACGCGCCGAGGGGCCGATTGGCTGTGGCCGGGGCCCGGCGCCCCACATGCTAACGGTCGGCTCGCCGACCGCCGCGGGCACGCTCGATGGCCGAGCCCAGCTGGAAGCGTGTCTCGACGCCGTGCACCGCCATCAGGCGCGCGACCCGGCGGCGCACGGTCCGCAGCCCGATGCCGAGGTAGCGCGCGATCGCCTCGTCCTTGAGCCCCATCCCCAACAGGTGGACCAGCCGGTCGTCGATGTCGTGGTCCTCCGGGTCGGTGGGCACGGGCAGGGCGCGGCTCCAGGCCAGGTCGAAGTACGCCGAGAAGGCCGCGACGACGAGCGGGTCGCGGGTGAGGACGAACCCATCTGACATGTCGCCCCACCGGGCGACGCTGACGACGGCCTCGGACCCGAACACGGCGAACTCGGTCACCGACTCGGGGACGACGCGCTGCTCCTCGCCGATGGCGCCCCAGGCCTGGATCCAGCGCCGGCCGTGCGGGGTCCCCAGTGCGGCGACCGGGTAGATCGCTCGCTGGACCAGTCCGTTGCGGATATGGGCCTGGTTGTCGCGCATCGTGCCCTCGTCGAGGGCGGGCCCGTCGTCGACCACCATGACGAAGCTGCGGGTCATCCCGGCCGTCTCGTGGAGCAGGCGAGAGACGACGCTGGGTGCCAGGTCGGCCCGGATCGGCTCGATCGGCCGGGAGGGCACCGCGCAGTCGGCACGCAGGCCGATCGCGCTCAGCGCCTCGGTGACCCCCGCGAGCTCGAGCCTGCGCTCGTCGAGGCGAGCCGCCTCCCGCTCGAGGTGCTGCTCGAGGACGCGCAGCGGGGACTCGGCGGCGGGCGGCCGAGGGCGGCGGGTGGGACCGGCCATCGCTGGCTCCTGGGCTGGGGTGACGCCGTGACTGTCAATGGTGGCAGGTTAGTGCCATTGACACTTTAGAGTCGCGGCGGGGAGATGACAAAGGGCATCATTGTTCCTACGTGGTTGTGGCGGCAGGGGCGCCGACACCGCGACTGAGTGCGCCGCAGGGCGCAGGCTCCCTGGCAGGGGCCGAGAGGGGCCCGGACCTAGGTCCGGGCCCCTCTCTCGTGCCCTGACGGGCGCCTCCGGCTCGCTCAGGCGGTGTGGGTCCCCGCCGAGCGGAGGTTCTGGCAGGCCTCGACAACCCGAGCCGCCATGCCCGTCTCGGCCTCCTTGCCCCAGGCGCGCGGGTCGTACCGCTTCTTGTTGCCGACCTCGCCGTCCACCTTGAGGACGCCGTCGTAGTGCTGGAACATCCAGGCCGCCACGGGGCGGGTGAAGGCGTACTGGGTGTCGGTGTCGACGTTCATCTTCACGACGCCGTAGTCGACGGCCGCCGCGATCTCCTCGGGCAGCGAGCCCGAGCCACCGTGGAAGACGAGGTCGAGCGGCTTGGCGCCGGCGGCGGAGCCGTACTTCCCGACGATCGCGTCCTGGGCATCCTTGAGGATCTCGGGCCGGAGCTTGACGTTGCCCGGCTTGTACACTCCGTGCACGTTGCCGAAGGTCAGCGCGGCCATGTACCGGCCGTTCTCACCGAGGCCGAGCGCCGCCGCGGTCTTCAGGGCGTCCTCGGGGGTCGTGTAGAGCTTCTCGTTGATCTCGCCGACGACGCCGTCCTCCTCGCCACCGACCACGCCGATCTCGACCTCGAGGATGATGTTCGCGGCCTTCGCCAGAGCCAGGAGCTCCTCGGCGATCTGCAGGTTCTCGGTGAGCGGCACCGCCGAGCCGTCCCACATGTGCGACTGGAAGATCGGCAGGCCGGTCGACTTGACCTGCTCGGCCGAGAGGGCGAGCAGCGGGCGGACGAAGCCGTCGAGCTTGGGCTTGGGGCAGTGGTCGGTGTGGAGGGCGATGTTGACGGGGTAGTTCTTGGCGACCTCCTGAGCGTATGCCGCGAGCGCGACGGAGCCCGTCACCATGTTCTTGATGGTGGAGCCGGAGGCGAAGTCCGCGCCGCCCGTCGACACCTGGATGATGCCGTCGCTGCCGGCCTCGGCGAAGCCGCGGATCGCAGCGTTGATGGTCTGGCTGGAGGTGATGTTGATCGCGGGATATGCGAAGGAGCCGGCCTTCGCGCGGTCCAGCATGTCGGCATACACCTCTGGTGTGGCGATGGGCACGATATTTTCTCCCTTGGGTTCGGTGTCCTGTACGCCCCGAATCCTTCCACGTTTCCCCAGGGCGTCGCGCCGCGAGGACGTCCCGACGGACGCGAGACCGCCCACACTCGGCGGGCGGTCGACGCGCCGGTCGGCGAGGAGGACGTCGAGACGCTGCTGCCCACCGAGTCGGGCCGGCCGGCTACGGCTCGAGGATGTGGGGCGTCGTCGTCGCGACGGCCTGCAGCCCGAGACGCACGAGGATCGGCCGGCTGTCCGGTGAGCAGTCGACCCGGACCAACGGGTAGCCCGCGGCGAGCGCCAGTCGGGCTCGGTGGACGACCCCGGCCCGGTAGAGGCCACGGCCCCGCCAGTCGGCGTCCGTCGTGCCGCCCCAGAAGCCGCAGAACTGCGAGCCCGGCGTGAGCCGAAGGAGGTTGTAGGACAGGACGCCGCCGGTCGGTGCCGCCCGCAGGTCCGCCGGGTCGCCCTGCTCGATGACGAAGGCGCGCAGCAGGTCCGGCCGAGCGCGTTGCTCCCATCGCAGATGGTCGTTGACCCAGCCGCTCTCCTCGCCCCAGACCCGGTCCATGAGGGCGGACACCCCGCTCCAGGCGGCGTCGTCGTCGCACCCGATCTCGCGGATCCGCACCCCGTTCGGCAGCGGAGCGTCGTGGACGAGGTCGGCACATGAGCCCAGCACGAGGGCCTCGAGGGCCTCGGCAACGAACCCCGCGGCCGTCAGCCGCTGAGGCAGGTCCGAAGGGACATCGGTCGAGTACGTCTTCCACTCCACCCGCTGGCCCCGGCCCCGGAAGAAGTCGACCTGACGGGCGACCCAGTGGTCCGGGTCGTCGCCGAGGCCCTCCGGACCCTCGATCATCGCCCCCCGCATCGTCGGGTCCTGTGGATAGCTCCGGAACACCGGCCCGTCCCGCTCCACCACCGTGCCCGGTGCGGCGTCGAGCTGGGTGAGCCGGATCTGGGTGTGGAAGGCCGCGAGCAGCTCCTCGGGCGTGGGCGCGACCGTCATGGCGAGAAGTCAACACCAGCTGGGTACGGCTACTCATCCGATTTCCCGGGCGCTCGGCCAGGGTGAGCGCATGCCGACCACGATCCGCGAGCTGACCGCCGCCACGCCGAGCACCCGCAACCGGGTCGTCGACCTCCTGCGGGCGCTGGCCATCACCGTCGTGGTCCTCGGCCACTGGCTCATGGCGGCCGTCATGGTCCGGGAGGGCCGCCTCATCCCCAACGCCGTCCTCAACATCGCCGTCTGGAGCCACCCGCTGACCTGGGTCTTCCAGGTCATGCCGCTGTTCTTCCTCGTCGGTGGCTACGCCAACGCCCTGTCCTGGCGCTCCGCCCGGCGGGCCGGCACGGGATACGCCGGCTGGCTCCGGGCGCGGCTACGGCGCCTGATGACGCCCGTCGTCCCGCTGCTGCTGGCCTGGCTCGTCATCGCCACGGTCGGGTATGCCGCCGGCGTCCCGGGCTCGACCCTTCGGGTCGCCTCCCAGGTCGCCCTGGTGCCGACGTGGTTCCTCGCGGCCTACGTGCTCGTCGTCGCGGTCGCGCCGGCGACGCTGCTGCTGTGGGAGCGCTGGGGCTGGTGGAGCGTCGCGGGCGGGCTGGCGGCCGGGGGGCTCGTCGACGCGGCGAGCATCGGCCTGGCCGTGCCGTGGGTCGGCTTCCTCAACTACCTCCTGGTGTGGGCGAGCGTGCACCAGGTGGGCTACGCGTGGCTCGACGGCGCGCTTCAGGGGGCGCGCCGTCGGGTTGCTCTCGCCGTCGTCGGAGCCGTCGGCCTCCTCGCCCTCGTGTGGGCGGGACCGTACCCGGTGTCGATGATCGGCGTCGACGGGGCGGTGCTCAACAACTCCTACCCGACCCGGGTCACCCTCGGCCTCCTCGGTCTGGCCCAGGCCGGGCTGGTCCTGCTGGCCGAGCCGTTCCTCGCCCGCTGGCTGGAGGGGCGGCGGGCGTGGACGGCGACCGTGGCGGTCAACGCCCGGATCATGAGCATCTACCTGTGGCACCTCACCGCGATGGTGCTCGTCATCGGCGGGTCGCTGCTGCTCGGCGGGTTCGGCCTGCGGGCGGTGCCGCTGTCGGGTGCCTGGTGGGCGACCCGGCCGCTCTGGTATGCGGTGCTCGTCCTCGCGACGTCGGCCCTCGTCGCGGCCGTCGGCAGGTTCGAGGACCCGGAGCGGGAGACCCGTGCGACGCCGCCGACGTGGCGTCCGGCCCTCGCGACGGTGCTCGCCTGCGGTGGCCTCGGCCTGATGGCCGGGCAGGGGGTCGTCTCTGCCGAGGGCGTGCACTGGATGTGGCCGCTGGTCCCCGCCATCGGCGTCCTCGGGCTGCGGGTCGTACCGGTGGGGGCCTACGCCCGGCGCCGTCCGGCAGCGCACTGACCGGCGCCCTCAGGGGCCCTGGCCGAACGCGTGCCGCCGCACCCAGGCGTGCATGGCCACGGCGGCCGCGGCCCCGGCGTTGAGGGAGCGGGTCGAGCCGTACTGGGTGATGTGCAGGACGACGTCGCAGGCTGCCCGCATCTCCTCACTGAGTCCCGGGCCCTCCTGGCCCAGCACGAGGATGCACTCGCGCGGCAGGTCGTAGGTCTCCAACGCGACCGAGCCGGGCAGGTTGTCGATGCCGATGAGCGTCATGGCGCCCCCGCTCGTCCCCGCCGTTGCGGCCCACCCGACGAGGTCGTCCACGGTTCGGTGGTGATGCTCGTGCTGGTAGCGGTCGGTCACCATCGCTCCCCGGCGGTTCCAGCGGCGTCGCCCGACGATGTGGAACGCCGCGGCCCCCATGGCGTTGGCCGTGCGGATGACCGAGCCGATGTTGAAGTCGTGCCCCCAGTTCTCGACGGCGATGTGGAACGGGTGCCGGCGGGTGTCCAGGTCGGCGACGATGGCCTCGCGGGTCCAGTAGCGGTAGCGGTCGAGCACGTTGCGGCGGTCACCGTGCTCGAGCAGGTCCTGGTCCCACCGCTCGCCCTGCGGCCAGGGGCCGGGCCACGGACCCACCCCCACGCTCTCGTCGTCGCTCACGACCCGATCCCACCACAGGTCCGGCTCAGGGGGCGGCCGGCGGGTCGAGCTCCTCGAAGAGCGTGAGCTGCATCGCCCCGGGCGCCTCCAGCCGGGCGTTGAGGGAACGCCAGGGCGTCTCGGTGGGCGGGGAGAGCAGCGCGGCCCCGGCCTCGACGGCCGCCTGGGCGCTCGCCTCGGCATCGTCGACCTCGAGGGCGACCCGCAGGTGGGGGGCCACCCGGCGCCCGACCTCGACATCGTCGATCATCTCGACCTGCGCGGTGTTGGCCAGCTCGAGGGTGGCCCGGCCCGCGTCGAGGATGGTGACCAGCGCGCCGCCGGGACCGGCATACGCCTCCTGCTCCGGCATCCCGAGGACGTCCCGGTAGAACCGCAGCGCCTCCTCGTAGTCCGCCGCGTGGACGACGAGGCGCAGCTGGCGGACGCCACGGGCGCTCACCGGCCACCGCCGACGCTGACGCCGTCCTCGTCATCGAGCCAGCGCCCGTCGCGCATGATGAGCCGGTCGGCCAGCTCGTTCTCCTCCCGCCAGGCCTGGACGCGCTCGGGCACGACCCGGAGCACCGCGTCGGCCCACCCCGCGGGGTCGGACTCGAGCTTGGCCGTGAGCAGCGCGAGCTCGTCGGGTTCCAGCTCCCCCGGGGTGGTCAGCCCGGCCCGGCCCTGGACCATGACGACGTCGCGGGTGCCGCCGAGGCTGACCCGCACGTCGGGGCGGTCGGTGAGGTTGCGGACGGTCCGCGAGCGCGACTCGGTGGCCGCGACGATGCGGCCGGCGTACCAGGCGAAGCACAGCGGGACGAGCCAGGGGCGCTCACCGTCGGTCGTCGCGAACCAGGCGTCGACGTCGCGCTCGAGGTGGTCCAGGGTGTCGCTGATGCGTTGGGCGCGGCTGCGAGGGAGTTCTGGCATCCCTCCAGACTAGGCACCGCGGAGCCGGCATTCCCAGGAATCTCCCAGCGTCAGCACAGGCACACGGCCGGGGACACCGTGCCGGACCGCATAGCCTGGGCGCGTGATGCACACGCTCGGGCCGGACTGGCTCAACCCGGAGACGCTCCTGCAGCAGTACGGGATCTGGTTCGCCCTGGTCGTCGTCTTCATCGAGTGCGGGCTGCTCTTCCCCTTCCTCCCGGGCGACTCGCTGCTGTTCACCATGGGGGTGTTCATCGCCTCCGCGGACCCGACGCTGCACCTCGACATCAACCTCGGGCTCGCCTGCCTGCTGTTCAGCGTCGCGGCCTTCGCCGGGAACGTCGCGGGCTACGAGATCGGCCGGGCCGTCGGGCCGCCGATCTTCGAGCGGGACGGGCGCATCCTCAGGCGGGAGTATGTCGACAAGACGCACGAGTTCTTCGAGAAGTACGGGAACAAGGCGCTCGTGCTCGGGCGGTTCGTCCCGATCGTGCGGACCTTCATCACCCTCGTCGCCGGTGTCGGCAAGATGGAGCGGGCCCGCTTCTTCACGTGGAGCGCCGTGGGCGCCGTCCTGTGGGCCAGCGGGGTGACGGTGCTCGGCTACTTCCTCGGCGGTGTCTCGCTCATCCGGAACAACATCGAGGCGGCGCTGCTGCTCATCGTCGTCGTCTCGGTCATCCCGATGGTGGTCGAGTACCTCCGGCACCGGCGGGCGTCGGCGCGCAACGCCATCGCCGACTGACTCCCGGCCCGGGCCGGCCCCGGGTCAGCCGAGCTCGATCAGGCCCTTGGCGTATGCCGCCGTGACCGCCGCCGTACGGTCGGTCACCCCGAGCTTGGCGAAGGTCCGCAGCAGGTGGGTCTTCACGGTCGCCTCTGCGATGAACAGCTCGCGCCCGACATCGGGGTTGGACATCCCCCGCGCCACGAGCCGGAGCACCTCGAGCTCCCGCGCGGTGAGCCACTGCACCGTGAGGACGAGCCCCCAGGCGACCGCCAGGTATGCCGTGGCCCAGCCGACCGCGTCCTGGACCAGACCACGCAGGGCCAGCACGGCATACGCGAGGACGACTCCGACCAGGCAGGCGACCTTGGCGCCCCGGCCGTACCGGCCCGGCGGCTCGACCAGAACGATGACGATCGCCGTTCCCCAGACGACCGCGAAGACGAGGTGCCAGAACACGAGCTGGCTCCGCCACATCCGCGAGAGGTCCTCCCGCGAGGAGGTGGCGGCGGCGGTCATGATGCCCATCATGGCCGGTCGGCCCGGGTCAGACCGTGCCACGCTTGTACCAGCGGAAGGTGCGCACACACAGGACGAGCCCGCCGACGGCCCAGAGGGCGAGCACCAGCGCGGTCCGACCGGGCTCCCACCCGCCGGCCATCTCGCGGGCGGCCATCGACTCGGGCAGGAACACCGAGCGCATCCCCTGGGCGATCCACTTCAGCGGGAACACGGAGGCGATCTGCTGCAGCCAGGTCGGGATCTCGGTGAAGGAGATATAGACCCCCGAGATGAACTGGAGAACGAGGATCGGGCCGATGACGACGGCGCCGGCGGAGCGGGCCGAGGCGAGCGAGGAGTACGCCACGCCGAGGACCGTCCCACCGAAGACCCCGAGGACGAACACCCACGCGAAGGCCCACCAGCGCCCGCCGTCGGTGGGCATGGGGACGTCGTAGCCGACCCGGGCGACGAGCAGCAGGACGGCCATCTGAGCCAGCGAGGTGATCCCGACGAGACCGACCTTGCCGAGGAAGTAGGCCACCGGCGGCATCGGGGTGCTGCGAAGCCGCTTGAGGGTTCCGTCGTCGCGCTCGGTGGCGACCGACAGGGCCATCGTCTGGAAGCTCGTCAGCAGCACGCCGGCGGAGATCATGCCGGGGAGGAAGTAGCGTCCCGCGGTCATGCCGTCGGCCTGGGACTGGGGGTCGCCGAACTGCGCGGAGAAGATCGTCGCGAACAGCGCGAGCAGCATGATCGGGAACAGGAAGGAGAAGAAGACCGACTCCTTCTCGCGGGAGTACATCTTCAGCTCGAGGACCGTGCGGTCCCAGCCGAGAGCCAGCGCGTGGGTCATCGGGTGCTCCGCTTCCTCCGGTCGCGCCGAGGTCGTCGGCCGGCCGGCTCGGTGGTCCCGCCGTCGGCATCGGCGTGCAGATGTGGCCCGATGAGCGAGAGGTAGGTGTCCTCCAGCGTCGGGCGGTGCACCGACAGCGCGGGGACCTCCCCGTCGAACCGCTGGGCCAGCCGGGTCACCTCGGCGGTCGGGTGGGCGGTGCGCAGCGTATGCCGCTCGCCGCCCTCCTCCCAGCCGACCGTCGCCTCCTGGGACGAGCGGCCGTCGAGGTTGCCGGGCGTGTCGATGGCGAGCATCCGGCCGGCGGCGATGACGCCCACCCGGTCCGCCAGCTGCTCCGCCTCGTCGAGGTAGTGCGTCGTGAGGAGGATCGTCGTGCCCTCGGTCGCGAGCGAGCGGATGAGCTCCCAGAAGTCGCGGCGCGCCTGCGGGTCGAACCCGGTCGTCGGCTCGTCGAGGAAGAGGAGCTCGGGGTGTCCGACGATGCCGAGCGCCACGTCGAGCCGACGACGCTGCCCCCCGCTCAGGCCGGCCGCCCGGATGTCGGCCTTGTCCATGAGGCCCACCGAGGCGAGGACCTCGTCGACCGGCCGCGGGTGGGAGTATGCCTTCGCCGTACTCGACACCGCCTCCCGCGGGGTGATGAGGTCGAGCCCGGTCGAGCTCTGCAGGACGATGCCGATCCGGTTGCGCCAGTGCAGGTTCGCCTGGTGCGGGTCGTCGCCGAGGACGCTGACGTGCCCGGCGTCGCGCTTGCGGAACCCCTCGAGGATCTCGACGGTGGTCGTCTTCCCGGCGCCGTTCGGGCCGAGGAGGGCGAAGACCTCACCCGCCTCGACGGTCAGGTCGAGACCGTCGACGGCCCGCTTGGTGCCATAGGCCTTGGTCAGGCCCTCGATCGTGATGGCTGTGGTCATGGGTCCAGCCTGGCCCACCGGGGCCCCGACGGCGACGCCTGGGCGGTGGATGCGCGGTCAACCGACCGGGGGACGGGCCGGCCGGCTCGCGCAGCCGAGGTCAGGGGTCGACCTCGCCCTCGACCGCCGGCCGGATGACCAGCCGCGTCCACGAGCCGAGGTAGATCCGGTCGTCCGGGCCGACCTCGTGCTTGGCGCCGGGCACGATGGGCCGGGTCGGCAGGTCCCCGACCGCGTCCCCGATGAAGGTGCCGTTGGAGGAGTCGAGGTCCTCGACCCACCACCGGGTGCCGTCGGTCGTCAGCTGCGCCTGCCGGCGGCTCACGCCGTTGTCGGCACCGCAGTCGACGTCGGGGGCGATGTTGCGGCTGCGCGAGACCCGGCCGACGAGGAGCGAGGTGTGCCGCAGGGCCACGACCCGGGGCGGCCCGGGCGAGGGTAGCGGGTCGGGACTCTCCTGGCCGGCATACCACTGAGGGTCGACCCAGACCTCGGCCACCCAGCCCGGGTTGAGCGCCGGGGCGGGGCTCTCCCCCACGGAGAGGGCCGGGGCGAGCGTTCGGCGGGGCATGGCACCCGTCGTGTGGTCGTAGCCACAGGCCTCGCAGAACAGGGCGTCCGGGGGGTTGGGGGCGCCGCAGCTGGGACAGGGCTGGTCGCCCGCTTCGGCGACCGGGGCCGCGGGGCCGGGGGTCGGCTCGGAGACGGGAGGCATCGCCACGCCGCAGACGTCGCAGTAGTCCGTCGCGGCGCTGTCGTGACCGGCGGGGCAGCGACTCACCGGCGCACCCGGGTGGTCTTCGTCGACGCCGTGTCGAGGGCCATCTCGTCGGCCTTGTCGACGGCCCGCCGCAGCCGCACGGTCCCGGTCTCCTCGTCGTCGATGTCGACGACCTTGCGCAGCTTGGACGTCGCCTCGTCGTTGCCCGTCTCGGCGGCCAGCTGGACCGCGCGGCCGAGCTTGGTCGTCGCCGTCTCCTCGTCGCCGACCGCGCGTGCCGCCAGGCCCTCCTGGATGACCTGGGCCAGCTCGGTCTGCCCGGTGTAGTGCGCGACCTGCTCGTCGATCCGCGCCGTGAGGGCCGAGTCGTCGGACCACTTCGCCTTGACCAGGCCCTGGGCGGCACTCGCACCGGCGACGACGACCTGGAGGCGCGCGGCGAGCTGCTCCTGGCCGATGTCCTTGGCGCCCAGGCGCACGCTGACGTGGTAGTCGCGGGTCTCGTCGGCCCAGGCCCCCGTGGGGTAGTCGCCGGTGAGGTCGTTGACGGGGGTCCGGCGGGCGGTGAGGTCCTCCACCGTCGGCGAGACCTGCCGGACGAAGACGACCTGCGCCCCGAGCGGTGCCCACACCCGCAGCTGGGCGTCGGAGACCCCACGCGCCATGGAGGTGCGCATCATCGCCTCGAACTCCGCGGCCATGAGCTCGGGGGCGGGGATGATGTCGACCGTCCCGAGCAGGGCCTGGGAGACCCGGCGGAGCTCGCTCACCTTCCAGTCCACGCCCACGCCGCGGCAGTCGCACTGGTAGAAGCCGGTGGCCCGGCCGATCGCCTGGTCCAGGACCGCCGTGGGCTCGTTGTTCTCACCGTCGGTGAGCAGGATCGCGTGCCGCTGGACGACCGACGGCACGGACTGGAAGAGGACCCCGGCCAGGTCGAGCCAGGTGGAGATGACCGTCCCGCCGCCCGAGCGCAGCGCCCGGATGGCCGTGGCCGCCTCGGCCCGGGTCCGCGCGTCCATCCGGACCATCCCCGGGCCGGAGCGGACGTGGGGGTAGGCGAGGAACGCCGCGCCGTTGCCGGAGACCACGGCGACGTAGGTGCCGTCGACGATCTGCTCGACGGCGGCGGCCGCGGCCTGCTTCGCGGCCTCCATGGGCGCAACGCCCATCGAGCCGGAGGTGTCGATGATGATGACCTCGCCGGCGTCTCCCGCGCCCGCCTGGCCGGCCGTGCCCGCACCGGAGCAGGTCACCGACACGATGGCGTTGACGTCGGTCCCGCCGTCGGGCAGGAACTCGTTCTGGTAGACGGCGGCGGTGTACTCAGCCATGTCGCTCCCTCGCATCGGTGTCGGTGGCATTCTTCCCCAGCCGGGCCAGGGCAGCCGTGATGTTGTCGTGCCCGCCCTCCGACTTCGCCCAGTCGACGAGGGCGAGGGCGACGACGGCCGGGTCCTGCGACCCCACCGCGTCGACCCGGGCGCGCAGGGCGGCGGCCTCGGAGGCGTAGTTCCACAGCCCGTCGGAGCACACGAGCACCCAGCCGGGGCCGGTCGTCTCGACGGTCCCGGTGGCGGGGACGACGTCGGGGGCGTCGAGCCCGAGCCATCGGGTGATGGAGTGCGCGCCGGGGCTGGCCTCGGCCTCGGCTCTGGGGGTGCCCGCGGAGATGAGCGTCTGGGCCATCGAGTCGTCGACCGTCAGCTGGACCGCCTCGCCGCCGTCGGGCAGGAGGTAGACCCGGGAGTCCCCGATCCCGGCATACCGCACCCGGCTGCCCTCGACCACGGCGGTCGCCCACGTGCACGACGCGGGGCTGGGTGAGGCCGGGTCGGTGTGGGCGATGACGGCGGCGTTCGCGGCCGCGGCCGCGGCAGCCAGCACCCGGGTCGCCGCCGCGTCGACGCTCTCGGCGACGCGCAGCCCCTGGGGCAGCGGCGGCCCGAGGACCTCGATGGTGGCGCGGGCGGCCGCCATCGCCGCCCGGTCGGAGCCGGTCGAGGACGACACCCCGTCGCACACGACGAGCACCGCCCGTCCGCCGGGGGCCCCGTCGGCGAGCAGGGCCATGGCGTCCTCGTTGCGGGGGTGTCGGATCCCCCGGTCGCAGACCCCGGCGACCCACGACGAGGGCGACTCGCGGAAGTGGTCGCGCTCGCTCGGCGCCTTGGTCCCGCAGGTGAGGCAGTAGAGGTCCTCGCCCACCTCACCACCGCACTGGGCGCACGGCGGTCGGACGTGGGCGGCGGCCGTGGGGCGGCGGCGCAGCGTGGGGGTGCTGATGGGGGCCCGGTCGTCGGCGGCGCCGGCCGACGCGACCGGCGGCCCCACCGTCGACGAGGCGACGGGCGCGCCGCACGCCTCGCAGAAGCGCGCCCCCGCGGCGAGCGGGGCGCCGCACGACGGGCAGGTGGCTGGGGCGAGATCGTCACTCACGTCAGCGTCCAGTTCCTGATCTCGTTGGCGCGGTTGACCAGGGCCACCCGCTTGTCGGTGTCCTTCTCCGTCTTGGCCATCGTCCGCAGATGGCTCTCGAGCGCGCTGCGCAGGGCCGGCTCGGTCGCGGCATACGTCCCGACCTTCCCCGACGGCGACGCGCCGCCGTGCCTGACCACGTCGAGGGACTGCTCGAGGATCCGGGTGCTGATCGCCTCACGCTCGGCCGCCAGCATCCGGACGCTCTCGACGCTGCGCATCGCGTCGTCGAGGGCGGCGAGCCCGCCGGAGGGGGCGCCCAGCAGCGCCTCGGCCCGGAGGCGGCGGGACTCGACGTAGCCGCTGCTCGTCGGGGGCACGAGGTCGAGGGCCTCGACGGCGCCACGCTCGTCACCGCGCGCGCGACGGACCCGGGCCATGCCGAACGCCGCCGGCGCGACGTATGCCGCGTCCGTGGCGGCGCACGTCGCGTAGAGACCCTCGGCGATGTCGAGCTGCCCGCCGCGCTCGCAGGCCAGGGCGAGCGCGACCTTGGGGGCGAGCTCGCCCGGGACCTGCTGGTAGACCGCGTTGAACGCCGACTGCGCCCCGGTCCAGTCCCCCGCGCGCAGCGCTGACAGGCCGGACACCCACAGGGCCCGCCAGTCCCAGGGGTCGGCCTGCAGGAGGGCGGCGCTGGCCGCCGCCACCCCCGCCGGGTCACCCGCGCGCAGCGACTCCGCCGCCCGGGCCAGCCACACCTCGGCGCTCGCCCCGGGGGCCTGCGCGAGCTGGGCGAGGCGCTCCTGCGGCTCGCCCGGCCCGAGACTGAGCAGCCAGGACAGCTGCCGGTCCGTGGTGTCCCGCTGCAGGGCGGGCAGCTGGGACCAGTCGAGCTGGGAGGTCGAGACGGCCGGGGCCGCGAAGAACGAGGACGCCGAGGAGGTGAGCGACGTGCCCTCGGTCGTCGTCGCGACGATCTCACGCAGCACGCCGAGCGCCTGGCCGCGCAGCTCGTCGGCCGAGATGAAGCGGTCGGCCGGGTCGGGGGCGCAGCACTTGGCGATGAGCCAGTACAGCGAGTCGTGGACCCGGAACACCGGCGTCGTCGCCGGGTCGGGCAGCGTGCTGAGGTAGGTGCTTTGGTAGCCCCGGAACTCCATGAGGAGCACGACGAGGGTCCGGCCGACGGTGTAGAGGTCGGAGGCGACGCTCGGACCGGCCTGGGCCACCTCGGGAGCCTGGTAGCCGACGGTCCCGTAGATCGCCGAGTCCTCGTCGTCGACCCGCCGGACGCCGCCGAGGTCGATGAGCTTGACCGCGTCGCCGACCTGGATGAGGTTGTCGGGCTTGAAGTCGCAGTAGACGAGGCCGAGGTCGTGCAGGTACTGGAACGCCGGAAGGATCTCGATGACGTAGGCCAGGGCCTGGTCGACCGGTAGCGGGTCGTAGACCCCGCCGTGGGCGCGCATCCGCTCCTTGAGGACCTGCTTGAGCGAGATGCCGCCGACGTACTCCATGACGATGTAGCCGGCGTTGTCGTGCGTGACGAAGTTGAAGATCTCGACGATGAGCGGGTGCTCGACCTGGGCGAGGAATCGCTGCTCGGCGATGGCGGCCGCCAGGGCATCGGGGTCTCCGGAGTTGAGCAGGCCCTTGAGGACGACCCAGCGGTCGGAGACGTTGCGGTCGCGGGCGAGGTAGATCCAGCCGAGGCCGCCGTGGGCGAGCGCTCCCGCGACGAGGTACTGGCCGGCAACGAGGTCGCCGGCCTTGAGCTTGGGGGTGAAGGAGTATGCCGTCCCGCACGCGGGGCAGAACCCCTCCGGCCGTCCCTGCTCCTCGCCGTGGGAGCGACCGACCGCGGCGCCGCACTGCGCGCAGGTGCGCTTGTCCTCGGGCACCTGCGGGTCGGTGAGGACCGCCCCGGCCGGGTCGACGGCGGGTGCGGTGGGGATGTCGGTGAGTCCGGCGCCGAGCCGGGCGGCGCGGGTGCGGGTGCTGCCGGTGCGGGTGCGTTGGGTCGCCGAGGTCCCGGCCCGCCTGGAGCCGATCGCCGCCGACGCGAGCCGGTGCGAGGAGGTCGCGACCGAGCCGGGGGCGTCGACGCCCGCCGGAGCGGGCGCCGCCGTGGCGGACGGCACGGCGCCGCCGGTCGCCGCCGGCCCGGCCGTCGCGGGCGACCCGCACACGTCGCAGTAGCCGTCGAGGAGGTGACCGCTGCACCCGGGCTGGGCGCACGGCGTCCCGTTCTCGGCAGGAGGCCCGGCGGCCGGTGCCGCGGTGGCGGTGGCGGCCGGCTCGGGGGCGCTCGGAGGCATCGAGGATGCGGCCGGCATCCCACACACGTCGCAGTAGCCGTCGACGACCGTCCCGGCGCACCCGGGCTGCGTACAGCTGCTCATGACGGCTCCTCACGGCGGACAGGGGGTGCGGCACCGGTCGGCGCCGCCGGGGCGGACTCGCTCGCCGACCAGTCGATCCAGGCCGAGAAGGCGGCGACGAGGTGCTGAGCGACCGGTATGGGCGCCGGTTCGCGGGTCAGCACCTCGCGGGCCTGCGCCTGCGCGGCCACGACGTCGCTCAGCCCGGCGACCCCGACGGCCGCCGCCTTCGCGGCATACGCGTCGACCCGGTCGACAAGCTCCTGGCGCTCGGCGAGGGCGGCGGCGTAGCGCCCCTGGGCGAGGCTCATCGCCGCGGCGACCCGGTCGAGGCGCTGCCGGTATGCCGCCAGCTCGGCCTCGGTGGACGGCACGGGTCCCAGCGCCGAGACGTCGGGCACGGCGTTGCGCGGGGCGGGCGAGACGACCCGGACGGCCCGGCGCGCCAGCTGGGCCAGCGCCCCCTCGCGGGCCACGAGGTCGGCCCGGAGCTCCTCGGCGGCGGCCGCCTGGTCGCGGGTGTCGCGGCGCTGGGCGTTCCCGACGATGAGGTCCCGCTCGAACCTGGCCGCGTCGTTCTCGAGGGGCCCGAGCAGGCCGCCGACGTCGCCGCCGCGCTCGGCACGCGACGCGACGTCGTCGGTGCGGGTCACCAGCCCCTGCAGGGTGCGCTCGGCGTCGGGGCGGGCCGCCCGCGGCTCGAGGCCGACCTGGTCGCGCAGCCGCTCGAGCTGGGCCCGAAGGTCCTTGACCCGCCGGGCGTACTCGTCGGCGGCCGGGTCGAGCTCGAGGCGGGTCTTGAGCTGGCTGGCCAGGGCGTCGGAGAGCCGGCAGGCCTCGGGCAGCGAGAGGGCGAGGCCGCTGCCGGCCCCGGACGCCTGGCCCGACGGGAGCGCGGACCGGTCGAGGGTGGCGTCCAGCCGCCCCCAGACCAGGCTTGAGAGGCGCTCGCGCTCGGTGCGGCCCACCCGGCCGCCGTCCCAGGTGGCGAACAACAGCTGGTAGCGGTCGGAGGCGGCCTTCCACAGGGCCATCGACAAGGTCATGTCCGCGGTGAGCTGGCCGGAGCGGGTGGCCCGCTGGGCCGCCACGTCGAGGTCGTCGAGCTCCACCCGGCGTCCGCGCAGCCAGGACTCGAGGGCGGCGAGGTAGGTCTGGACGGCCGCCGGGTCGAGCGCCTCACCGAGGCGGCCCGGTGCGGTGGGGGCGGTCAGGGAGGTCACGGCGTCCGGCCGTACAGCAGGGGCGGCGGGGTCGGTGCCGTGCCGAGCGTGGGTGCCAGCCAGCGGTTGTAGCTCTTGAGCCACGCCCCGTCCGAGCGCATCGCCTCGAGCAGCCCGGTGACGAAGCGGACCAGGTCGACCTGGTCCGGCGGGATCCCGACGCCGTAGGGCTCGTCGGTGAACGCCGTGCCGGCCACGACGGCATAGGGGTCCTGGGCAGCGAGGCCGGCCAGGACGGTGTCATCACCGGTGATGGCATCGACCTGGCCCTGCTGGAACTTCAGGAGGCACCCGGTGTGGTTGGCCGCCGCGACCGGGACGGCCGTCGGCTCTTCCCGGATGAGAGTCGTCATGCTCGACGTGCCGGTGGGCGCGCACACCCTCTTGCCGGCCAGGGAGGACAACGCAGTGATGTCGGATCCCCGGCGCACGAGGATCTTCTGGCCGGCGTGGTAGTACTCGGCGGAGAACGCGATGCTCTTCCACCGGTCGCAGGTGATCGTCATCGTGCGCACGACGACGTCGACCTCGTGCTTCTGCAGGAGGGGGATCCGGTCGGCGGCCGTGATGACCCGCAGCTGGACGTGGCCCTTCGCCGTGCCGAAGATCGCCGCGGCGATCGCGTTGACGATGTCGATGTCGAAGCCCTCGATGGTCCCGGTGAGGGGGTTGCGCGAGGCGAACAGGTAGGTGTCGGCGGAGACTCCCGCGACGAGGCGGCCGCGCTTGTAGATGTCGTCCATCGCCGAGCCGGCGGGCATCGCCTTCGGGGCGGGGAGCGCGCCCTTGGGTGCGTAGGACTGCAGGGCGTTGTCGCACGGCGTCGGGCTCGCCGCCGGCGCCGGGGTCGTGGCCGCCGTCGTCGGCGTCGTCGGCAGGGGGGTCGGGGCGTAGCCGCACGCGGTGGCGAGGGCGGCGACGACGGCGAGCGCCACGGCATACCGGACGGGTCTCATGCGTACTCCTCGAGCCGGGTGCTCAGTCCTCGCCAGGCGGCGGCGGCCGCTGCGGCTCCGAGGAGCGCGGCGAGCCCCGCGACCAGGAGCAGGACGGTGGTCCCGCTGCGCAGCGAGTCGGTCGCCGCGGCGCCGGCGTCGTCGACGACCCTGGTCACGGCGGTGTCGAAGGTGGCGAAGTGAGCTGACGCCGACGCGTCGCGGGTCGCGGTCGCGGCGGCCACGGCCTTGTCCCACTGGCCGCCGTCGTCGAGCGCCACGATCGACCTGTGGTCCTTGACGTACGCACCCCAGGCCGTCTCGAGGTCGGCCCTCGAGGCGCTGGGCAGCAGCCGCAGATGCTGGTCGACGACCGCGGCGGCGGCGACCCAGGCGTCCTCGAACGCCTTGCCGGAGCCGCGGGCGATGAGCCGCAGGCTCTCGTCGGACTTGGCGTCGTTGGCCGCCGTCCGGACCGCGGCCCCGTTCACGACCGCGGCATAGGTCGTGGTCCGTACCGTGTTGTTGCTGCCGGCGACCGACGCGGCCGTCGCCACCGCGCCCCCGGCCAGCAGCACGACGGCGGCCGCGGCACCGGCCAGGCCGAGGTTGACCCGGCGCCGGAACCGGCGGGCGACCCACCGGTTGACCAGGACCAGGACGACCAGGACGAGCAGCGCGGCCAGGAGGATGAGCCAGGGGTGCTGGCCGCCCATCGAGGTCTCGGCCCGGGCCGCGTTGGCGGTGACGAGCGCCTCGACCAGCGGGAGGGCCGTGGCCCGCAGGTCCTTGCTGGCCGACTGGAGGTAGGCCGCGCCGACCGGCAGTCCCTGGCGGTTGTTGGCCCGGGCGAGCTCCATCGTCGAGGCGTAGCGCAGGACGACGGTGTTGAGCTCGGCGAGCACCTGGCGGTCGGCGGGCTGGGCCTCGGCGGCGTCGGCGATGCTCCGGGCGGCCGCCTCGATCGCCGCGTCGTAGGCCGCCCGGTGCTCGGGCGGCTCGAGACCCCCGACGAGGAAGGCGTTGGTGGCGAGGGCGTCGGCGGCGAGCAGGTTCGTCTCGATGCCCTGGGCGCGGATGAGCTGCTCGGTGTCGGCGGCCGCGGCCCGGTTGGCCTGCCAGCCGAGGACGAGGAGCACGGCGGTCAGGGCCGCCACCAGGGCGCACAGCGCCGCGGTGGCGGCGCGGAGCCGGACGAGGGTCGCCGGGATCGAGCGACCGGCGATGACAGCGACGGCACGTCCGGTGCTCGCCGGTGCGGTCGGCGGCGCCGGGACCGGCGCGGCCGGGCGGCCGGGTGCGGTGGCCTGGGTCATCTGCCCTCCTGCTCGGCTGACCCCGAGGGGTCGGGGGTGTCGGCCGGGGCGGCCGGGTCGCCGAGGTCGGGAGGACCCGCCTCGGCCCGCGGGGCGAGGGCCTCGGGCGGTGCCGCCGGGTCGACGTCGTCCCCCGCCACGAGGTCCTGCGGCTCGAGCGCACGGAGCTGCTCGAGCGTCGGGGCGTCGACGTCGCGCAACCGCCACGCGTGCCGGCCGACCGCCGCCTCGAGGACGTTGCGGGCGAACCGGCCGTTGCCGAAGGTCGAGCCGCGCACGACGTCGGCGAGCAGGGCGCGGAAGCGCTCCTCGACGGCGTCGCTCACGTCGTAGTCGACGGCGGTGGACAGCGAGCGGAAGATGGCGACCAGCTCGTCGTCGGTGTAGTCCGCGAACTCGATCGACGTCCGGAACCGGCTGGCCAGCCCCGGGTTCTGGGCCACGAAGATCTCCATCGGGACGGGGTAGCCCGCGACGACGACGACGAGGTCGTCGCGCCGGTCCTCCATCTCCTTGACGAGGGTGTCGATGGCTTCGGTGCCGTACTGGTCCCCGGCGAGGGAGTAGGCCTCGTCGATGAACAGGACGCCGCCGGCGGCCCGGGCGACGACCTCGGCCGTCTTGATCGCCGTCTGCCCGAGGTAGCCCGCGACGAGCTCGGAGCGGTCGACCTCGACGAGCTGCCCCGACGACAGCAGCCCCAGCGCCTGGTAGATGCCTGCGACGAGCCGGGCCACCGTCGTCTTGCCCGTGCCCGGGTTGCCCGTGAAGACGAGGTGCCGGGTGATCGACGGGGTGCGTAGGCCGGCCGTCTCCCGTTTGGCCTCGATCCGCAGGACCGCCACCTGCCGGTGGATCTCGGCCTTGACCGCGGCGAGGCCGATGAGTCCGTCGAGCTCGGCGAGCAGCTCGTTGAGGCTCTTGGCCGGGGGCGCGGCGGCATCGGGTGCCGGCGCGGCGGTCTGCGTCCTGCTGCCCTCGCCGGCGTCGACGGCCCGGGGCGGGTCACGCAGGGGTGCGGGGTCCCCCGACGAGCCTGCCGGGGGGGCGGAGGGTGCGGGGTCCGACGCCGAGCCCAGCCCGGGGAAGGCGCCAGGACCCCAGGGGTCGACGTCGCCGAGGTCCAGGGCGGGGGCCGGGGTGGCCGGCCGGGGCGGCATACCGGAGCGGACCCGGGACAGCTCGCCCATCACCTCGCCCCACACCCCGAGCAGCCGGTCGGCGGGCGGCGGGGCATCGGCGGAGGACACGGGCGGGGCGGACGGCCCGAGGCCGAAGACGCTGAGCTGGGCACTCGTCGCGGTCGCGGCGTTGCCGATGACCCGGGGTGCCGCCTCGCCGAGGGTCGTCGCGGCGGTGCACACCTGGGCGAGCGCCCGGGCGTACGCCACGGCCTCCGGATGGCCCGAGCCGGCGAGCAGGGTGAGCGTCGGCGTCGGGCTCGCCCGCCAACGGCGGCCACGGGATGCGGCCCGGGTGAAGTCCTCGGCCGCCCGACCGCCACCGGTCTGCTCCGACCAGTCGACCCAGGCACCGCGAGCGGACTCGGCGACCGTCGCGGCGAGGGCCTCCCCCTCGGCGCGGGCCGTCGCCGGGTCGGCGCCACCGCGCTGGGCGCAGGCGGCGAGCGCCGTGAGGGCGCTCGCGAGCGAGGCGTCGGGGACGGTGGTCATCACGGCTCCAGGTCGAGGAGGTTGGGCGGGCCAGGTGGGACGGGCGGCGCGACCCCCGGGTTTCCTGCCCCGGGCTGCGTCTCGCGAGCCGGGACGACCGGCGTCTCAGGAGCCGGGACGGCCGGCGTCTCGGGAGCCGGGACGGCCGGCGGCGGCGGCGGGATCGTCCCGGCGCCGGCGCCGACGTCGAGGGAGCCACCCGAGGCGATCGTCCCGAACCTGCTCTCGAGGAACAGCCCGTGCGCGACGAGCGCCTGGGCGTCGGCGTGCACGGCCGCGTCGAGCATCCTGGCCATCGTCGCCGCGAGGAGCTCGAGCTGGTCGACGAGGACCATCAGGGCAGTCCTGCCGCCCTCGATGGGCCGGGTGTCCGCCCACCCACGGGGCAGCCGCAGGTAGCCGCCCACCGTCTCGGGGAGGTAGTCGGTGGCCGTCGCGACCACGGCATACCCGTCGGCGCTCCCGACGCCGAGGTCGGGCAGCCGCGGCAGGATCGCCCGGATCAGCCCGTCGACCCGGTCCACGCGGGCCCGGACGAGGGCAGGCGCGTGACCCTCGTCGAGCATCGCGGCCACCCCCGCGAGGGAGGCGATGATGTCGGCCTCGCCCGGCGGGGCGGGCAGGGACGCCGCCGTCTCCCCGCTCGCCCGCTGCGCCAACCAGTCCCGGAGGCCCACGGCTGCCTGCTACTGCTGGGAGGGGTTCCCCAGGTCGAGGGTCTGAGCGCCTCGCTGGTCCTGGGCCTGGACGCGGGCGAGGTACTCCTTGGACTTGTCGACCTCGGTCTCGAGGACCCCGATGGTCGCCGCCATGGTGTCCAGGGCCTTGCTCTTGAAGTCGTCGATGGAGTCCATCGTCGCGTAGATGTTGGTGAACGCCGCCTGCAGCTCGGGCATCCCGAGGGTCGCCGACGCGGCCTGCTCCTGGATCGCCGCCGAGTTGTCGCGCAGCATCTCGGACGTGCGCTGGATCAGACCCGAGGTCGTCGTGTTGAGCGCGGTGATCTGGTCGAGGACGAGCTTCTGGTTGCCGAGGGCCTGGGCCACGATGACCGCGGTCCGCAGCGCGCCGACGGTCGTCGTCGAGGCCCGGTCGACTCCCTTGATGAGCTCGACGTTGTTCTTGATGATGACGTCGATGGCGAGGTAGCTCTGGATCGAGACCGCGAGCTGGGTGAGCAGGTCCTGGTGCTTCTGCCGGACATAGAACAGGACGTCCTGGGACAACGACTTCGCGGTGTCGGGGTCGCTCAGCTCCAGCTCGGCGATCCGGGCCGAGACCCTCTCGTCGAGCCGCTCGGCGATGTAGACGTACTGGTTGAGCCGGCCCATCGCCGCCCACAGGTTGGTCTTCTCCAGGCCCAGGGCCACGTTGTCCTTGGTCAGCTCGTCCTGGCCGCTGCGCAGGCTGTGCAGGATCGCGTTCAGCTGGGACTGCGCGCTCTGGTAGCGCCGGAAGTAGTCGACGACCTTGTCGCCCCAGGGGATGAACCCGAGGATCTTCCGGCCGCCGGACACCTGGCTCGGGTCGAGGTCCTCGACGGTGCGGCGCAGCTCGAGCAGGGTCGCCCCGACGGCCGACCCCTCGGACAGACCACCCTCGCGCAGGGCCTGGACCGGCTTGTCCAGCAGCCGGTTGGAGGTCTCGGCGGCCTTGCGGATGTCGGCGTCGCCCATCGTGCGGACCGTGTCGGCCTGCTGGGCGAACTCGGGGCTGCGCGGGGCCGCCGTCGCCAGCGCCGACATGAAGGAGTCGACCCTGGCGTCCAGGCCCGGGACGGCGTCCGGCTGGACCTGGGGCGCCATCCTCGGCGCCTGGGTCGCGACGACGCGGGCGGGGGCCTGCGGCGCGGTGAGGGTGAGGGTCTGGTCCGGGGGGGTGAGCGGAGCGGCCGCGAGGCCGTCGTCTGTGCTCATCGGGCTACCTTCTTCAGCGGTGCTGGTCGGGATGCGGGGATGGGGGCTGAGAGCGCCCGGTGCCGACGTGGATGCGGCTCAGGGCAACGGGGGCTCGGCGCCACCGCCCGGTGGCACCCCGGGCGCCTCGGCCTGCGCCGCCCGCGGCGGGGCCGTCGGCCCGGCGGGGGGCGCGGACGGGGCGGCAGGCTCGGACCCGGCATACGACGCGGGCGGCGGGATCCTCGAGTCGCGCTGGCCGAAGTCGACCTTGACGGCCTGGCGCTCCGCTGCGTCGGCCTCGAAGTACTCGGCGCGGGTGATGTGGAACATCCCGGCGATGATGTTGCTCGGGACCGTCTCGACCCGGGTGTTGAGCTCGCGGACGTTGGCGTTGTAGTAGCGCCGGGCCGAGGCGATGCGATCCTCGGTGTTGGTCAGCTCGGTCTGCAGGGCCATGAAGTTCTGGTTGGCCTTGAGGTCGGGGTAGGCCTCGGCGATCGCGATGAGGCGGCCGAGGGCCTGGCTGAGGACGTTCTCGCTCGCGGCCTGCTGGGCCGGGCTCTGGCCGGGGGCCATGGCGGCGCCACGGGCCGTGACGACGTCCTCGAGGGTGCCCCTCTCGTGCGCGG
Organism: uncultured Intrasporangiaceae bacterium; assembly: GCA_964414665.1. GTDB lineage: Bacteria > Actinomycetota > Actinomycetes > Actinomycetales > Dermatophilaceae > CAVSJJ01. Next base: position 777 of record CAYPYK010000017.1, on the reverse strand, counting down.
CATACCCCTTGACGGTCTCGACGAGGTTGCCGATGAGGTCGTGGCGACGGGTCAGCTCGACGTCGATCTGGCGCCACGCCTCCTGGACCAGGTTGCGTAGCCGGATGAGGCGGTTGTAGGTGCCGACGACCCACCCGACCAGCGCCAGGAGGACGACACCGATGATGATGACCGCGTAGATCATGCCTGCTCCACCCTGTTGAGGACTGTCACCGGCGATCCTAGGGGTCCCCGAGCCGATGTCGAGCGGGTTCGGCCAGGTGCGCCGCGTCCTCGGCGGCCCTGTGTGTGGGGCAGGGCGCGCTCAGGCGAGGCCGAGCTCGGCGAGCCCGTAGACGTGCCGGTAGTCCAGCCCGGCGTCGGCGAACCGCTCCGCGGCGCCGGTGGCGCGGTCGGCGATCGTCGCGACGGCGACCACCTCGGCCCCGGCCTCGCGGGCGGCCGTGGCCGCCTCGAGCGGCGAGGCCCCGGTCGTCGAGGTGTCCTCGACGACGAGGACCCGTCGGCCCTCGATGGACGGGCCCTCGATCCGCTGCTGGAGGCCGTGGGCCTTGCCGGCCTTGCGGACGACGAAGGCGTCGAGGCGGCGGTAGGCCGCTGCGGCGGCGTGCAGCATCGACGTCGCGACGGGGTCAGCGCCGAGGGTGAGCCCACCGACGGCGTCGAACTCCAGGTCGGCAACGAGGTCGAGCATGACCCGTCCGACGAGCGGGGCGGCCTCGCCGTCGAGGGTGATCCGGCGCAGGTCGACGTAGTAGTCGGCCTCCTTGCCCGAGC
>CAYPYK010000016.1:0-24502 GCA_964414665.1 uncultured Intrasporangiaceae bacterium | reverse complement strand
ACCCGCTTGACCATGAGCCCGACGGGCAGCCGCGAGGCGACCGCGAGGGCGAGGGTCGCGGCATACACGACGACGAGGGTGAGCAGGTGATGGACGTAGGCCGCCCCGACGAGCACGGCGAGCATCGAGACGAGCTTGGCCCGGGCGTCGACCCGCTGCAGCAGACCGTCCCGGGAGGCGGTCTCCTCGCTGAACATGACCTGGCGGACCAGGTCGGCGCCGCCGGTGAGCGTCCTCTCGACGAACGAGCCGCGCCGCCACCGGCTCGAGGGGCCGCACTGGCAGATGGTGGGCTCGGCGGTGAGCAGCCAGGCCGGGGTACGCTCCGCCGGCGCCGCCTCAGACATGGACCTGGTCCCGGTCCTCGGTCGGGGTCGTCCGGCGGCCGGTGAGCAGGCGCACCAGGGAGCCGACGGCGAAGATCGCCGCGCCGACGACCGCGATGCCGATGAGCGCCGAGAGGAGGTAGGCGAGGTCGGGTCGCCGGCCGCCGGCGAGGCCGTACCCGCCGAGGAGGGTGTGGCTCCAGAAGCCGGTGTACTTCGCCAGGCCGGCGGGCACCGCCGTGAGCCCGAGCTGGCCGAGGTTGAGGTCCTGCGGAGCGGACTCCCCGAAGGCGCCACCGGGCGCGAGCAGACCGAGCGGGGTGAGAACGACCATCGCCACCATGAACCGGGCCGCGACCCGGGCGGGCGTGAGCCGGCCCGGACGGTGCTCGGCGTCCGTGACGTCCCCGTCGTGCAGCGGTATCCCGCGGTGGGTCCGGGCCAGGCTGGCGAGGTCGGCGCGCTGGAGGTAGGCGAGGACACCGGCCGTAAGGACGGCCTCGGCGAACCCGGCGAGGGTGAGGTGCGCCAGCATCATCGCCGGGATGGCCTGGGACAGGCTGTAGGGCGAGTAGAGCGGGACCCCGGCCGCCGTGTGGAACAGGTCAGGCTGGATGCCGAGCTCGATGCCGGTGGCGAGCGCGGAGGCGTTGATGCCGGCATACCCGCCGAGGGCGGCGGCGACGACCCGGCGTCGCGAGTCGAGGGGGGCGCGCCCGGAGACGAGGCGGTAGACGGCATACCCGACCAGCGGCATGACGATGGCCATGTTCGTCACGTTGACGCCATAGGCCAGCACTCCCCCGTCGCCGAAGAGCAGTGCCTGGAACAGCAGGGCCACGGAGACCGCGATCATCGCGGCCCAGGGGCCGAGGGCGATGGCGATGACCACCGCCCCGACGGCGTGGGCCGTCGTCCCGTCCGGGATGGGGATGTTGAACATCATGACGACGAAGGACAGCGCCGCGAACAGCGCGAGCCGCGGGACGCTGCGGCTCTTGACGACGTCGGTCACCCGTCGCGAGGCCACCGCGAGTGCCGGGACGGCCACGGCGTAGCCCGCCGCGCAGGTCGCGGGGCTGAGGTAGCCGTCGGGGATGTGCACCTCGGCAGTCTAGCTTGTTGCAAACCCCTCGCAACAAGCCCGGCGGGCGGACGCTGTCCCATACGGCTGGTCCGTCTCCCCCATCACAGTTCGTCTCGCGCTCGCGACGCCGATCACGTCTCATCCGTCCCAACGGTGCCGCCCTGTCCCCTGGCGTCCTGGTCACGGACCGGGCCGCCGACCGGAGCACGACGGCATGCAGCACCCTCGGGTCTTGTGGCACCATCAAGGAATCTGAGGTCCGGAGTGCCCGACACGAAACCGGAACCGGATGAGGGAGGCGGCAGTGAAGGTACTGGTCGCCGGCGCATCGGGCTTCGTCGGGCGGCGGTTGTGCCCGGCTCTGATCGAAGCCGGCCATGACGTGCGGGCCATGACGCGACGCCCCGGGTCCTATCAGGGCAGCGGTGAGCGCTTCTATGGCGACGTCAACGATCCCCGGACACTGCTGGAGGCTCTCACCGGATGTCAGGCGGCGTACTACCTCGTGCACTCTCTGGACTCCCCCGACTTCGAGCGCAAGGACGCTGATGCGGCAGTGGCCTTCGCGGAGGCCGCCGCCGCGGCTGGGCTGCGGCGCATCGTCTATCTCGGGGGACTCGGAGACGATGACGACGACCTGTCCGCGCACCTGCGCAGCCGGCGCGCGGTGGAAAAGCTGTTGGGCAGTGCGGGCGTCCCGGTGACCACGTTGCGCGCCGGGATCATCGTCGGACACGGAGGTATCTCGTGGGAGCTGACCCGCCAGCTCGTCGAGCACCTGCCGGCAATGATCACCCCACGCTGGGTCCGCACCCGTACCCAGCCGATCGCCATCGATGATGTGGTTCGCTACCTCGTGGGGGTGCTGGAACTGCCCGAAGCGGCGGATCGTGCCTACGACATCGGCGGTCCCGAGGTGCTGGAGTACGTCACTATGATGCGCCGCGTCGCGCAGATCCAGGGGCGCAGGTTCCTCGTGATGCCGGTACCGCTGCTGACCCCGCGACTGTCCTCGCTGTGGCTTGCCCTGGTCACAGAGGTCGACACTCAGACGGCGCGCGCGCTGGTGGACTCGATGACCAACGAGGTTGTCGTCCGCGACGACTCGATCCGCGCTCTGGTGCCGTTCGATCCGATCGGCTACGACGAAGCGGTCCGCCTGGCCCTGGCCGAAAGGGCGCGGGAGGTGCGTCGGAGTTGACGAACCAGCCCCAGCACGAGCCACCTGCTCACCGGCGCCCGAGCCTGCCGGGGCCGTTCCTCAGGTCGCTCACACGCGAGGTTCCCCGCGACCACCACGAAACGGATGAGGCGCATGCTCGCCGGCGCCGGATCGTGACGGTGGTCGGTCTCACGGGGGCCACCCTCCTCGGGCTGTCCTTGTCCAGCAAGCCCGGATCCCGGCGGTTCTACGTTCTGACTTTCGGCGTCGCGGCGACGTGGGCCGGTGGCGCCCTGGGCTCTGGTCCGCTACATCTTGGCCAGGCCCAGAGGCGTGACCAGAGCCTGCATCGTCCCCTCATGACGCCCGTGGTGACCGGCGTCGGCGCCTTCGGCGTGTTCTACGGGGCTGCGCGTGCCTGTCGGCACGTACCCGCGGCTGACCGGGCCCTCACCCGGGTGCTGCGGTATGCCGACCGCGGGTCGACCCCGCTGGTCGTCTTGACCACCTGCGCCAACGGCGTCGCCGAGGAGCTGTTCTTTCGGGGTGCTCTCTACGCCGCGGTGGGCAGGCGCCACCCGGTCGCCAAGTCGACCGCGGCATACGTCGTGGCCACCGCCTCGACACGAAACCCCGCCCTCGTCCTCGCCAGTCTCGTCATGGGTGTCCTGTTCGGCCTGCAACGACGGGCGTCAGGGGGTGTCGGTGCGTCCGCGCTGACTCACCTCACCTGGTCGGTGCTGATGGTGCGCTACCTCCCGCCGTTGTTCCGCAGGCCGATCACGTCGCGCTAGCCCGATCGATGAGTGCGTCGAGTCTCCAGGGGCACAACCTGCACCCCCTCAGCACCGTCAGCGCAACGGCCCACCCGCTCGTCGAAGGCAACCGCCACGGACGATCGTCCCGAGCTCCCCAGTTGTTGGGCACCCGGAGGTCTCAATGCGGACGCTGTCCTGGCGTGACGTGTTGACCCAGCCTAGCGGTCCACTTCGCCGACGGCGCCCGGTCCCGGCGGTGGTGGCGTGCTGTTCGCCCCGTAGACCGAGTGCCACAGGATCTGGTCCAGCGTCGACTGCGGGACCTGGTCGGGTTGCCCAAGCGCCAACCGGCTCGACCACACTGAGTCGGAGGAAGCCGGGCCGTTGCGGGTGAGCAGGTCCACCCGGGCGGGGATGGCGGTCACCGGTGCGGTGTTGAGCGCGCTGGCGGTGAAAGCGTCGTACATCGGGGCGGCTAGCGCGTCGTTCAGGGTCAGCGGCGTCATTCCCACGATGAGCTCCATGGTGCGCACCACTGAGGGCAGGTCGTAGCGGGTATGAATGACCGCGCCCCGACGGGCGTAGGGGCTGATGACCATGGCCGGGATTCGGTGGGCGTTGACGTGGTCGGCACCGTCCTGGGAGTCGTCTTCGACCACGAAGATGGCCGAGGAGGACCAGATTGACGAGTGCGAGATGGTCTCCACCAGCTGCCCCAGAGCCTGGTCGCTGTCAGCGACCATGGCATTGGGCGTGGGGAAGCCGGGCTGGGTGCCACGGGTGTGGTCGCTGGTCATCGTGAGATAGCTGAAAGCCGGGACGGCGCCCGCGGCCAGCTGGCTGGCGAACCTCCTGCTGAAGCAGTCCATGTGCGAGTGGCTGCCGGCCGGGGCGCCGGCCGGCAGGCTGGAGTCGAAGATCTCTCCGGTGAGCGGGTTCCTCGGGTCGCCGTCGAGCGCCTGGCCGATGCTCATGTCGGCCGGGTAGCACCCGCCGGTTGGGGGGCCCACATCGGAGTTGGCCTCCACGGCCTTGAGCTCTGCCAGCTGAGGCGCTGAGCGGTCGCGGTCTGGTACCGAGCTGTACCCGCCCATGAATCCTTCGCCGTAGTTGAAGTAGGAGATGTGCTGGCGCTCGGCCTGGTTGAACAGGAAGCCGTTGCCCGGCCAGGTCACTGCGTACACGCCGAAGTCATTGGGGCGGCCGCGGCCGGCATACTGCTGGACCCAGTTGCGGGTGACATAGTCCGGGACACCGGCCGAAGAGGTCCAGTAGTGGCCCTGAATCGACGCCTCCGAGTTGGCGTACACGTTGTCCATCAACGGGAACCGGGTGACCAGGGCGTGCATGTTGGGGGTGGTGTTCTTGCCGAACACCGTCAGCTTCGGGTCCCCGTTGCCCCTGACGTCGTCGCCGAGCATCTGGTCGTAGCTCCGGTTCTCACGGACCACGAAGAAGACGTGTTTGATCGGCCCGCCGGCGCGCAGCGGAGTGTCCGCCGGGGCCGGCTGGGCAGCCGTCGGCTGCAACTGCCGGGAGGCCGCCGGGGTGAGCCGGTCGATCTGCGCGTCGGAGGGAATGGGCATCAGGCCCGCCCGACCGGTCACCAGGCTGGGCGGGTATTGCTGCCCGTTGAAGATGTCAACCGTGGGAGCGATGGGGTTGAACGCCCAGAAGATGGGGTCCGAGGGGAGCGCCGGGTTGGTGCCTAGGGGGTTGGGGCCCACGCCCACGCCCTTGGCGGCTACGTACATGAGCTGGGCCGGCCGCTGGTTCTGGGCCGCAACGGTGACAACCGCCTGGGGCTGGTCGGCCGTGGGGATACGCCCTACCACCGTCCAGTCGAGCGCGGGCGCGGTCGAACGTCCAGGCAGGCGGATGGCGGCTATCTCGTTGGCGCCCGACTCGGCCACGAAGAGGCGGTCGCCTGCCGGGTCGAGCGCGAGCGCCACCGGCATCGTTCCCAGCCCGGCTGGGCGTCCCACCGAGATGGTGCGCTCCACAGTCCGGTGTTCCAGGTCGACCACGGCAACCTCGTCGCTGGCCGAGATCGCCACGAAGGCTCGCGCCCCGGCGGCGTCCGCGACCACGCCTTGAGGGTGGGACAGCGGGGGGCCGACGGTGATGTCGGTGAGTTTCACGCCGCGCTGCAGATCGACCACCGACAGCGTGCCGGCGGCCTCGTTGGTCACGAGCCCGATCTTGCCGCCGGGGGCGATCGCCGCGCCGAACGGGTAGCTACCGGTGGGCACGTATCGCACCTGGTCGGAGTGGTTCAGGTCAACTATGGCTGCGCTGTTGGCGAGGTTGAGCGGCACGAGCAGCTGGGTGCCGTCCGGTGAGACCGCCAGCTTCTGAGGCCAGGAGCTGGTGGTGCCTGCCAACCCAGCGCGCGGCGGAGGGAAGGCCTGCACTGCCGGGGCTCCAGGCTGAGGGGGAACCGGGATCACCCGCAGCAGCCGCGCCTGCCCACACGTAGCGGCCCAGCTGTAGACAAGGACGTCGTTCCCTTTGCCACCAGGAAGGCCGTTCTTCGACGGCTGCCACCGGGAGTTGGCCAGACCGGAGACGTAGGCAAGCCGGTGGACCGAGTCAAGAGCGATGCCACCCGAGGCGCCGGGCAGGCTCAGGGTCTGACACACGCGCCGGTGAACCGTGTCAACGATGCGCACGTCGTTGCTGGAGAATCCGGCGGACACCGTCCACAGGAACTGCCCGTCCGAGGTGACCGCTCCGCCGGTCGGGAGATTGCCGAGCGTCACCTGCTCCCCCTGCGGGGTGAGCTGGCGGCCGCTCGGCAACAGGCCGGTTGCCGCACCCGGAGCCGCAGCAGATGCGGAAGACCCCGTATGGGTGGCGGATCGGCTGATCGCCAGTGCGATGATGCCTATCGCGAAGAGCAGGAGCACCACCACCGTTGTCAGTGCGGTTCGGGGCGACGCAAATGCTCGCCGAACGCCCGCCACCCGGCTGCTGCGAGATGAGGTCATGGTGGATTTCATCCTCCTGATGGAATGTGCGGCCGGAAGGCCGGCTCTCCTGACACTTCCGTGGTGTCATTTCCGGCCGGGGAGGACGGGGCTGTGGCCGCCGAGGTTGAGAAAGGGCCAGTGCGACCAGGGGTTCGGGGACCTGAACCCGAATGCCATCCTGGTGATGAGCCGATCTTAGTGTTGACGGACTCGATGCGCTCGTTGGAGAGGCCACGCTCGATCGCGGCGAGGATCGAGGACGGTGGTTGACGATCCGCGGCTGGACGTCGACCAACGCTGGGGATCCGGCAGCGACGTGCCGCCCGAGCCCGACTTCAAGCGCCCTCGGAAGAGATGAACTGCGAGTCGGCCAGGGGGAAGCGTGAGACCGAAAGCTACCAACAGCGCAAGGCCCGGACCAGGGGTCCGGGCCTTGCGCTGTTGACGCTGTTGGTAGCGGGGGCAGGATTTGAACCTGCGACCTCCGGGTTATGAGCCCGGCGAGCTACCGAGCTGCTCCACCCCGCGTCGAGTGAGAGGCCGTCGCGAGCACGTGCTGTTGCCGGCCACTCGGTACTCACCAACCCTACGTGAGGCGAACGGCATACATCAAATCGGTCCGTGGTGGGCGCTCGCCCCGCGGGGTGTGCCCGCGGGGTGTGTGGCGCCGGCCTCAGCCGCCGGACGTCGTCGGCGACGGGCTCGGCGTCGCCGTGGACGACCCCGACGAGGACGTCTTGAGAGCCGCCGCCGCGTCGATGGCCGCCTTGAGCTTGTCCTGGGCCACCGCGTAGGCCGCCAGGTCGCCCCTCTTCAGCGCCGCCTGGCCCTCCGCGTAGGCGGCCTGGATGTCGGCGATCGCCGCGGCGAGCTCGCTGCTCGTGCCGCTGGTCGGCGGGGCGGTCGTGCCGCCCGGGGGTGTCACCCCTGCGTCACCGGCTGTTGCGCCGGAGTTTCCGCCGAAGAGTCCGTCGAGGGCCTGGTCGAGCGTCTCGCCCCAGGCCACCTGTTTGCCGAAGACGGCGACGGTCGCCTTGTTCTGCGGGAACGACCCGCCCTCCTTGGAGGCCTGGACGTACATCGGCTGGACATAGAGCAGCCCCTGCCCGACCGGCAGGGTGAGCAGGTTGCCGAACGTCAGCTGCTTGCCGGACTGCCGGTTCTGAGCGATGAACTGCGAGAGGTTGAGCGGCTCGCTCGGGCTCGCCGATCTCGCGGTCGACACCTCCACCTGGTTCTCGACCTGGCCCGGGCCGTCGACGTTCGAGGCGCCTGGCGTCTCCAGCAGACGCATCGTGCCGTACTGGTCCGAGCGTTGCCCGCCTGCCGCCCCGGCGTCGGCGTCGACGGCGAGGAACCCGCGCAGGATCTCCCGACCACCGGTGGAGCTGCCCTGAGGTACGAAGGTCGTGGTGAGCGAGAACGCCGGTGCGCTCTGGTCGGGCATCGCCAGGGACTGGTAGTAGGTCGGCTGGTCCTGGGTGGCGTGGGTCGGGTCCTTGGGCACCCGCCAGTAGTCCTGACCGCCGTAGAAGGAGTTGGCGTTCGTCACGTGGTACTTCGTCACGATCTGGCGCTGGACCTTGAACAGGTCCTGGGGGTACCTCAGGTGCTGCATGAGGTCGCCCGAGATCTCGGACAGTGGCCGCACCGAGCCACCGAAGGCCTTGCTCCACGCCTGGAGCAGGGGGTCGCTGGCGTCCCACGCGTACAGCCGGACGGTGCCGTCGTAGGCGTCGACGGTGGCCTTGACCGAGTTGCGGATGTAGTTGACCTGGCCGCTGCTCACCGTGATGACGCTGGACTGCTGGCTCACCGAGTCCGCGGTGTCCTGCGCGAGGTCGGTGAGCTCGCTGTTCGGGTACCGGTCCGTCGTCGTGAACCCATCGACGATCCACTGCATCCGGCCGTCGACGACGGCCGGGTAGACGTTGCCGTCCAGGGTGAGCCACGGGGCGACTCGCTCGACGCGGTCCTTGGGGGTGCGGTGGTCGAGCAGCCGTGAGTCGGAGTTGACCGCGTCGGAGAGCAGGAACTTCGGCTCGCTGTACTTCACGGCATACGCGGCCTTGCGGAAGAACGAGCCGATGGGCACCCCGCCGATCCCCGTGTAGGTCGTGTTGCGCTGGCCGCCGGGGCCACTGTCGTCGGGGTAGTCGAACTCGCGCTGCTGGGCACCCAGGGGGGCCCCGACGATGGAGTAGGGGGGCGAGAACTCGCCGAAGTAGATCCGGGGCTCGAACTGGCCCAGCGCACCCGAGGTGGACAGCCCGCTCTCGAAGAACACCGGGTCGCCCTCGGCGGTGCGCCGGTTGCCGTAGGCCGCCACGAACCCGTAGCCGTGCGTGTAGACCGTGTGGTCGTTCAGCCAGTTGCGCTGACCCGCCGGCACCCCGTCGAGGTTGATCTCGCGGGCTGCGACGACGGCGTCCTGAGCCTTGCCGTCGATGGTGTAGCGGTCCACGTCGAGGGTGTCGGGGAAGACGTAGTACTGCCGTAGTCCCTCGAGCTGTCTGAAGGTCGGGGAGACGACGTTGGGGTCGACCAGGCGGATGCCGGGGATGGTCGCGGCGTCGGCCCGCAGCTGGCCCGCGGCCACGTTGGTCGTCGCCGAGTAGGTGGTCGTCTTGATCGCGTCGATGCCGAACGCCGACCGGGTCGCGTCGATGTTGCGCTGGATGTAGGTGGACTCGAGCGACTTCTCGGACGGCTTGACCTTGATCGACTGCACGAGGGCCGGGTAGATCCCGCCGACCACGACCGCCATGACGACGAGGAGGCCGACGCCGATCAACGGCACCCGCCAGCTCCGGGTCCAGATCGAGGTGAGGAAGAACCCGGCGCAGATGACCGCGGCCACCGCAAGGATCGCCTTGGTCGGCATCACCGCGTGGGAGTCGGTGTAGGTGATACCGGTGAAGAGGTCGCCGTTCGTGGTGGACAGGCTGTAGCGGGAGAGCCAGTACGACGCCGCCCGGACCAGGGCGAGCAGCGCGCCGATCGTCGAGAGGTGGATGAACGCGGCCCGGGTGCTCCGCCCGCGGCCCGGGAGCTGGAGACCGCCGTAGACGTAGTGGGTGAAGGCGGCCGCCAGCAGCGACAGGACGAGCACGACCGTGAGGAAGCTGACGACGAACTGCAGCCACGGCAGCGTGAAGACGAAGAAGCCGATGTCGAGGCCGAACTGGGGGTCCTTCTTGCCGAAGGGCACGGCGTTGCGCCACAGCAGGTAGGTCTTCCAGGCGCCCATCGTCCCGGAGCCGGCGAGCAGGCCGAGGACCGACGGCACCAGGATGACGCCGATCTTGCGCAGCGGGTCCAGGGCCTGGCGGTACTGGTCGAGCACCTGCTGGGCCTGCGTGGTCGGAACATAGAGAGGACGGGTCCGGTAGGCCACGATCAGGCTGATGCCGACCGTACCGGCCGTGACGAGGCCCGCCACGACGAACAGCAGCACCTTGGTGCCGAGCTCGGTGAGGTAGACACTGCGGAAGCCCACCGACTCGTACCACCACAGGTCGGTGAAGATCCCCGCGGCGAGCGAGCCGAGGATGGCCAGCACCACGAGGATGCCCACGGTGGGCAGCAGGGGCCCCCCACGGCGTCGCAGGCCTGCTCCCCCCGCGGGGAACCCGCTCGGCGGGCCGCCCTGCGCGCCCTCGCCGGGGCCGCCCGACCCTTCTTCGGGGTCGGGTCCGTCGAACCACTCGGACTGGCTCACGTCAGCTCGTTCCTCGCCTGGCCGGGGGGGCGGGTTCTCCGCCCGATGTGTCGACAACCTATCTCTTGGTGCTGAACGCGGATGGGACCGGTGAGGTGCCATGGGGCACGATGTGCCGGTGCCCGTCGCCTCGCAGCCCACGACCGACCCCCTCGACATCGTCGCCCTCGATACCGAGCGGTATGTCGCCACGCGCGGCTGGGACCAGGGTCCGCGGCTGTTCGCGCTTGTCCCGACGGCGGAGCTGGTCATCCGTGAGCCGCACCTCGCGGACCACCTCGACGTGGCCGACCGGGCACCCGGCGCGCTCACCGCGGTCGAGCAGGAGGACCTCCCGGACACCGCCTCGCTGGAGACGATGCTGAGCCGGATCGCCTGGCCCGACACGGTCGCCGGCTGCGCCCTCGCCGTGGAGCGGCTGGTGCTCCCTCCGGGGGCCGACGAGCACCTTCCGGATGACCCGGAGGAGGCCACCCAGCGGCTGGCCAGGCACCCGGGCCGGCACGATATCCGCCTCGTGGTGGCGGTGACCCGCGACGGAGCCTCGCGCTGCCTCATCCGACAGCGCGAGCACGACAGCGACGACGCGGTGGCCCGCGGAGAGCGCCTGGCGCCTGGGCTCATCGACGCGATGCTGGCGACACTGGCCGACTGACCGACGCCCACGGCCGAGCCTCAGCCGGCGGCGCAGACCGGCAGCGACGCGGTGCTCCCGGCCGCGATGCCCTTGACCGCGGCCAGCGCCGAGTCGAAGTCGGTCACCTTGAGGACGTGCATCCCGTCGGGGACGTGCCCGACGGTCTCGGGACAGTTGGCTTCGGGGGCGAGGAACCACGTCGCCCCCGCGTCGCGCGCGCCCACCATCTTCTGGGCGATGCCGTCGATGGGGCCGACCCCGCCGCCCGGCTCGATCGTGCCGGTGCCGGCGATCTTCCGGCCACCGGTCAGGGCACCGGGGCTCAGCACGTCGTAGATACCGAGGGTGAACATCATCCCCGCCGACGGGCCGCCGACGCCGCCGGCGTCGATGGCGATGTCCACTGGCAGGTCGTAGGCGATGCCGAGCAGGATCCCGATGATGGTCGAGCCGTCGGACCCGGCCGCCGTCGACGTCGTGACGGTCGAGGTCGTGCCCTTGCGGCGCACCTGGACCGCCAGGCTCTCTCCGGGCTTGTGGGCCTGGACGGCGGCGCGGACCGACGCCGAGTCGGTGACCGGTGTGCCGCCGATACTCAGCAGCTGGTCACCGGCCTCGAGCTTGCCGGCGGCCGGCGACCCCTCGGGCACGGCGGCGACGGTGACGTGCTCGGGCACCGTGGTCCCGAGGGCGGTGAGTGCCGTAGCGGCGGCGACCTGCTGGGAGTCGGTCATCATGATCTGGTTCTCCTGCTGGACCTCCTTCTCGGTCGACTGCGGCGGAAAGACCTCACTGTCCTTGTAGACCGCCTCGCTCGAGCTCAGCCAGCCCAGGAGGACGTCGTAGACGTTGACCTGGACACCCGGCCCACCGAGGACCCGGACCGTCGTGAAGTCGAGGCTGCCCGTCGTGGGGTAGGTCCTCGTACCTGGCGGCACCCTGATGACCGGCTTCCCGTCGACCGTGCCGAGGGTGTCGGTCGCGGGGCCCGGCTTGAACACGACATATGGGAGCGGGACGAAGACGCCGACGGCGCCCAGCGCGAGAAGCAGGAAGACAGCCGTCAGCAGGGTGCCGACGAGGCGCCCGGCTCTGTCTGCCGGGACCGGAGGCGCGGACGGCGCGGACGGCGCGGGCAGGCCGTCGGTCGACGGGTCGTTGGGCGACCCGCCGTCGGGGAGGAGGGTCACGGCAGCCCCACCCACTCGCTCACACCGTCGGCGAACACCTGGTGTTTCCAGACGGGGACCTCGGCCTTGAGGGTGTCGATGAGGTCGCGGCACGCCACGAACGCCTGGTCGCGATGCGGCGCGGCGGCCGCCGCGACGACGGCGAGGTCGCCGATCGCCAGTGGCCCGGTCCGGTGGACGGCGGCGATCCGGACCGCATCGGTGCGGGCCGCCACCACCTCACAGACCCGAGCCAGCTCGTCGGCGGCACTCGGGTGGGCGGAGTAGTCGAGCCGCTCCACCCCGCGGCCGTGGTCGTGGTCGCGGACGACCCCGACGAACAGCGCTACTGCCCCGCAGGCCGGATGCCGCACCGCGGCTAGGACCTCGTCGACCGAGAGAGCCTCCTCGCGCACGCCGACGAGGGCGACGGCGTCACCCTCGGTGGGGTCGGGCTGGAGGGTCATGCGGCTCCTCGGGAACTGTCTTGGGTCCGGCGTGGTTGGCTAGATGAGACCACATCCTGTCAAGGATTCTTGAGGAGACGCCGTGAGCGAGCCGCGCGACCCCCTGACGCCGGAGCCGGACGAGGGCCCCGAGGACGTCTCGGGCCTGCCCCCGGAGCTGGAACAGGTGCTGCGTGGGCTGACCGGCGGCGCACCGGTGGACCCTCGCCTGGTCGAGATGGTCCAAGGCATGGGCCTGGAGGACATCGACCCGCAGATGTTCGCCGCGGTCGCCTCCCAGGTCCAGGCGATGATGAGCGCTCCCGAGGAGGAGGGGCCGGTCGCGCTCACCCTGGCGACCGACATCGCCCGCAAGGTCGTCGCCTCCCAGGGCGACTCCCTCGCCGGGGACCGCGAGCGGGCGGCGGCCGACGAGGCGGTCGACGTCGCCGGCCTCTGGCTCGACACCGTCACCGACCTCGGCGCCCCGGACCTGCGCGGCGCTGCGTGGAGCGCCGCCGAGTGGGTCGAGGCGACCATGCCGACCTGGGCCACCCTCGTCGAGCCGGTGGCCTCCGGCGTCACGGCTGCGATCTCAGAGGCCATGTCGACCCAGCTCCGCCGGTTCACCGAGCTCGCCGAGAGCGGCGAGCTCGGCGAGACCGGCCTGGCCGAGATGGTGGGGCTGCCCGAGGGTGTGCTGCCCGATGGCATCGACCCTGCAGCGATGCTCGGCCAGGTCGCGCCCATGATGCGGCGCATGAGCGCGTCGATGTTCTCGCTGCAGCTCGGCCAGGCCGTCGGGGCCCTCGCCGGCGACATTCTCACCGGGTGCGAGGTCTCGCTGCCGATCGTGCCCGCGCCGACCGTGGCGCTCATGCCCGCCGCCGTCGCGTCCTTCGCCGAGGGCCTCGAGATCGACCTCGCCCAGGTCCGCCTCTACCTCGCGGTCCGCGAGGTTGCCCGGGCGCGGCTGTTCGCCGGAGTCCCCTGGCTGGGCCCACAGCTGCTGTCGGCGGTCCGGGACTACGCCCGGGGCATCACCATCGACACCGACGGGATCGAGCAGGCCCTCGGCGCCGTCGACAGCTCCGACGCCGAGCAGCTCCAGCACGCCCTGCAGGACAAGCTGTTCGCGCCGCACCACTCCCCCGCCCAGCTGGCGGCGCTCGATCGTCTGGAGACCCTGCTGGCGCTCGTCGAGGGCTGGGTCGACGTCGTGACGATCCGGGCCACCGCCCCGCACCTGCCCCAGGTCGAGGCGCTCGGCGAAGCGGTCCGCCGACGCCGGGCGAGCGGTGGGCCCGCCGAGAAGACCTTCGAGGCCCTCGTCGGGCTGCAGCTGCGCCCACGGCGGCTGCGCGAGGCGGCCAACCTCTTCGGCGCCCTCGAGGCCTCCGGTGGCCAGGCCGCCCGGGACCGCGCGTGGGCACACCCCGACGTCGCGCCTGGCCCGAGCGACCTCGATGACCCGCTGGGCTACGTCGAGCGCAGCGGCGCCCACCGCGACGACGTCGACGCCGAGCTCGACGCCATGCTCAGGGGCGGCGAGGACGACGCCTCCGGCCGGCAGCCGTGAGCGGCGACCCCACGGCATCCGGTCCAGCGCCGGTGGGCCCTTGGGCCGGCGACGGGGACCTCGCCGCGCGACACGCCCATCTGCGTGCCGACGCCCTGGAGCTGCTGAGGACCTGGACGCCGCCCGACGCGGCCCAGGGGGCGGCGCGGGACGAGTTCGTGGAGCACCTCGAGGCGCACCCGGCCGCCACCGCCAAGGGCGGGCCCCCCGCGCACCTGACGGCATCCTGTCTGGTGATGTCCCACGACGGCGCCGAGGTCCTGCTCACGCTGCACCGCCGGGCCCGGATGTGGTTCCAGCTCGGAGGGCACCTCGAGGCCGAGGACGCCGGTGTGTATGCCGCCTCGGCCCGCGAGTGCCGCGAGGAGTCCGGGATCGCCGGGCTCACCCCATGGCCCCGTCCGGTGCATCTCAACCGGCACGTCCTCGTCGGCGACTTCGGGCGCTGCCGGGAGCACCTCGACATCCGCTTCGCCGCCGTCGCCCCGAGCGGCGCCGAGCCCGTGGTCACCGCGGAGTCCCTCGACGTCCGCTGGTGGCCGGTCGACGCCCTGCCACCGGGGTCGCCCGAGGAGCTGGCCGAGCTGGTGGCGGCGTGCCGAGCGGTGGCCCCGGGCGCCCGCGACACCGGCTGACCGGACCCCCGACCTCCCGGGGCGAAACCCGTTGGCGTCAGGGCCCTTGCGAACCCCTCACCCGCCGGACGCCGCCTCGCCGTCGAGGTCCTCGTCCCCGAGGTCGATCCCCTTGGCCCTCGACACCCCGTCGAGGAACCCCCTGGCCCGCTCCAGGCGCGGATAGTCCTCGAGGAGCGCCCAGAATGCTCGACCGTGGCCGGGCACCAGCAGGTGGGCGAGCTCGTGGAGGACGACGTAGTCGACGACGTAGCCCGGCATACCTCGGATCCGGTCCGAGATCCGGATCGTCCCGTCGCCCGGGGTGCACGACCCCCAGCGCGTCGTCATCGTCCCGACCCACCGGATGCTCGACGGCGTGGCCCGGCCGCCCAGGTAGCGCGCAGAGAGGTCCGCGGCCCGCGCGGCGAGGGTCGCGTCGGTGGGTCGCCGGCGCCGCTCGCCGGCCTCCAGCCGAGACACCATCCGGTCCACCCAGGCGTGCTCCTCGGCCCGCGAGAAGGTCGCGGGGATCAGGACCACGGTCCGGGACCCCTCTCGGTACGCGCTGACCGTCCGGCGGCGCCGTTTGCTCCGCCGGACCTCCACCCCGCCCGTCCGGCCGTTCTCTTCCACGACGTCGACCCTAATCCCGCACCCCCGTCCGTGCGGGCATTCGTGCTCGGACTGGCTTAGGCTTGGGCGGTCCAGGCCGCGACTGCGGCGACAACGGCGAGGAGAGGACCTCAATGGCTGACGAGACCTACAAGGGTGAGTTCTACTGCGTGAAGTGCAAGGCGAAGCGTGAGGCCGAGGGCAAGGTCGTCGTGTCCGAGAACGGGCGGCGGATGGCCAAGAGCCAGTGCCCGGTCTGCGGCACGAACCTGAACCGCATTCTCGGCAAGGCCTGACCCTCTTCGCCACCAAGGCGCGGCCCCGGTGCACCCCCGGGCCGCGCCTTTGTCGGGTGCGCCGGGCCGCCCGTCCCGGAGTCGAGACCCCGGACGGGCGGGAGCGTCAGCTGCGGCCGGGGAAGATGCCCTCGTCGCAGATGAAGTACGTCATCCCGTTCGGGGCGGCCGAGCGTAGGTCGGGGAGCCCGAAGGTCGACGTCCCGTCCCCACCGTAGGTCGCGCCCAGCACGGTGAAGAGCGCCGGGCTGCTGAAGGCCGGGAGCACCTGCCCGTTCGCCGGGAGGCCGTTGCCGACGTCCCCGGCGAACAGGGTCACCTGGCCGACGGTGCAGTCCGCACCGAAGCCGGCGGCGAAGGTGCCGGTGTTGGTCCCGAACTGGTCGGCGCCCGGTCCGGCCGGACCAGCGGCCCCGGTGTCGCCCGTGGGGCCAGCGGGTCCGGTCGCCCCGGTCGCCCCGATCGGCCCGATCGCCCCGGTGTCGCCCTTGGGTCCGGCAGGACCGGCCGGTCCCATGTCTCCGACGGCCCCGGTCTCCACGGTGGCGCCCGGCACGTAGTAGCCCAGGACGTCACCGATCAGGTGCGTGGCCTTCCCGGTGTTGGTGACCTGGATCGCCCCGGCCGAGCTGAGGCCAGTCGTGACCTCGTTCGGCTGCGGGCCCGAGAAGGTCTTGTTGAGGTTGGCCGTGCCGGTCCGCGGGGTGCCCGCAGCGTCCACCCGGATCCAGCCACCGGGCGTGGTGCCCGTGTACGTCACGTTCATGACGACGGCGACCGCCTCGGCGGGCACGGTCCCCCCAGCGACCTGGACCGTCGTCACGCTGCCGCCGCGCAGCCTGCCCGCGGTCCCGCCCGGCACACCCGCACCTGTGCGAGTGTCGAACAGCCGGAAGGGGGTCGTGACGACGAAGACCGCTCCGTCGGGGACGGGGTCGGCAGCGGACGCCGAGCTCCCTCCGGTCGTGAGTGCGGCGACACAGATGATGGCGGCCCCGGCGACGAGGGAGGTCAGTCGGATGGTTCGCATGATCCGAACGTAACGAGCGCACTCACCCGCCGCGCCGGTTACGACGTAACCCACGCGGGCCTGTGGACGACGCACACCCCGCCCGGCCGCGTTGTGCGAGATTGGCGGCCTCAGCCTGTGCACCTCGCCGGGAGGCCCCGATGAGCACCTCCCCAGGACCGTCCTGGGTCGTCGTCGACGGCCGCGGACCCGTCCCCGACTCGCTCGTGGCCCTGCTGCGCCGGCTAGGCGTCGGACGGGTCGACGGCGGGGCGTATGCCGCGGACGCCGCCGAGGCGTGCCTGACCGAGGGTTCCGCCCTCCACCCCGACCTGGTCGTCCTCACCGGCTCCTGCCTGCCTGCGGTCGGGGCCGGTGCGTCGTGGCAGGCCCACGGCATCCCTCACCTCGCCCTGACCTGCGATGACGGCGCCGCAACCCTGGGTCCGCTCGTCCTGCCCGGTGTGACGTCCTGCCTGGCCTGCCACGACCTGCTGCGGGCCGACCTCGACCCGTCCTGGCCGCTGGTCCGGGCCCAGCGGCCAGGACGAGTGCCCGAGGCTGCCGACGCCGTCGACGCCGGGCCCCGGCTCGGCCCGCTCGTCACGACACTGGCCGCCCTGCTCGTGACCGGCTGGCTCGACGGCTCGGCGCCCATGCCCGGCGTCTCCGTCGAGGTCGCTCCGCCGTGGCCCACCGTCGTGCACCGGCACTGGCCGGCTCACCCCGGATGTCGGTGTGGGGCACCCGTCGCTCCCGCCGCCGTGGGTCCCTCAGGCCCCGCCAAGGGCGGACAGGACACAATGACCGGGTGAGTGACATCCCCCGCCGGTCCTTCGCGCGGACCGCCAAGCTGGTCGGGCTGCCGCTCGGGTACGCCGGACGGAGCGCGATGGGGATCGGCAAGCGGGTCGGCGGGCGTTCTGCCGAGCTCGTCGCCGCCGAGCTGCAGGCGCGCACGGCCGACCAGCTGTTCTCGGTCCTCGGGCAGCTCAAGGGCGGGGCGATGAAGTTCGGGCAGGCGCTGTCGATCATGGAGGCCGCGATGCCGGAGGAGCTCGCGGGCCCCTACCGGGCGACCCTCACCAAGCTGCAGGACTCCGCCCCGCCGATGCCGCGCGACCAGGTCCACGCCGCGCTGGCGAGCGAGCTCGGCCCTCGGTGGAACGGCACCAAGCTCGTCGACTTCGACGACATCCCCGCCGCCGCGGCCTCGATCGGGCAGGTGCACAAGGCGGTCTGGCGCGACGGCCGGCAGGTGGCGGTCAAGATCCAGTACCCCGGCGCCGGGCCGGCCCTGCTGAGCGATCTCACCCAGCTCTCCCGGGTGGCGCGGCTCGCCGGCACATGGATCCCGGGGATGGACGTCAAGCCGATCATGGACGAGCTGATGGCCCGGATGAGCGAGGAGCTCGACTACACCCTCGAGGCCAGCAACCAGCGGACCTTCGCGCGGGCGTTCCGGGGCGACCCCGACGTCCTCGTCCCCGATGTCCTGGTCTCCTCGGAGCACGTGCTGGTCTCGGAGTGGGTCGAGGGCACACCGCTGTCCCGCATCATCGCCACCGGTGGCCAGGACGAGCGTGACGAGGCCGCCGAGCTCTACCTCGAGTTCCTCCTGCGCGGACCGAACCGGGCGATGCTGCTCCACGCCGACCCGCACCCCGGCAACTTCCGGATCACCCCCGACGGGCGCCTCGGCGTGATGGACTTCGGCGCGGTCAACCGGCTCCCTCACGGGCTACCGACCGCCATGGGCGAGCTGCTCAGCCTCGCGCTCGCCGGCGACGCCGCGGGCATGACCGGCGGTCTGCGCCGCGAGGGCTTCATCCGGGGCAACCTCGAGGTCGACCCCGACGAGCTGCTCGCCTACCTCTCGCCGTTCATCGACCCGCTGCGGCACGAGGAGTTCACCTTCAGCCGCTCCTGGCTGCGCTCGGTCGCCGCCCACGTCCAGGACCCCCGCAAGCCCCAGTTCCTCGTCGGCATGAAGCTCAACCTCCCGCCGGAGTACCTCCTCATCCACCGGGTGTGGCTCGGCGGGATCGGGGTGCTCTGCCAGGTCGGCGGGACGGTCCCCATCCGCGACCTCATCTGCGCCCACCTGCCGGGCATGGACGAGGCCGCCCTACCGCCGGCCGTGCCGTGACGACCGCCCACGGTATGCCGTTCGCGAGCGTCGGCGGGATCGCCGTCTGGAGTCTCGGTGGCCCGCCGTCCGGGCCCAGCCTGCTTCTCCTGCACGGCTACTCCGACTCGGGGCAGTGCTGGGGTGACGCCGTGGCCCGGTGGTCGGGCCGCTACCGGCTCTGGTCGCTCGACGCCCGGGGCCACGGCCGCTCCGACCGGTTCACCCACGACCAGCTCGCCGGCTGGCCGCCCTCGCTCATGGTGGAGGACGCCGTCGCGGTGCTGGAGCGGCTCGCCGAGGAGGGCCAGGGCCGTCCGGCGCTCGTCGGGCACTCGATGGGGGGCGGGGTCGCCGCGGGCGTCGGCCTGGCCCGGCCCGACCTGGTGAGCGGACTCGTGCTCGAGGACCCGGCCCTCGGGGTCGGTGACGCCGAGAGCGAGGAGGACCGGCTGGAGTTCGCGGCCCGGGAGGTCGCCTACCTCGCCCGGTTCCGGGCCGACCCGGCCTGGGGGCGCCAGGACGGTCTCGAGGCCAACCCGGGGTGGCCCGACGTCGAGCGTGAGCCGTGGGCCCGGGCCAAGCTGCAGACCGACGAGGGGCTCGCCGCCACCGGACGGCTCCGCTCCGAGGTGAACTGGCGGCTCACCATGGCATCGCTCGAGGTGCCGACACTGCTCGTGACGGGCACCGACGACGTGCTCTGGCCGCCGCCACTGCCCGAGCTACTTCGCGAGCAGGCGGCACCCGGGGTCCGCGTCGAGGTGGTCCCCGGCGCCGAGCACTGCGTCCGGCGCACCCGCACGGACGCCTTCCACGCCGTCGTCGACCCCTGGCTCGCCGAGGTCGCCTCGGGCTGAGCCAACGGGCCCCGTGGTCCGGTGGGCGGTTCGCTCGCGGCCCGTCCGCCTCGGCACAGTCACCACCAGGCCGAGTCGAGCTTGCCCTCGATGCTGCGCAGGTGGTCACGGCTGCATCGGTCGCACGTCCACCGTGCCCGGCCCTCCTCGACGCCCCGGGTCCAGGTGAGCCGGGCGGCGGCCACCGCGTCCGCGGCTCCCGGCTGCGTACCGCAGGTGGCGCAGGTCATCGGTTCAGGCGTTCCCGCGGCATCGCCGGCATCTCCGTCGGACAACCTCTTTCAGTCCTTCGCGTCCTGGGCGGCCTTCGCGGCGGCCTTGGCCTGCTTCTTGACGTCGCGGACCTTCTGGAGCGACGTGGGGTCGACGACGTCCGCGACGGAGCGGAAGGAGCCGGGCTCGGCATACGCCCCGCAGGCGGTCTCCCACCCGGCGGGCCGGACGCCGAGCTGCTTGCCGAGCAGGGCCGCGAAGATCCGGGCCTTCTGGTCGCCGTACCCCGGCAGGGCCTTGAGCCGGCCCACCAGCGCCGCACCGTCGACGGCAGTGGTCCAGATCGAGGCGGCGTCCCCGGCGTAGTCGTCGACAACGACCCGGGCGAGCTGCTGGATCCGGCCCGCCATCGAGCGGCCGTAGCGGTGGACCGCCGGCGGGGTCGCGCACAGGTCGGCGAACGCCTCGGGGTCGGCCGCCGCGACTGCGGCCGGGTCGAGGGTGGAGAATCGGGCGAGGATGGTCGCCGGGCCGGCGAAGGCCCGCTCCATCGGGAACTGCTGGTCGAGCAGCATGCCGATCAGGAGGGCGAAGGGGTCCTCGCTCAGCACGCGGTCGGCCTCACGGTCCTGGGCGATGTTCAGCGTGACCATCGACCCAGCCTAGCCAGGAAGGGTGCGCCGACGGCCGTCCAGAGGGCCCCGCGCGCCGACCCGGGCCGGAGCGACCTCGGGTGGAGCGGGGCGAGCCGACGACCGTCCGCCCCGGAGGCGGGCGCCTCCGGGGCGGACGGTCGGGGCGGGCTCATCGGGTCAGCTGGTGCATCTGGGCGAGCATGCGCTCGCGCTCGAGATGCTGCAGCACCCGACGCCGCTCCTCGTGCGTGCGCACCTCGTGCTGGGTGCGACGCAGCTGCTGGACGCGTCTGCGGTACATGGTTCTCCTCCGTACAGATGTGATGTCTCGTCAGGTCCGGTGATCTCGCCGGTGCCTGCTGGTCGGCCGGGTGTCGCGCCGGCGTGGCCCCTGTGCCACGCCGGCGCGGTCCCCCGCCGGTGGGTCAGGCGGCGACGGCGTCCTTGCGGGGCCGTCCCCGCGGGCGCTTGCGCGGGATGACGACGCCGGCCTCGAACAGCTCGCCACCCCAGACTCCCCAGGGCTCGCTGCGGTCGAGCGCGCCCCGCAGGCAGGCCGCCCGCGCGGGGCAGGTGCCGCACAGAGCCTTGGCGAACTCGACACCGTCGGGGGTGTCGGCGAACCACAGCTCCGCGTCGTTGTCCCGGCACGGGATGCCCTCACCCGTCGTCACGGTCGCCTCCTGCAGGTCGATGAGGTCGGTCAGCTGCACGGGTTCTCACCTCCTTCGCCGCTGCCCCGGTCCGGGGCCGGTCACGGCACTCGTGGTGCGCCTGGTGCGGCGCGGTCTTCTGTCGGTCGGGTGGTGGTCGGTGGGTGGGTCGGCGGCCTGCCGAGCGAGCGGCATACGGAAAAGGCCGCGGATCCCGGTTGTCGGGTTCCGCGGCCTCGTGGCTGCTCCAGGTCTGGCCTAGCCAGGCGGTGCCATGAGGTGCGGAGACACGACTCCGGTCGTCGGGGCGACGTAGCGGTCGGTGCGGGTGGCGAACTGGTCATCGTCCATGCGCACGACCACGGTGGCGGGCACAGTCGTCCCCGTGCCGGCGCCGAAGATACCCGCGAGGACCTGGTCGGACCCGTGGCGGGAGCGCGTGGCGAGGACGGCGGCGCAGGCTGCCGTCGCGGCGATGGCGATCGTCATCATCAAGGGTCGACCCTCCTCACTGCTGCTCGTGGCGCCGGCGGGTCGGGCGCCCGCGCGGTAGTAGTGCGGTCAGCCTAAGTCCCCTGCCCGCAGGGGTGCAACGGAATTGGCCGCCGGATCTGCTCCGGCCCCCGCGCCCGGGAATGTCGGGCCGGGTTGCTGCGTCGCCAGCGCGCGTCGACACCGTTGCGGCACAACGACATCCCCCTCGATGCGGGACAGCACGGTCAGCGGAACTCGTCGAGGATCGCCAGCACGTCGGCGGCGTAGAGGTCGAGCTTGCGCTGTCCCACGCCGGTGATCTCCGTCAGGCCCGCATGGTCCGCCGGCGTCCGTTCGGCGATGGCCGTGAGAGTCGCGTCGGTGAACACGACGTAGGCCGGGACACCGTCACCCTTGGCCACCCCGAGCCGCCACTCACGCAGCCGCTCGAACAGCGCGGGGTCATAGGTCGGCGGGCACGCCGAGCACCGTCCCGTCGTTCGCTGCGCAGCCGTCGACAGGTCCGCTCCGCAGCCCGAACAGGCCATCGGGCCCGCGTGGCGTCGGGCGCCGCGCCGCGCCGACGCTGCGGTGCGGGCCTTCTTGGGGCGGCTGCGCGCCCCCTCGCCGAGGATGCTCGCCGTGCCGTCCAGGAAGCGGGACGGGCGGCGGGTCCCCCGCGCTCCGGGCGTGCGTGCCGCTGCCCAGCTGAGCGCCAGCCGGCGGCGGGCACGCGTGACGCCGACGTAGAGGAGTCGTCGCTCCTCCTCGATCGCCTCGGCCGTGTCGGCCATCGAGATCGGCAGGAAGCCGTCGGAGCACCCGACGAGGAACACGGTGTCCCACTCCAGGCCCTTGGCCGCGTGCAGGGACGCCAGGGTGACGCCCTGGACCGACGGGGCGTGCTGGGTGGCCGCCCGCTCGTCGAGCTCGCGGACGAACGCCGTCATCCGGGCGTCGGGCGTCGTGGCGTCGAGATCGTCGGCGAGAGCCGCGAGGGCTGCCTGGGACTCCCAGCGCTCGCGCGCCGCGCCGCCGCTGGCCGGTGGCCGCCGGGTCCAGCCGCCGCCGACGAGCACGTCGCGGACGAGGTCGGGCAGCGGCACGGTGCCGTCGTCGGAGCGGGCCGCCCCGCGCATCAGGACGATCGCGTCACGCACCTCCTTGCGGCCGAAGAACCGCTCGCCGCCACGGACGAGATAGGGCACGTCGCGGTCGGCGAGGGCCGCCTCGAACAGCTCGCTCTGGCCGTTGGTGCGGAACAGGACGGCGATCTGGGCCGGCGGGTGTCCCCCGGCGACCAGGGCGGCGATGGCCTCGGCCACTGCTGCCGCCTCCGCCGGGTCGTCGGGCTGCTCGGTGAGCGTGGGCGCCGGCCCGTCGGCGGCCTGGGCCTGCAGCACAACGCTGTGCCCGCGCTGGGTGCCGCTCGGGCCGCGGACCACGAGGTTGGCCAGCGCGACGATCTGGGGGGTCGAACGGTAGTTGCGGACCAGCTGGACGACCCGCGCACCCGGGTGACGGGTGGGGAAGGACAGCAGGTGCTGCGGGGTGGCCCCGGTGAACGAGTAGATCGTCTGAGCCGGGTCGCCCACGACGCAGACGTCGTCGCGGCCGCCCAGCCACAGGTCGAGCAGGCGCTGTTGGAGGGCGTTGACGTCCTGGTACTCGTCGACGACGAAGTGGCGGTACTGCTCGCGCACCGCCCGGGCCACGTCGCCGTGCTCCTGGAGGATGCCGACCATGAGGAGCAGGACGTCCTCGAAGTCGATGAGCCCCCGCTCGGTCTTGACCTCCTCGTAGGCAGCGATGACCCGAGCCATGGCGGTGGCGTCGAGCCCCGGCGGCTCTCGCCGGGTCCGCTGCACGGCCGCGGCATACGTGTCGGGGGTGAGCATCGAGACCTTGGACCACTCGATCTCGGCGGCGAGGTCGCGGATCCCTGCCCGGTCGAAGCGCATCCGCAGCCGACCGGTCGCCTCGGCCACGGTTCCGGCCTTCTGGCTCATGACGTCCGGCGAGGCCCCGCCGACCGCGTGCGGCCAGAAGTAGTGCAGCTGGCGCAAGGCGGCCGCATGGAACGTGCGCGCGGAGACCCCACCCACGCCGAGGTCGCGCAGGCGGGTCCGCATCTCACCGGCCGCGCGGGCCGTGAAGGTGACGGCGAGCACCCGCTGGGGCTGTTGCGCACCGGAGAGGACGCCGTAGGCGATGCGGTGGGTGATCGCCCGGGTCTTGCCGGTGCCGGCGCCGGCGAGCACGCACATCGGGCCGCTCGGGTGCGCGGCGACCTCGCGCTGCTCGGGGTCGAGGGCCTCGAGCACGGCGTCGGCGTTCGGGTGGACGGGCAGGGGGGTCGGCATCAGGGCCGATCCTCGCAGACGCCCCCGTCACCGATCGGCGGCCATCCCGGCCCTCGGGGAAGGTTCCGGGGCGGCATACGGTTCCCACAAGGTATGCCGCGGCTCTCGCGGCATATCTTGCCCGTCGCCCGGCCACCACCGGCCGGCCGACCACGGACCAGGAGCCCCGATGACCGTCTCGACCCCGACGCCCGGCACCGTGACGATGTTCACGACGTCATGGTGCGGCTACTGCCGCCGGCTCAAGAGCCAGCTCGACCGCGAGGGCGTGACCTACGCCGAGGTCAACATCGAGAAGGTCCCCGGCAGCGCGGACTTCGTCATGTCGGTCAACGGGGGCAACCAGACCGTGCCCACGGTGCTCTTCGCTGACGGATCCGCCGCGACGAACCCCTCGGCGGCCGAGGTCCGCTCCCGCCTGTCCTGACCTCGCCGGGGCCTGCGACGGCCGTCGGCCGCTCAGCCGCGGAGGGTGACCTCCGGGGCAGCGATCTCGGCGCCGTACCAGTGCTCGACCAGGCGTCGCGCGATCGACAGCCGCGGCGAGATGTGGAGCGAGCCGTCGGCGACGGCCCCGACGAGCTCGGCGCGGGTGAACCACCGGGCGAGGGCGATCTCCTCGTCCTGGAGGCGCAGCTCTGTGGTCAGGGCCCTGGCGGTGAAGCCGACCATGAGCGACGCAGGGAAGGGCCAGGGCTGGTCGCCGAGGTAGGTCACCTCGGTGACCGTGACCCCGACCTCCTCACCGACCTCACGCACGACCGCCGCGGCCAGGGTCTCGCCCG
>CAYPYK010000015.1:0-24605 GCA_964414665.1 uncultured Intrasporangiaceae bacterium | reverse complement strand
CACCGAGGGAATGCCCGACCAGGGTCACCCGGTCGATGCCGAGCCGATCGAGCAGATCCCGCAGGGTGGCCGCGTGCGCGCT
This sequence comes from uncultured Intrasporangiaceae bacterium, assembly GCA_964414665.1. Classification (GTDB taxonomy): domain Bacteria; phylum Actinomycetota; class Actinomycetes; order Actinomycetales; family Dermatophilaceae; genus CAVSJJ01. The sequence goes on along the minus strand of CAYPYK010000015.1, from coordinate 24,523 downwards.
GAGCGAGTAGTCGCCCATCGGCTTCGCCGACTCACCATGGCCGTGCAGGTCGGGCGCCAGGATGCGGTAGTCACCATCCAGCGCGTCCACCAGGCGAGCCCAGCTCTGGCTGGAGCTGGTCAGTCCGTGGATGAACAGCACCGCCGGACCCTCGCCGCTGTCCAGGTAGGCGTACTCGTGCCCGTTGAGCATCACCGTGCGCGTTCGGTCTCCAGTCACGGCGCCACTCCCGTCGGTACTGATCAGTAACTTACGCAAGCGTAGCCTACGCTGTCGTAAGGAGGCGCACGCACGCGAGTGACCAAGCATCCTCCCGGCGCTGGCGGAAGGGCTCTCGGCTCAGGACCCCATGGCTCGCCCAGCACTTGCATGGATGAGGCACGGACGAGTCGCTCGCGAAGATCGCTCGGGAGAGATGCCACCGTGCGTCGGGCCGGGAACGAGCTGGTGGAGGGCGTGCGGGAGGCGCCCGCCGCGGGGATGAGCCGGGCGCAGGTCGCCCGGGCTCGGGTGGAGCAGGTTTGAGATGTCGCGGTTGTCGCGGTGCCAGAACAACACGGTTGGCCCGGTCCTGCGGGCGGCGCGTCGCGAGGTGCTGTGTCTGATGGGCGAGGCGGGGTAGCCAGCTGCGCATCTTCGGGTCTGTGGCTCGAGGTGAGGACGATGAGGGCTCGGACGTCGACGTGCTGTTGGTCGATCGACCACCGCGGCGCCGAGGTGCCCCACAGATCATCACCGCAAGACGAACGCACCTCCGTCGCGATCGCCACCAACCTGCCATTTTTCGAATGGGGATCCGTATTCCCGACGCCCGCCCGGTCGCCGCCGTAGACCGCGTCACCTTCAACGCTCGCATCCTCGGAACCGGCTCCAAGCCCTACCGCCTCCGCACCAGCAAGAGCCCACGACGCCGCGCCGGATAACCCCAAGCCGAACATTCACGATGACAGGTGGGCCAGATTTCTTGACGAAACCTATACCTAGCTCATGTCGGTTCTCCGTCTCGTGTCACTTAGGGTGAGTGGGGGCAATTAGTAGGATGTGTGAAGGAATATGAAAAAGATCTTGGCTATTCTGGTGCTCGCCTGTCCCCCCCTGTTCGGACCCGCTGGAGCCGCCGTGGCCGCCCCTTCGGTGACTCCGACGAAGGTGGTCTATATCGGCCTTGAGAACATGAGCCGGGCCAAGGCCATGAAGGCCATGCCGTACCTCAAGTCCCTGGCGGCGCACTACGGTGAACTGGTCGGCTGGACCGACTCCCTCCCCGGCGACCCGTCGCTCCCGCACTACCTGCTCCAGGCGTTCGGGTCCTCCCACAACGTCCACGACAACAGGCCGCCCAAGAGGCACCCGATCAGCGGGCAGACGATCTACGGCAACGCCGTCGCCCACGGGCGCACCGCGAAGGTCTACGTCCAGTCCCAGACCGGCACGTGCGCGCTGACCAACCAGGGCAAGTACATGAAGGTCCGCCACAACGGCGGCATCCCGTACGCCGTCGACGAGTGGGCGCTGTGCAAGCAGATCGACGTGCCTCTCGAGACCAACCTCGCCAGGGACGTCCGCAACGGGGACCTGCCCAACGTCGGCTGGATCGCCCCGGACGACCTCAACAACGCCCACAAGCCGTCCACCCCGAAGGACGCCGACCACTACCTCAAGACTCTCATCCCGCTGCTCATGTCCGGCCCCGACTACGCCAGCGGCGACCTCGTCATCGAGATCGGTGCCGAGGAGGGCTCCAACCGCAGCAACGTGCTGCCGTTCGTCGTGGTCCACCCGAGCCTGCACGGCACGGTCGTCACCAAGACCCATCCCGAGGTCGACTTCTACACGTCGATGCTCCGGGTCGGTGGAACGCCCCAGCGTCCGGGTGACCTGCTGGAGGGGTTCGGTCTGTCGTAGGGCGGTGCTCATGTCTCGGGGTCCCGCGGTCTCGAGTTCCTACGAACATGTCGGGATGGGTAGGGACCCCTGACAGCGCGCGAAACGAACGGATGGCTCTCGGCCAAGAAGTGCCGGACGAGTGGTCGGTAATGCGCTTCGGAAGAGCGGTCGGTAGCGCGCTTCGAAGAAGTCCGCTGTGAGTTGACCGCTGCCCGCCGCTGCGGGGGTGGTGTCGCAGAATTCCAGCTCGACTCCACATACGAGCAAATACCGAATGGCTCTGGCCGGCGGGACATCGTCCCGCCGGCGAGAGAGTTGAGCGTTAGCGGCGGCGTTCCACTCAGCACCTATGAACCCGCGGAATCGTCACCGCGGAGAAGGCACCGACCTCGGCCCTGGGTGGGCCTGGGGTAGGCCCGGGCGGGGCCGGTCGTCAAGACGCGGGACAGATCGACGGTGGCCCGCACCGGGGTGTTCCGTCGGCTCTGCCCAGCGTCGGACCCTCGCGCCGGGCCGTGATCAGGGCGTCTCGGTGCTGCCCTCGTAGAGACCGATCTGGTTGCCGTCCAGGTCGAGCACGCTCGCCCACCAGCTCGTCTCGCTGATCGGCTGCTTGGGCTTCAGGACGGTGCCGCCCAGCTCGACCACCTTCGCCAGCGCGTCGTCGATCGAGTCCACCTCGACGAAGCTGACCGGGCTCTGCGACGGCTCGGAGCGGGACACCAGGCCACCGCCGCTGATCTTGTTCGGCGCCTGCCACATGGGGTAGCCCTCGAAGCCGGGCGCCTCCTTGATGTCCCAGCCGAAGACCGCCCCGTAGAAGGCGGCGGCCCGGGCGTGGTCGCTCACCGGGATCTCGATGTGGGTGATGTCTCCGTGCGCCATGGTCCACTCCTTCGCTCGCGTGGCTCGGCCCGGTGCCGGCGCCCTCCACAGTAGGCCGGGGCACCGACAGGCACCGACAGGCACCGACTGCGCACCGATGGGGCCCACGCCCGGACCGGTCCTCATCGGTGCGCAGGGCGGTCTAGCGTGGCGGGGTGACCGGGCCTCTCCCCGACCCCGGCGCCGGACCGACCCCGGCGCCCGGTATGGCGTGGACGCCGTGGCGGGCGGTGGTGATGTTCGGGGTGACGAGCATGACGGCGGACCTGGTCTACGAGGGGGCGCGCTCGGTCTACGGCCCCCTGCTCGCGAGCCTCGGTGCGGGGGCGGTGCTCGTCGGTGGCGTCACCGGCGCCGGTGAGGCGGCCGCCCTCGCCCTGCGGCTCGTGTTCGGCCCGTGGGCGGACCGTAGCGGCCGCTACTGGGCGATCACGATCAGCGGGTACGCCCTGACCCTGGTGTCGGTGCCGCTGATGGCGGTGTCACCGTTCGTGGGCGGGGCCGGTCTCGCGGTCGCCTCGACCCTGATCCTCCTCGAGCGCACCGGCAAGGCGGTGCGAAGTCCGGCCAAGACGGCCCTGCTCGCCCACGTCGCCCAGGCGGTCGGCCGCGGCCGCGGCTTCGGCGTCCACAAGGCGTTGGACCAGACCGGCGCGGTCATCGGTCCGCTGCTCGTCGCGGGTGTCGTGGCCGTGACCGGGGCGCTGTGGGCGGGCCTGGCCGTGCTCGCGATCCCGGGTGTGGTGGCGATGGTCGTCCTCATCCTCACCCGGGTCCGGGTGCCGGACCCCGCGGCCTACCACTCGAAGGCCGACGCCGACCCCACAGGCGCTCCGTCGGCGGCTCCGGGGTGGCTCGCTCGGGCGAGCGGCGCCGGCCTGCCACCCGTCTTCTTCTGGTATGCCGCGGCGGTCAGCTTGATGACCGGGGGGCTGGTGACGTTCGGGCTCATCGGGTACCACCTGACCGTGAGCGGGTTGGCGGCGGACTCGCTCGTCCCGGTGCTCTACGCCGGCGGGATGCTCGCCGAGGCGGTCGGAGCGCTGGTCGTCGGCTGGCTCTACGATCGCCTCGGTCCCCGGGTGCTGTATGCCGTGCCGGTCCTGGTCGCGCTCGTCCCCGGCCTGGCCATGGGCGCCCGGCTCTGGGTCTCACTCGCCGGCGTCGTCGTCTGGGGTCTGGCGTTCGGGCTCCAGGACTCGACGATCAAGGCCCTGGTCGCCGACGTCGTCCAGGCTCCGAGGCGGGCGACGGCATACGGGGTCTTCGCCGCAGTCCAAGGGCTCGCGGCCTTCGGCGGCGGTCTGCTGGCGGGATGGCTCTACGAGCGCTCCGTGACCTCCCTCGCCGTCGCCGTCGCGGCCGTCGAGGTCGTCGCCCTGGCAGTGCTCACACACGCCCTGCGGCTGCTGCACGCTCCGGGGTAGGGCCCTGAGCGACAGCCGGCCCGCCCAACAACACCAGGGGTGCCCACCCTAAGGTGAGCGCGTGTCCCATCTGAGCTACCTCGAGGCCGTCGTCGTCGGAGCCTTCCAGGGCTTCTCCGAGCTGTTCCCGATCTCCAGCCTCGGGCACAGCGTCCTGCTGCCGGCCCTGGTCGGAGGGCAGTGGGGGAAGGATCTGGACGTGTCAGCGCCCGAGTCCCCCTATCTGGCGTTCATCGTGGGCCTGCACGTGGCCACCGCGGCGGCGCTGCTGCTGTTCTTCTGGCGCGACTGGCTGCTGATCATCGGTGGCTTCTTCACCTCGATCCGCCACCTCCGCATCGAGAACCCCTACCAGCGGCTCGCCTGGCTGATCGTCCTCGCGACGATCCCGGTCGGGATCGCCGGCCTGGCGCTGGAGCACCTGTTCCGCACCACGTTGGGCCGTCCCATCCCCGCGGCGGCCTTCCTCGTCGCGAACGGGGTCGTGCTCCTCACCGGCGAACGGCTGCGTCGCCGCGCCCCCACCCCGACCCTGGCCGCCGCGACGACAGCCGGCGCCGGCGCCGGCGTCGCGCCGCAGGCGGAGGGTGGCGATACCGGCGCTCTGACCATGGGCGAGGTCGCCCGAACGGCCAGCCTCCGCAGGACCACGAGGCGGCCCGGCGACGGCGTTCTGGAGGACGAGGAGGTCGGGCAGGCCTCCGACCAGCGGCTGGCGGGCCTGAGCGTGCTCGGCGCGATCGTGATCGGCTCGGCGCAGATCCTCGCCCTGCTGCCGGGGATCAGCCGCTCCGGCGTGGCGATGGTCGCGGGCCTGTTCCGGGGCCTCTCGCATGAGGACGCTGCCCGGTTCTCCTTCCTCCTGGCCACCCCGGTCATCCTTGCCGCGGGCGCGTTGAAGGTCCCCTCCGACCTGTTCGGGCCGCTGGGCGCGGGGATCCACGGTCAGGTGCTGGCGGGCAGCGTCGCCTCGTTCGTCACGGCATACCTGTCGGTGCGCTTCCTCACCCGCTACTTCCGCACCCGGACCCTGACCCCGTTCGCCATCTACAGCATCGCGGTCGGGGCCACCTCGCTGCTCTGGCTCACTCTCCGCTAGCAACCCCCTGGCGGGGAGGGAGCAGGCGCTAGAGGTGCGGTGTCAGCCGGTGACGTCGAGCTCGGCGTACATGCCGGCGGCGTAGTGGCCCGGCAGGTTGCAGACGAGCTCGTAGCGACCGGGTCCGAGGTCGAGGGTGACCCAGCCGTCGCTGCCGGCGGCGATCCCGTCACCTTCACCGGCGGCGCAGGTCGCCGAGGCCTCGCCGAGGCTGGCGTCCTCGGCGACCCTCCCGTCCGAACCGATGGCACGTTGGCCGTCCTGGGCGCCGTCGGCCAGCGGCAGGACGACGAGCTCGTGGGTGCGCGAGCCGTCGTTGGCGACCTTGAGAGAGACGGTTCCGGCCGTCACCGCGCTCGGGCCGACCTGGAGGCTCATCATCCCGCGCATCCCGGCCCAGCCGCCCATCATCCCGCCAGAGCCGCCCATGTAGCCGCCCATGTAGCCGCCCATGTAGCCGCCCATGTCGGTGAGGGTGACGTCAGCGACGCTGCCGGGCAGCGCGGGGACCGTGCACGACGAGGTGGTGCTGCCGGCGGCATACGGACCCACGCCGGGCCCTGGCCCCACCGCGACGTTGCCGTTCGAGCCCATGCCGCCGGTCGCGGCGGCCAGGGCCACGGTCGAGCCGGCGGCGAGGACGACCGCGGCTGCCGCGCCGGCCACCACGAGCGTGACGTTGGTGCGCACCACGCTCACCGACCCGTCAGGACGTCGCGGCGGCGCCGGTAGTCGTCCTCGGTGAGGTCGCCTCGGGCGAACCGCTCGTCGAGCGTCTGCAGAGCCGTCGACCGACCCGCGTCGGGCGACTGCGGGGAATAGTCGGCGTGTTGGCGGCCGGCGTTGGACCAGCGCAGCAGGGCCACGACAGCGAAGACGACCAACCCCCAGAACACGAGCATGCCGACACCCATCCCGACCCAGCTCCCGGCGCCCCAACCGCCGCCGCCACTCCAACCCATCATCTCCGGCTCCTTCCGTGCCGCCGCCGACGTGGCGGCGGTGTCTGGTTCCCTGATGTCTCGCAGCGGGCCGGTGGCCCCCGCATCACCACCAACGGTGCCGGACCCGGGTGAAGGGACCCCGGCGCGTTTGACGAAGGTTCGATGAAGCCCCTGGGGGCCTGCCGTCGGGGCGACGGCCCGATCCAGGACCCAACGACGAGTCCGCGGGACCCTCCGGTCGAGATCCTGGATCGCCCGGATAATGGGGGCGTGGTCGAAGCGAGCACCGGCGTCCTGGCATCGGAAGCGGGCTACCGGGCCCTCGTCGTCGACGACGAGCCGGCCCTGGTGAAGGCGGTTGCGGCATACCTGACCCGGGACGGGTTCCACGTGAGCACCGCCGGCGACGGCGCCGAGGCGCTGGCCCTGGCCCGTGAGGACCCACCGGACGTCGTCATCCTCGACGTCGTCATGCCCGGCCTGGACGGGATCGAGGTATGCCGTCGGCTGCGCACCTTCAGCGACGCCTACATCATCATGCTCACCGCCCGCTCCGAGGAGGTCGACACCCTCGTCGGGCTGGCCGCCGGCGCGGACGACTACATGACCAAGCCGTTCTCACCCCGGATCCTGCTCGCCCGGATCCGGACCCTGCTGCGACGCCCTCGAGGCGGGCCCGCCCCGGGCACCGGGATCGCAGAGGAGCCGGTGCGCCGGTTCGGCGCCTTGACGATCGACCCGGAACCTCGTGAGGTCCGGCTGGACGGCGAGCCGGTCTCCCTCACCCCCACCGAGTACGACCTGATCGAGGCCCTGTCGGAGCGGCCGCGGATGGCGTTCAGCCGGCGGCGGCTCATCGACCGGGTGTGGGGGGATGACTGGGGCGGCGACGAGCACCTCGTCGACGTCCACCTGGCCCACCTCCGGCGCAAGCTGGGCGACGACCCCTCCGAGCCGAGGTACGTCCTGACCGTCCGTGGGGTGGGGTACCGGATGGGGCCGGGATGAGCCGTGCCGCTCGGTCGCGAGCTGCCCGGCCGGCGCCGCGGCTGGTCTGGCGGCTGTTCCTGGCGATGACCCTCGTCGTGATCTCCGGCGCGGTCACCATCCTCGTTGTCGCCGTCCTCGTCGCGCCCCCGGTCTTCCACCGGCACCTGGAGATGATCTCGTCGACGCTGCCCTCCGACGCCCAGTTCCACGTCGACGAGGCGTTCGGCCAGGCCCTGATCCTGTCCCTCGGGGTCGGGGTCCTCGTGGCTCTGCTGGCCACGCTGGCCGTGACCTGGCTGGTCTCCCGCCAGGTGGCGGACCCCATCTCGACCGTCGCCGAGGCGGCGGGGCGTGTTGCCGCCGGAGACCTCGGTGTCCGCGTTCCATCACCGGGGCTGGGCCGGGAGCTGACCGAGCTGACCGAGTCGTTCAACACCATGGCCGACCGGTTGGCCGGCACCGAGTCGGTCCGGCGCCAGCTCATCGCCGATGTCGCCCACGAGCTGCGCAACCCGCTGGCCTCGTTGTTGGCGACCACCGAGGCCGCTGCCGACGGGGTGTTGCCCGAGGCCCCCGAGACCTGGGACACGATGCTCGCGCAGATCGCCAGGATGCAGCGGCTCGTCGACGACATGTCTGCCGTCTCCAAGGCCGAAGAACGCCAGCTCGACCTCGACCTGCATCCGGCACCCCTGACCGCCCTCGCCGGCGATGCGGTCGCCGCAGCCCAGGCCCAGTACGACGCGGCCGGGGTCGGTCTCCGGCTCGCCACCGGCAAGGGCGCGCCGACCGTGACCGTCGACGCGCACCGGCTCGGGGAGGTCCTCGCCAACCTGCTCGGCAACGCCCTGCGCCACAGCCACCCCGGCGGGGAGGTCACCGTCCGGGTCGGCGTCCGCGACGGCCACCCCGTCATCGACGTCAGCGACACCGGGGACGGATTTCCCCCGGCCCAGGCCGAGCGTCTCTTCGAACGGTTCTACCGGGGCGACACCGCCCGCCGACGCGACCGGGCCGGCAGCGGCATCGGCCTGACCCTCGCCCGATCCGTCCTCACTGCGCACCACGGCACCCTCCGCGGCCACAGCGACGGTCCCGGTCGCGGGGCGACCTTCACCGTCACCCTCCCGGTCACGGACCGCCGAACCCCCCGGGACGCCCCACGGTGAGGCATGCGCCGGCTCACGAGCCCGTCACCGGCGGACGCTCGTGCGGTGCCGCGACGAGACCGGGGACCGGCTGGCCCGTGAGGAGGTCCCTCACCCGGCGGAGCGACGTTCTTCACGGCCGGGACCCTTGGCGGCCACATACTCCTCCAGCCGGTGACCCGCCTCCTCCCCGAAAAGGATCTGCGCGACCTCTGCCAGGCCGTCGGATCCGAGGGTGTCACGGTCGCGGACGACCTGGTCGATCTTGGAACGCCGCCGCATGAAGTCGTCGAGGGTCACGATCATCTCGTGCTCGGCGGCGTTGTGGAGCTCGGCGCGCAGGTAGTCGGCCGAGCCCATGATGTCCTCACCCATCGCCGGGTTCGCCCGGATGTCCTCGAGCAGGTCGAACGCGCGGCGGCCGTAGCGACGCCAGAGCCGGTCGGTGAGCGGCTCGGTGTCGGGCTTGGTGCGCAGCGCGTCGAGCTTCATCAGCCGCGCCTGCCGGTAGAACTCGGTCCGCGTCGCCGTTGCCGGCTCGCCGTACCAGTTCGCGACGTCGTCCTCGAGCGGTATGCCGAGTGCCTCCGCGTGCGCCGCGACCTCCTCGCCGACGTTGAGGCAGTCGGTGAGCTTGCCACCGAAGATGGTGACGACGGCGCGTGCGTCGTCCCGCTCGATCTCGTGCTTGCGCGAGAGTGAGGTCCAGTCCGCCTCGGACTGGTCGTCGGCGTCGCGCCGGACCACGAGCGGGCGCACCCCGGAACGCTCGGCGATGACGTCGTCCGCCGTCAGCGGCCGCGGCAGGTCGAGACGGGCGTTGATCTGCTCGAGGAGGAACTCGCGGTCCTGCTCCGTGACCCGGGTGAAGGCGGTATCGACCCGGGTGTCGGTGGTTCCGATGACGGATCGCCGCCCCATCGGGATGACGTAGAACAGGCGTTGGGTGTCGTCGAAGAACGCCAGCACCCGGTCGTGCCGGGTGGTGGTCAGCCGCGGGACGATGAGGTGGATGCCCTGGGAGAAGACGATGCGGTGCCGGGTCGTGAGCCCCCATTGCGAGTCGAGGTCGTCGACGAAGGGACCGGCCGCGTTGACGATGACCCGTGCCGAGGTCGTCAGCTCCTGACCGGAGTCGACGTCGCGCAGCCGCGCCACCCACCGGTCGCCGACCCGCTCGGCACCCACGAGCTCGACGTAGTTGGCGACCGCGGCACCGGCTTCGACCGCGGAGCGGACGAAGGAGAAGACGAAGCGGGCGTCGTTGTCGACGAGGTAGGCGTCCTGGTACTCGACGCCGCCGCGTACGGCCGTGGTGTCGATGACGGGCTCCTGGGCCTTGGTCGCCGCGGCGTCGAAGAGCCGTGGGCGCCGGGTGCCGAACAACCCGATCCCCCAGTAGGCAACCGCGCCGAGCGCGGCGAACCACGGCGGGAACGGCGCCTTCTCGTCCAGGGCGGCGAGGAAGCTGATCTCCTTGATGTTGTCGGGATAGGCCTTCATGAGCCGGTTGCGGGAGCGGCACAGGTGGAAGACCAGGGGCAGCTCGAAGTGCTCGAGGTACTTGAAGCCCCCCCACACCAGGTTCGAGGACTCCTGGCTCGTGAAGGCGCCGAAGTCGCCCCGGTCGATCAGCGCGACACTTGCCCCCCGGCCCGCCAGCGCGGCCGCCGACACGGCACCGTTGATCCCCGCACCCACGACGAGCACGTCGAAGAACCCGGCGTCGATCCTCTCGATGTTGGCCGACCTCAGTGACATCGAACCTCCTAGGTCCCGCTCGACGTGTGGCGCGTCAGGAGCGCACAGCCATCCTCGCCCACATACCCCCGTGTGTCCCCCTGCCGCGTCGTGAGGAGGAAGCCGGTTCTCGGCGAGGATGCCTGGGTGCCATGGTTCCAGCAGCAGCGGTACGGCCGTCACCCCGGCAGTGGAGAGGCATCGGCCAGGGTGTGGACGGGTACCGTGGCAACCGCGCGGGACGTGTCGTGATCGGCGGGAGGCGGCGATGAGCGATCCGGGACCACGGTTCGTCTGGGTCGACGGTATGGTGCGCCCGGCCGCGGCCGAGCATCTCTCCGCGTTCGACCGGGGCTTCCTGCTCGGCGACGGCGTCTTCGAGACGCTGCGTGCCCGCCACGGCCGGGTGACCGAGCTCACCGAGCACGCGGCCCGGCTGCGGCGCTCCGCCGAGGGGCTCGCGATAGCGCTCCCGACCGACCTCGAGCCGACCATGGCGCAGGGGATCGCCGATCTGCTGGCCGCCGAGGGGCTCGACGGCCCGGACGGCGACGCCTCGGTGCGGGTCACCGTCTCGCGGGGGCGGTGGCCGTCACGCGGTCTGCTCCCGCCGGCCGGCGAGCCGCTCACGGCGACCATCGTCATCCAGTCGTGGCCGGTCGCCCGGCATACGTCCATCGGGCCGGTGCCGGAGGTGGCGGTGGTGACGTCGGCCCTTCGGCGCGACCCGGCCAACCCGATGGCGACGATCAAGACCACGTCGCGTGCCGACTTCGTCTACGCCCGTCTGGAGGCTCGGCGCGCGGGCGCGGAGGACGCCGTCTTCATGACCGTCTCCGGTCATCTCTGCGAGGCGACCCAGGCGAACATCTTCCTCGTCCGCCGGGCTCCCGACGGCCGCACCGACCTGGCGACGCCGGCCCTCGACTGCGGGGTCCTGCCGGGCACGACGCGCTCGTGGCTGCTCGACTGGGCGGCACGGGTCGGTCTGCGCCCGGTCGAGGGCTGGCTGACGCCGGAGGATGCCGGGGCGGCATCCGAGGCGTTCCTGTCGTCGTCGGTGGCGGGCATCCTGCCGGTCACCCGCTTCGACGGCCGGCCCGTCGGCGGGGGCCGCCCGGGGGCGTGGACCCTGCGTGCCCGGGCCGCCCGTGAGGCGTTCATCGTGGACGGTTGACCCCGTCCCGCGGTGTGCCCCGGGCTGCGCAGGGCCGACCGGGTCCCGTCCGGCGCTGACAAGGCCGCCGTATCCCTCCACAATGTTGGGGATGCGCGCCGGAACCCTTCCCATGAGGCTGGGGGTGCCTCGCGCCGGAGCGGTGGAGGCGGACCACGTGAGGGGAGTAAGACATGCCCAAGGGCAAGGCCTGGAGGGTCGGCGGCTTCGTCGCCGCCCTGACCGCCTCGGCGGGACTGATCGCCGCAGCGACCAACGCGACCGGGGCCTACTTCAGCGATGTGCACCCGGGGAGCCTGAGCGCGGACTCCGGCCATCTGCATCTGTCCATCGCCGGCGTCACGGGAGGAGCGTCGGCGTCCGGGCCCGACAGCCTCGCCCTCGACTTCCAGAACCTGTACCCGACCGACTACCGGACCGAGACGATCAACTACCAGACCGACTCCAGCGTCGGCAACGAGGACATCTGGCTGGTCTTCCCGACCGACACTGCGGCGGAGCAGAACATCTTCGACCTCTTCACCGGGCCGGGGTCCTCGTTCGGGGGCGGCGGGCTCGGCCGCTACGGGCACTTCGCCGTCTCCGACAGCCACGGGGGCTTGGCCTTCTCGTCGTACAACCTCTCCTCGGGCTCCTCTTCCGCCTGCGTCCCGGACGCCGACGGGCACGCAACGGCCGCCGAGGGCAGCCCGACCGACAACACCGGCGCTGTGCAGTGCGCCGTCCCGCAGAAGATCAAGCTCGCGTCGAACCTCACCTCGGGCACGAGTGGGCAGGTGTCCCTGACGTTCGGGCTCACCCAGAAGCAGACCCAGCAGGACCAGGTCGAGTTCAACGGGCACGCCGTCGCCTTCCAGATCGTCGCAACCCAGCCGGGCATCGCGCCGTAGCCACAACAGCACAGCGCCTGTGCGGGCCGCGACCGTCCCGCACCGGCGCCCGCCAGAGGGGGGGCGGGCGCCGGTGCGGGACGTGACCGTCCCGCACCGGCTCCCGTCCGAGGGGGGACCAGCGATGAGCAGCCCTGCTGCACGCTGGGCCATGCGGGTCGCCGCCCTGATCCTCGTTCTCGGCGCGGCAGCGGCGGCGCTGGCCTGGCAGCAGGGCTACCGGCTCTACATCGTCCACACCGGCTCGATGGAGCCGACCCTGCGGCCGGGCGACGCGGTCCTGGACGCCCCGGCCCCGGCCACGGTCCACCCCGGCGAGGTCGTCACCTTCCGCGCAGGCTCCGGACCTGGCTCCGTGGTCACCCATCGGGTGTCCTCGGTCAGCGAGGGTCTCGTGCACACCCAGGGCGACGCCAACCGCTCCGTCGACCCGTGGTCCTTGCGCAGCTCGGACCTGCTCGGGGCGACCGTCGCGGTCCTCCCGCGAGCCGGCTACGTCCTGTACTACCTCCAGCAGCCGTCCGGGCTCGCCTCGCTCGCCACAGCGGCGCTGGCGGTGACGCTGCTGTGGGGGTTGTTCTTCCCGCCCGATCCCGCGACGGAGCGGTCGGAGCCGCCGGCGTCGGCATCCGGGCCGGGTCCCCCTGAGCCGGGTCCCGCCGAGCCCGGGGAGTCGCCACCGGTGGCCGCCGGGCCGGGTCCCGCCGAGCCCGGGGAGTCGCCGCCGGTGGCCGCCGGGCCGGGTCCCGCCGAGCCCGGGGAGTCGCCGCCGGTGGCCGCCGACCCCGGGGTCTCCTCGGGCGGGCTCGCCGCCTTCACCGCCTGGTTCAACGGACCTCGCGCGCTACCCCTGGCGCGGCGCACGCCGCGGCATACGGGTCGGGCGGTCGCGGTGCGCCACGCCGTCGGCTGAGGCTGCCCCGCAGCTCCACCCCTTGCCGGCGCCCCTGCCTGGCTGCGCTCGCCCGTGGGGGCAACTCGACCCTTACCTGAGGGCCCGAGATCGGCTAGGGTTCCAGAGCCAGGTGATCGCGTGAGTCAAGGGGGCGCCGGCGTGCCGGGGGAGACCTATCGACCATCCTCCATCCGACTATGGCTGGGCGCGGGGGCACGGCGCGACCTGGTGATGCGCAGCGCGGCCGTCGCGCTGGTGGGCTCGCTCATCGCCGTGCTTGTCCTCGAGATGGCCTCGAGCAGGGTGTCCGCTCTAGGCATCGGTGTCCAGCCGGTCGCCGACGCCGTCAACGTCGTGGCAACCGCCCTGTTCTTCGGTGCGGGAATGCTGCGCTACACGCGGTGGAAGGTGACGGGCGAGCCGTATGCTGCAGCCAGCGCCGGCGCCCTGCTCGTCTTCGCCGTGACGACCTTCCCCATGTCCCTGGCGTCCCGCACGATCGACGCGTCCTCGCTGTCGAGCGTGTCCGGCGGGCTGACGCGCGTCACGGCGGCTCTCGTCGTCGCCGCCCTCCTGGCGCCGGCTCTGGGCGTCGTGCCTGCCGACGAGTGGCCACGCCCGCAGTGGATCGTCGGTCTCGGCTTTGTGCTCGCGCTGAGCGTCTTCGCCACGTCGCTGGCTCTCGGGGCGACCCATCCCGCCCTCGAGGCGTCCCTCAAGACCGCCGCGGGTCTCGACGCGGTGTGCGGCGCCCTGTGGCTGACCCTCGCCGGACTGTCCCTACGGACGGGCCTGCAGGGTGGACGGACGTCCGCCCGCTGGGGTGCGCTCGTCATGGGCCTCGTCGGAGTCGCCGAGCTCGACCGGGTGGCGGCCGCCGAAAACCGTTCCTGGTCATGGGTGGTCCTCGCGGCGGCGACGACGCTGGTGGCGGGGACGGTGTCGATCGCCAGCGCCGGCGCCGGCGCGCGGGAGGCGTTGTCGAGCCACGACCGCGAGCTCGAGGACACGACGGGCGCGCTCGCCGACAGCGAGCGGCTGCTCGCCGTGGTCGAGGCGCGTCGGACCGACCTCGTGCATGACGCCCGGTCGATGATCTGCGCCTTGCGTGCGGCCCTGGCCGCCCTCGACCGGGAGGACGAGTCCGCCGGCTCCGATGGGACCCTGCGGCTGCGCGCCGCGATGGACGTCGAGCTGGAGCGGCTGGGTCGCCTCATCGAGGGCACCGGGAGCCCCGGCGGCGCCTCGACGGCACTCGCGGTCGCCCTCGCGCCACTCGTCGCGACGATGCGTGGGCAGGGCCTCGAGGTCGAGAGCCGGATCGAGGGCGTCTGGGTGTTCGGACGGTCCGACGACCTGGCGCACATCGTCCGCAACCTGCTGGTCAACGCCCACGCGCACGCGCCCGGGAGCCCGGTGGTCCTTCGAGCCGAAAGTTCGGCCTCGGTGGTCCGGGTCTTCGTCGAGGATCGTGGGCCCGGTCTGCCCGCGGACCTCGGCGACCGGGTCTTCGACCGTGGGGTCGGCGCGGGCCCGGGGCGAGGCTCCGGGCTCGGTCTGGACGTCGCCCGTCGTCTGGCGCGCTCGCAGGGCGGTGACCTCACTGCCGGTGAGCGGCCGGGCGGCGGCGCGCGGTTCGTGATCACCCTTCCCTCCGGGGCGGCTCCCGTCCTGGAGGCCGAGGCGGTCGGGTCTCACTGGGACTGAACGTGAGCGGCGAGCCGGGCGCGCCGGCGTCGGTGCTGGTGGTCGACGACCACGAGCTGCTGGCGCACACGATCAGGGTCGCCCTGTCCGGCGAAGGGGTCGAGGCCGTGCTCGCGCCCCCGGTCTCGGTGCCGAGGGTGCTGGCTGCCGTCGAGCGGGTCAGGCCCCGGCTCGTCCTGCTGGACCTCGACCTCGGGCCGCCCATCGGCGACGGCGGAACCCTGGTGGCACCGCTGGTGCGGCTCGGGAGTCGTGTCCTCGTGGTGACGGGTGTGAGCGACCGGACCCGGGTGGCGGCGGCCGTCGAGTCGGGCGCGGTCGGCTGGGTTCCCAAGGCGGCTCCCTTCCCCCGGCTGCTCGAGGTCGTGCGGGAGGCGCTGGCGGGCCGGCCGGTCCTCAGCGAGCCCGAACGGTTCGAGCTGCTCGCGCTGCTGCGCCGGCGCCGGGCCGACGAGCTGACCCGGCGCGAGCCCTTCGAGCGGCTGACGCCGCGCGAGCAGCAGGTGCTGCGCCAGCTCGCCGAGGGCCGCACCGTCGACGCGATCGCCCGGGAGGGCCGGGTGTCTCCCTCCACGGTGCGCACGCAGGTCCGCGGCATCCTCACCAAGCTGGGAGTGCGCACCCAGCTGGCGGCGGTGGCGCAGGCCCGCGCCGCGGGTTGGATCACCGGCGCGGGCGAGCCGGTCGGCTGAGCGCCGAGCGAGACCCCGCAGTGCCCCCCGTGGCCCGCCGGCGGTGAGACCGAGCGGGCCACGGAGCAGCGGCGCGCCGCTACGGGGTGGCGAACCAGCTCAGCGCGCCGGACACCAGGCTCGCTCGGTCGGTCGCCGAGCCGTAGGCCTCGACGGGGAAGGCGAGGAAGAACACCTTGTACGGCCCGTCGGCGACGGTGAGGGCGTCGGTCGCCCCGGTGTCGTCGGTGAACGCTGCCGTCGCCGGTCCGATCGGGGTGATCTGGTCCTCGTACACCGCGCCCAGCACGCTGTGGTCGATCGGTATGGAGCCGATGCCGCCCGTCACCGGGTTGCCGGCAACGCCGCTGACCGTGGCCGTCGGCTTGTCGTTCTGGGTCTCGCTGGCGTCCCAGCTGATGTGCAGGTAGTCGTGGACGAACGCCGTCGTCCCGGCCGCCTGGTCGAGGATGTCCTGCCCGCTCATCATGAGCCGGCCCCCACCATCGAGGAACGCCTTGAGCTCGGCCTCGTAGGGCGTGATCGGGGCGGGGTAGGCGTTGCCGGTCCACCACACGACGTTGGTGTGCGCCGTGAGGTAGGTCTGCGGCAGGTTCGGGTCCGCCGAGAGGTCCCAGTAGCCGTACGGCGTGCTACCCATGGCCGCCTCGTACCGCGCCGACACGTCGGGACCGTCGAGGTCCTCGTCGACGAGCAGGGTGTCGGTGGCCGCGGCATACGTCGTCAGCGTCCCCGTCCCGCTCACCGAGGCGTCAGCCGTCGACGTCGCGGTGACCGTGGTGGCGTCGTGGTCGCCCTCCCCGGCGCCGGCCGGGATGTCGACCTTGACGCAGACGTCGCTGGTCCCACCCGAGGTGACCGCCACCGCGCTGGTCTGCGCGGTGGTGCACGTCGAGTCGTAGACCGTCGACGCCCAGGTCCCTGAGGACGTCACCTGGTAGCTGTCGTCGGCGTAGCCGTCGTTCGCCACCGCGACGTGGTAGGTCGCGGTCGTGCCGACCTTGCCGCCGCCGGACTGCTCGGCGGGCGCGACCGACACCGCGTGGGCGGCGGCGATCGCCGTCGGGTGCGGGCTGCCGGTCGTCCCGACGCCGCCGTTGCTGTGCACGACGAGCCCGTCGTCGACGATGGCGGACACCGACGACGGCAGGTGCGCGGCGATGGTCACCGACAGATGCACCTGGACCTGGCCCCCGGCGGGCACGGTCAGGTGCTTCCAGATGACCCGGCCGTGCCTGTACCGGCCATGGTTGTCGGCCGAGGCGAAGCTCGTGTGCCCCGGGATCGGGTCGATGATCTTGACCCCAGTCGCGGCCGCGTTGCCGATGTTCTTGACCGTGATCGTGTAGTCGAGCGTCGAACCCGGCCCGACCGGCTTGCCCGAGTCAGCCTTCGACACGATGAGAGCGGCCGAGGCTCCGCGGTTCTGCAGCGTGAAGGCGGCGCGGCCGTGGGTGCCCGAGATGAGCACGCCGTTGGTCGCGTCGTAGTCGAGCTGCCAGGTCGCCACCTTCGGCATGCCGGAGCCCAACCGGTGGTAGGTCCGCCCCGCGTTGGTCGAGACGAAGACGCCCACGTCGGTGCCGACGTAGAGGATCTTGGAGTCGGACGGGTCGATGACGACCGAGTTGACCGGCACGTCGGGCAGGTTGCCCGTCGCGTCACGGAAGTGCTGTCCGCCGTCGGTCGTCGCGAAGACGTGACCGCGCTTGCCCGGCGTCGCGGCACCGAACCCGCCCATGCCGACATACGCGATCCGCCAGTTCGAGCGGTCCACGGCGATCTGGTTGACCGGGCGGTTGGGCAGGATGCCAGCGCCGACCCTGGTCCAGGTCGGGGAGTCCGACGTCACCGCGTCGGGGCTCACCATCACGCGGGCGTCGTCGGTGCCGACCCACACGCCGTCGCCGCCGTCGGCGACACCCACCGCGGAGATGAGGCAGCCGCGAGCACCGTTCGGCGCCGCGCCGGTGCACCCGCTGGTGAGGTCCCCGCTGATCGGTGCCCAGGTCACGTCGCCGCCGGACGGTGCCTCGGCGTTGTCCGTCCGGTACAGCCGGTACGTGCCGAGGAACATCTGGTTGGGGTTGGCCCGGTTCTGCGCCCAGGGGATGTAGAACTCGGCCCGGTCGCTCAGGTTGATCCCGCCGTCGATGGTTTCGTTACCGAAGATCGAGTTCACGTGGGCGGGGTCGTAGCGGTACGGCGAGATGCCGTAGTAGGTCCCGAACACGTATGCCGGGTAGTTGGTCGTGTACGGGTTGGGCGTGGTCTGGTCGACGATGACCGCGCCGCCGTCGCCGCTGGACTGGTCGAACCACCGGCCGTTGACGGTCGACTTGCGCAGCGTCCCGTTGTCCTGGGTGCCGCCCCAGTACTGGCCCGGCACGTTCGGGACGGCCGCGATCGACGTGAACTGCCCGATGGCCAGGCCGGTGGAGTGGATCAGCGACGCGGTGTTGGGGTCGACCGTTCCGTTGAGGTTCTCCCAGCTGGCCGCGCTGAGCGGCTGTCCCGCGGGTCGCCCGCCGCCGGTGCTCGACTGCCACACACCGCCGTCGTTGCCGATCGCGATGTGGCTGGTGTCGTTCGGCTGGAACGCCATGGCGTGGTAGTCCGGGTGCAGGTCGTAGCCGAGGCTGACCCAGTGCGCCCCACCGTCGCTCGAGCGGTAGATGCCGCCGGACTGGGGGCTGTTGCCGTAGCCGTAGCTGCCGAGGGCGTAGACCACGTCGGGGTTCGTCGGGTCGGGCTTGACCACATTGTCGTAGAAGCACTGCGAGCTGCAGTAGTTGACCACCGAGTCAGGGCCGGAGGCCGGCGATCCCGTGGCCAGCGTCCAGGTCGTCCCGCCGTCGGTGCTCTTGAAGATCTGGCCCGGGTGGTAGCCGTCGGAGAGGTCGAAGTAGTCGTAGCCCGTGTAGAGGGTCGGGGAGGCCGCACCGGCGGGGTCGGAGATGCCCAGCGCGAACCGGGTGCCGCCCTCGAGGAAGTTGCCCGCCGGCAGGTCGCCGAGCGCGCTGGTCCACGTCCGGCCGCCGTTCATGGACCGGTAGATCCCGTCACCCCAGAAGGAGGCCCACAGGTGGTCGGGGTGCTGGGGGTCCATGACGAGGTCGGTCGCGCCGTGCAGCTCGTCGGTTGTGCCCTTGCGCAGCCGCCAGGTGTGACCGCCGTTGCTGGACTCGTAGACGCCGTATGCCGCCTCGGCCGGCGCGGAGGTGCGGTGCGAGCCGCCGCGGCCGCGCAGTGTGGCGACATACAGGTGCCGCGGGTCGGTCGGGTCGACGACGATCGCCGAGGTCGCCTGTCCCGCGAACTTGCTCGAGACGTGGGTCCACGTGACACCGCCGTCGGCGCTGCTCCAGATGCCGTCGCCGTAGTAGGAGTCGCCGGACAGCGCGCCCTCGCCGGTGCCGAGGTAGACGATGTTGTCGTCGCTCGGCGCGATGGCCAGCGCCCCGACGGACTGGGTGTCGGCGTCGTTCGTCCGCGAGGTCCAGGTGCCCGTGCCGCTGTCGTAGGTCCACACGCCGCCCTGTGCCGCGCCGAGGATGATCGTGCCGTCATTGCGGATGGCGAGGGCGCCGATCCGGCCGCTCATCGCCGCGAACGTGTTGCTCGTGCGCACGACCTGGACGATGGGGTCCGGTCCCACGCTGGTCCAGGTGCCGCCGCGGGCTGCGCCCCGGACCGTCTGGTTGGCGATGCCCGAGGCGTTGCGGCTCGCCGAGTCGCGCAGCGTCGCGGCCTGGGTGAGGGTCAGCTGGTCGTCACCGGCGAGCAGTCGGCTCGAGTAGTAGGCGTCGCGAAGCTTGTCGAAGTTCTGGTCCTCGGAGCCGCTCTCATGCTCGCCCTTGGGGGCCAGTAACGTCGGCGTGTCGTCGGCGGTCGTCGCGCCGCTTGCCGTCGTGGCCGGCGCGAGGGCCGGGACGAGGGCGATCGCGAGGGCGGCGACGACGGAGCGGGCAAGCGGCAAGCGGGTGCGCATAACTTCCTCCCCGAACTGCGCCTAGGGGTGACGCAGATCACTGGAAATGTGCTCCACCCGCGGCGGCTACGGCTCCTTGAGTGGGTGATCGTTATCGAACCGTGATCCGAATTATGGGATTGTCTGTGCGGCCCGTGCGTCCGATGATGATCAGACGATCCGAGGCTGGTGAGGACGTGGACCGTGGTGGACCCTTCAGTCGGCGACCGGGCCTGGCGACGGCGGGCCTGGCGACGGCGGGCCTGGCGACGGCCGGCTTGGTGCTCCTCGCCGGCTGTGCCGGCTCCACCGGGTCCGGCGGCACCGCCTCGGTGGGAGCGACGTCCTCCGCGTCCTCGTCCGGAGCGAGCCCGTCGACCGCGACTGCCACGCCGACTCCGTCACCTCGCCGGACGCCGTCCGTGACACCGCCTCCCGCCCCCTCCACGCCGCCCGGCGCCGGCGCCGGGTGCCCGTCGGCCGTCGGCCGTCCACCGACCGCCAGCACCGGGCCGGCCAAGGACCTCGTCACCGTCGGCGTTACCGCCGGCACCCCCGGCCCGGGTGACCGCCTGACCGCCACCGCCACGCTCGTCGTCCGGGCCGACGGTCCACGGATCGTCCTGAGAGCGGGCCGGGCGACGTGGTATGTCCTGCGCGGCGACACCGTCGTCGCCACGGCGCGGGGCGCGGCCGGCGCCGACGTCCCCCTCCCGCTCACGTCCGGCAGGCGCTGGCCCGCCCAGACGCTCCCGGACGTGATCCGGCTCGTCGGCTGCTCCGGCGGTGCACTGGCTCCCG
Organism: uncultured Intrasporangiaceae bacterium; assembly: GCA_964414665.1. GTDB lineage: Bacteria > Actinomycetota > Actinomycetes > Actinomycetales > Dermatophilaceae > CAVSJJ01. The sequence continues at coordinate 4,271 of CAYPYK010000015.1, read as the reverse complement.
GCAGCTACCATCTCGTCGCCGTCGTGGGCTACGGCTCAGACCCGCTCAACGGCAACCCGGCGGGGCAGGCCGGCTCGTTCGACCTCGTCAGCGCGCCCGTCGCCGTGGCTGTCCCCTGACCACCCGCAGCCGCCTGCCCCTGCTTCCCCCAGCGGCCGATCACGGGGCTGCCGGCTCGCCGGCGAACAGGTGGCGCTGCAGCTCTCGCCACGAGCCGGGGGCGTAGTAGCGCCGCGTCCAGGCGTCGGTCTCGTCGAGGTGGCCGGTCCAGTTCGACGCACCCGTGTTGACCTCGATGCGCTGGGCCATGGCCCGGAACGCGTAGTGCATGAACAGCCGGTGGTACTCGGTGAGGTAGATGTCCGCCACCCGCCGCACAGCGCGCCCCGAGGCGGCACGGCTCGGTCCGTGCCTGATGACGAGGGTGTTCTCCTCGTTGTTGGTGGTCGAGGCGTCGGAGTAGTTGGCCGATCCGGTGAGGATGGTCGGGTCCTCGCCCAGCGGGTCGACGAGGATGATCTTGGTGTGGATGAAGCGGACGTGGACGTTGAAGCCCGTCAGCCGCTCCGCGGCCCACTGCTCCAGGGGCGAGGTGGCCAGGTAGCTGCCGGTGGCGAGCCGCACGTTGGGGTCGGTGAGGGGGATCCGCTGGTTGGCGGGCGGCACCTTCTCGAGCAGAACCGTGCGCATGACCGTATGCCGTGCCTCGGCCAGGGCGTCGCGGAAGACCGTGTTGAGCCCGAACGCCCCGGTGATGTGGGCCGACGTCGCGGCGCCGTCGAACAGCGCGGCATACCACTGGAGGGCCGAGAGGCCCGTGCGCGGCGACATGACGACGGTGACGTCGGGCGGCGCGGGGACGGTCTCGGACACCGGCGGCTCGCTCTGGTGCGTTGTGCGGAGCGCGGCGGTGGGCTGCTCGGCGGCCACCCGCTCCCACTCGGCGTGGAACGCCTCCGCCTCGACCCGGTGGCGCAGGAGGTGCCCGACGTTGGAGTGCCCGTAGACGGCCCCGACGGTGAGGTTCGTCGACCCGGTCCAGACGGCGACCGGCTGTCCACGGTGCAGCAGGACGAGGAACTTGTGGTGGAACAGTGCGCTCTTGTTGGGGGCCGTCCGCCAGGTGACGACATCGCTCAGGCCGTGGGCCTGCGCGGCGGCGTGGGCCTCCTCGGCCGTGCGGTCGGCGTCCTTCGCCGGGTCGGTGTCCCGGTCCCGGCCGTGCACGACGAGCCGGACGTCAACGCCGCGCGCCCGGGCGGCCGCCAGGGCGTCGAGGCCGGTGCCCCAGGTGAGCTCGTAGAACGCCCCGCGCAGCGCCCAGTCGCCGTCGAGCGCCTCCCCGCAGAACGCGACGAACGCCTCGCCGAGCCCTCTCGAGAGCCACACCATCGCCGGGTGGGTCTCGTCGGGGACGTCGCCGGGCACCCAGCCGGCGAACTTCCGGGCGAAGGCCTGCGACCCCGCGACGCCCCGGTTGAACCAGATCCCGTGGACTCCGTCGTCCTCGACCTCGGTGTGCACCGTCACCGACGAGGTCCCCAGCACGGTCGGGGCCGCGGGCGACCCGCCGAGCGAGGAGACGGCATACGTGTACGCGTGGCCCGGCTTGGCCGTGTAGTCACCCCATTGGAATCCCTGGATCGGGTGCTCCCGGGTGCTGTAGTCGGATCCGGACGGGGGGTCCGGGACGATGCTCGGGAAGGTCTTCATGCCCCGGAGCCAGGCGCACTCGTCCTCGGTGTGGTCGGTGCGGTGGATCGCGAACCCGAGGCAGCCGGCGGGGTCGGCGAGGTCCATCCCGAGCAGCACCGTGTGCGTCCCGGCGACGGCGTGCACGGTCAGGCCGTGGGCCCGGTGCGTGGTCCGCATGACGCCACGGTATGCCGCGGACCTGGCCGGGCGGGGCCCGCGCCGTGTGTCCGAGCAACTGGTGCCCATGGCGACCAGTTGCTCGGACGCTGGCGGCGGCTGGCCGCGGAGGGTCGACGCGTAGCCTGTCCCAGGGGGCCAGCACCGCCGGCCCGCGTCGACAGGGAGGTGCCGCGCCGATGATCCAGCCGAGCTGGCAGCTCTCGGCCGTCATGTCCCTCTGCCTGGCCGTCGTGTGGGCCGTCACCTCGCGCTCGGCCCGGCCGGTCCTGCGGGTCGTCATGGCCTTCGCCCGCGAGTTCGCCCTGCTGCTCGGGGTGTTCGCGGTCTACCAGCACACGGCATACCTCGCCCACGGCCGCACGCTGCACGCCTTCAGCCACGCCCGGTCGATCTGGGACCTCGAGCACCGCCTGCACCTGCCGAGCGAGGTGAGCGTGCAGCGGCTGACCGAGGGCATGGCCACCCTCGAGCGGGCGATGAACTGGTACTACGCCAACATGCACCTGACGGTGATGTTCGTCTTCATCATCTGGATGTGGTGGCGGCACCGGGAGCGATATGCCCTGCTGCGCAACACCCTCGCCGCCACGACCCTGATCTGCGTCCTGATCCAGATGGTCCCGGTGGCGCCGCCCCGGATGTTCCCCGAGCTCGGCTTCGTCGACACGGCAAACGTGTACGGGCAGTCGGTCTACTCGCCCGACGGGATCGCCGACCAGCTGGGCGCGATGCCCTCGATCCACGTCGCCTGGGCCGGGATCGTCGCGCTGTTCGGGGTCTGGGTCGCCTCGCGGCGATGGTGGTGGCTGTTCCTCTTCGACTTCGTCGCGGTGTCGTATGTCGTTGTCGCCACCGCCAACCACTGGTGGCTCGACGGGGTGGCCGGGCTCGCGGTCATGGGCGTCGTCCTGGCCGTGCTCATCCCGGCGCACCGGTGGTTCGCGGCGGTCCGGGCCCGGGCGGCGGCGTCGGCCGACCGGCTGTCGGACGACCCGCTGTCTGACGACTCACCCGCGCCTGCGCGTGTCTGACCCGTCGCGCGACTGACCGGGGCCCAGCAGCCGGGTCCTCGACACCGCGTCAGTACCAGTGGGGCGAGCGGCTGAGCCAGGCAGACCAGGCGGCGCACGGGCTGCCGTAGGCGCCGCGGAGGTAGCCCAGGCCCCAGCGGATCTGCGTCACCGGGTTGGTGAGCCAGTCGGGTCCGGCCGCGCCCATCTTCGAGGCGGGCAGCGACTGAGGGATGCCGTACGCACCGGATGACGGGTTCGTCGCGCTCCACCGCCAGCCGCTCTCGCCGTTCCACAGGCTGTCGAGGCAGCCCCACTGCGAGCCGCCGAAGCCGAAGGCGGGCATCAGGCGCCGGGCCACCGCCTTCGGGTTGCGTTGGGCCGCGCTGAGTGTCGCGCTTCCGCCGCTGGTGAAGATGGCGCCTCCATACCACCGGGCCCGAGCCGCCGCTCGCGCAGCCGCCGCCCGGGCCCGGGCGGCGGCCAGCCCCTCCTGGCGCGCCTTCTCGAGCCGCGCGGAGGTATGCCGCAGCCGGGCGAGCCGGGCCACGGTCGCGTTCTGCCGGCGCTGGATCGTGGCAGCCAGCGCCGTAGCCTGGGCCACCTTCGCCTGCGCGGCCAGCTCTGCGGCGTGAGCGGCGTCGGTGGCCTGCTGCTGCTGGGCGCGGGCGAGCTCGGCGGTGCGCCTGGTCTGGCTCGCGATGGCCGCGGTCGTCGTGGTCGCGGCGATGTCGGCCGACCACCGCTGGCTCACGGCGTCCAGTCCGGACGCCTCGTCGGCCAGCTGCTGCGGGCTGCCGCTGGTGATGAGAGCGCCGAGCTGGCCCAGTGTTCCGCCCTGCTCGTACATGCTCGCCGCGTCCCGGCGGACGGCCAGCTGTGCCTCATCGGCCGCGTGTGCTGCCTCGTCCGCCCGCGCGCCGGCCGCCGCGGCGGCGACCGTGCGGGCGGTGAGCTCGTCCTGCGCCACGCCGTAGGCCCGGGCCGCCGCCGAGACCTCCTGCTCGACGACCACGAGACGGGCCGAGGCGGCCCGGTACTGCTTCTCGAGAGCGGCGACCTGGGCGGCAGTGGCGTGGGCCCGGGCCCGGGCCGCGCGCACCTGTCGGGCGCTCGGGTAGACGTGGGCGCTGCGGGCCGAGGCCCCGCCGACGCCGAACGGCAGGAGGGCCGCGAGGCAGAGCAGGACGGCCGCCGTGCGGCCGGGCGCGGCGGCACCCGGCCGTCGGCGGGGCCGGGGAGGGCGCAGGGGAGCGGGCACGGCGGTCTCCTTCGACCTCCTTCGACGCGGTCGCAGCCACGGTAGCGGCCTCGCCTCAAGAACAACATAGATCTCACCAACCACACAGGAAACACCCAGCGTGGGCGTGCCGGGCGTGCCGGGTG
>CAYPYK010000014.1:0-25528 GCA_964414665.1 uncultured Intrasporangiaceae bacterium | reverse complement strand
GTCGCCGCCGAGGACGTTCGCCATGACGGTGAACGGCGCGGCCGGGCGGGGCGACCCGAGCGGCAGGTCGAGGACGGCGCGCAGATGCTGTTCGAACTGGCCGGTGACAGCCCCGTCCATGCTCCAGTGGCCCGAGTTGTGCGGCCGCATCGCGAGCTCGTTGACGACGAAGCCCGGCCCACCCGGCCCGGCGACCTCGAACATCTCGATGGCGAGGACCCCGGTGACATCCAGCGCTCCGGCGATGCGCAGGCCCGCCTCGGTCGCCGATGCGGCCAGCCCCGCAGCGATCCCCGGAGCCGGGGCGATGACCTCGGTGCAGATCCCGTCGGTCTGGACGGTCTCGACGACCGGCCAGGCGGCCGCCTGGCCGGACGGGCTGCGCGCGATGAGCACGGCGAGCTCGCGGACGAACGGCACTGACTCCTCGAGGAGCAGCGCCTCGCCTCGGCCGGCGGCACGCGCGAGCCAGCCGGCCAAACCGGCCGCTCCCTCCGCCGCGTCGACGAACCGGACCCCCTTGCCGTCATACCCGCCCCTCGGCGTCTTGGCCACGAGGGGCCAGCCCACCTGTGCGGCGAACGCTGTGATGTCGTCGGCCGTGCGGGCGGCCGCCCATCGGGGGCACGGGATCTCGAGCTCGGCGAGCCGGGTCCGCATCGCCAGCTTGTCCTGGGCGTAGAGGAGGGCGTCCGGATGTGGGTGGAGCGGGACGGCGGCGGACCGGAGCGCATCGAGCACGTCACCCGGGACGTGCTCGTGGTCGAACGTCACGACGTCGCAGTGTCGGGCGAAGTCGAGGACGGCCGCCACGTCGGCGTGGTGACCCACCGGGGAGGACGGGACGACGAGCGCGGCCGAGGCGAGCTCGGAGTCGGCCAGCACGCTGAGGGTCACCCCGAGCTCGGCTGCCGGGCCGGCGCACATCCGGGCGAGCTGCCCGCCGCCGATGATGCCGACGACCGGGAACCCACCGGGAGCGCGGGTCGGCATGGTCACCCGGCGAGGATATCTGTCGGCGTCGGTACGATGCGCTGGTGCACTCGCCCCTCACCGGCCCTCTCGACCGGCTCCGCGGGGCGATGGCCCTCCTCTACCGCGAGATGATCAAGTTCGGGGTCGTCGGCGCGGTGGCGTTCGTCATCGACCTCAGTGGGGCGAACCTGTTGTGGCACACGGTCCTGACCGACAAGGTGACCACGGCCAAGATCATCTCCGGCCTCGCGGCCACGGCGTTCGCGTGGGCCGCGAACCGGCAGTGGACCTTCCGGCACCGGCGCAGCCGCCCTATGCACCACGAGCTGGTGCTGTTCTTCCTCGTCAACGGGATCGCCCTGGCCCTGTCGGCGGCCACGCTGGCGTTCTCGCACTACAGCCTCGGCTACACCAGCAGGCTGGCCGACAACATCTCCTCGGTCGTGGGGATCGGGCTCGGCACCCTGTTCCGGTTCTGGACCTACCGTCGGTTCGTGTTCGCCGGGGACCACCTCGCCGTCGAGCACCTACCCCCCGGCGACGCCGTCTGAGGGCCCGACCCCTGTCCGGGCGCGCGTCGTCCGCCCGGCGGGATCGTCCTCAGTCCGCGGCCTCGGAGAGGAACAGAGCGAACACGGCGGGCTGGGCGCTGACGAGCTCGAGCCGTCCACCGTTGGACTCGGCCAGGTCCCGCGCCAGGGTGAGCCCCAGGCCCGACCCCGTCGACGACACCGAGCGCTCGAAGATGTGCGGCGCGATCCCCGCGGCCACGCCCTCCCCCTGGTCGCTCACCTCGACGACCACCGACGGCCCGGTCCGGCGGGCGGCGACATCGACGGTGCCGCTCCCGTGGCTCAGCGAGTTCTCGAGCAGGGTCGAGAGGATCTGCGCGAGGGCGATCGGGGTCGAGCGCACGATGAGCCCGCGTTCGCCGTGGACGTGGACGCTGCGGCGGGCGTTCTCGAACGCCGGCTGCCACTCGCGCTGGAGCGAGGCGAGCACCGAGTCCAGACTCACGCTCGGGCGCGACTCGGTGGAGCGGCGGCTGCGGCCCATGAGGTCGTCGACGACCCGGCTGAGCCGCTCGACCTGGGCGATGGCGATCGGCGCCTCCTCGGCGACGACGGCCAGGTCGTCGGTGGCCGCGATCTCCTCGAGGCGCATCAGCAGGGCGGTGAGCGGCGTCCGCAGCTGATGGGAGGCGTCGGAGGCGAAGTCGCGCTCGCTGGCGAGGTTTCGGGTGATCTGCTGCGCGCTGCGGGCCAACACGCTGCTGACCTGGTCGACCTCGTCGATGCCGGACTGCATGGGCTGCACCCTGGACTCGCCGGCGCCGAGACGCTCGGCCAGCTCGCTCAGCTCGGTGAGCGGCTCGGCGAGCTGCTCGGCCCGGCGGTTGCCGACCATCCAGCCCACCGCGAGGGCGGCGAGAGAGACGACGGTGACGACGACGAGGGCGATCCAGATGTTGTCCGGCTTGGCGAGGCGCAGGACCAGCTCGGCCCGGTGTGTCGGTGCCCGGGACGCCAGCCAGAGGAGGGCGACGAGAGCCGGTAGGGCCAGAACGGCCAGCGTCACCGCCACCGACAGCATCGTCGAGCGGATCAGCTGACGGTGCATGGCGGCTCAGTCGTGCTGGGTGTCGAACCGGAAGCCGATACCGCGGATCGTCGTGATGTATCGCGGCTGGGTGGCCTCGTCGCCGAGCTTGCGCCGTAGGACGGAGATGTGCATGTCGAGGGTCTTGGTCGAGCCGAACCACGCCGTGTCCCAGACCTCGCGCATGAGCTGCTCGCGGGAGACGACCTTGCCCTCGTTGCGGATCAGGACCCGGAGCAGCTCGAACTCCTTGGCTGTGAGCTGCAGCTCCTCGTCGCGCAGGAAGGCGCGGTGCCCCTCGGGGTCGATGCGGATCAGGGACTCGCTCGCGGGCACCTCCCCCGGGCCGCGGCGCAGCAGGGCCCGGGCGCGGGCGAGCAGCTCGGCGAGCCGGAACGGCTTGGTCACGTAGTCGTCGGCCCCGGCATCCAGCCCCACGACGGTGTCGACCTCGTCGGCCCGGGCGGTCAGCACCAGCACCGGCAGGGTGTGCCCCTCGGCGCGCAGCCGACGGCATACCTCGAGCCCGTCGAGCTCGGGGAGGCCGAGGTCGAGGACGAGCAGGTCCGGGTCCTCCCGAGCCGCCTCCAGGGCCGAACGGCCGTCCCCACGAACGTCGACCTCGTAGCCCTCGCGGCGCAGGGCGCGGGCGAGCGGCTCGGAGATGGCGGGATCGTCCTCGGCCAGGAGAACCAGGGTCATGAGCCGATCATAGGCGTGACGGTCATCGACCGGTGGGCCTTGCGGCACTGCGCCGCTCCCCTGCGGCGCGTCGCAGCTCGGACGGGGTGACCATCCCGATGCCGCGCAGGTGCCGACGGCGCAGCTCGGTCATCGCGAACCCGGACACCTGACGGAGCCGTTTGGCCAGGGCGCCGTCGACGTAGACCCGTCCCGGTGGGGCGACGGTCGTCAGCCGACTGGCGATGTTGACGGTCGTGCCGAACACGTCGCCGAGCCGCGAGACGAGCCCACCGAGGGCCATCCCGACCCGGACCTGGGGCAGCAGGTCATCCTCCTCGCTGGCCTGGACGAGGTCGAGGGCGATGGCGGCCGCAGCGGCGGCGTCTGCGTGGCTGAAGAGGATCTCGTCGCCGACGGTCTTGATGACCCGGCCGCCGTGCGTGGTGACGATGCCGCTGGAGAGCACCTCGAAGCGCTGCACGAGAGCGGCGACCTGCTGCTCGCTCATCCGGGACACCATGGAGGTGAACTCGACGAGGTCGGCGAACCCGACGATCCGCGTCTGCGGGGTGTCCCGGTGCCTGGCGGCCTCCCCGGCATCGGCGAGCATCCGGGAGATCGCGCCGGTGAGGTGGCGGCGCCAGGCGTAGACGAGGAGCGGCTCGAGGTCGTCGGCCAGCTCGACGAGCCGCGCGGCGGCGGCCCGGGCGACGCCGAGGTCAGGCAGCGAGCCGTCGGGGACCTCCCCGGTCGCGGGGTGCGGGTCGGCGGCGGCGAGGGCCTCGGACACGAGCTGGGTCTGCCAGACGGCGAGCCGGTCGGCGGTGCGGCCGAGGGCCCGGGTCATCGCCAGAGCGAGGTCCTCGCTCACCCCCTGGTCGCGGACGAGGCGGGCGACCTCGCGCCGGGCGACGACGTCGGCCTCGGCGAACCGCGCCTCCTCGTCCTGGAGGAGCTGGAAGCCGAGGGCCTGCCAGAAGCCGCCGGCGCTCGCCAACGAGACCCCGGCGCTTCGGGTCACCTCGTCACGGTAGAGGGTGGCCGGGTGCCCGAGCAGCGCCGACTCGACGGAACCGGGCCGGCCGTACCCGGTCACCTCCTCGTCGACGTCGACGCTGGGGTCCTCGGTCACGGGCTCTCCTCGGCGCGCTCGCTGCAGTGCTCTCACGTCCGCGCCGGCCGGACGTGGACGATGTCACCCGCCGACGCGGCATACCGCCCCGTCGGTGTCTGCAGCACCAGTCTGCCGTCATCGTCGACCCCCGTGGCGGTCCCCGAGCGGCTGGTCCCGTCGGGCAGGTGGAGCACGACGTCGCGGCCGAGGGTGGTGCAGGCGGCCCGGTACTCGTCGCGGACGAGGTGGGCGCCGGCCCCCGACAGGCCCGTGACGAGGTCGGCGAGCCGCGACAGGTATGCCGTGAGCAGGGCCTCGCGGGACACGTCACCGGCCCCGCACAGCGCCAGTGAGGTGGCGGTGTCGACGGGGAGCTCCTCACGCCCGTGGGTGACGTTGATCCCGCAGCCCACGACGACGCCCGAGGGCGGGCCGGGCACCCATTCGCAGAGGATGCCCGCCACCTTGCGGTCGCCGTCGCCCGGACACAGCACGTCGTTGGGCCACTTGAGCACGACCGCGACCCCGCAGCTGTCCTCGACGGCGCGCCGGACGGCGAGGCCGGTGACGAGCGGGACCCAGGCGGGCCGCGGCGCAGAGGGCACCAGGGCCGACACGGCAAGGCTCTGGCCGGGCGTCGTGGTCCACGCCCGGTCGAGCCGGCCGCGGCCCTCGGACTGCGCCTCGGCGGCGATGGCCAGCCACGGCCGCAGGCGCCGGGCAGCCTCGGCGTTGGTCGACCCGATGCTGTCGTGGACCTCCACGCCGACCCACGGCCCGGTGGGTCGGACCATCTCTTCGCGCAGTCGCACCGGGCCACCTCTCGTCGGCATGTCGACAAGGCTAGGCTGCGGTCCATGTCCAAGAGCACCGACCAAACGTCGATCGGCGGCACCGACGTCCCGGCGGACATCGACACGACGACCACCGCCGGCAAGCTCGCCGACCTCAAGCGCCGCGTCGCCGAGGTCGCCAACGCCGGGTCCCGGGGGGCCATCGCGAAGCAGCACGCCCGCGGGAAGAAGACTGCCCGCGAGCGCATCGACATGCTCCTCGACGAGGGATCGTTCGTCGAGATGGACAAGTACGCGCGGCACCGCTCGAACGCGTTCGGCCAGGACAGGAACCGCCCCTACGGCGACGGCGTCGTCACCGGCTACGGCACGGTCGACGGTCGGACCGTCGCCGTCTTCGCCCAGGACTTCACCGTCTTCGGCGGGTCCCTCGGCGAGGTGTTCGGCGAGAAGATCGTCAAGATCATGGACTTCGCCATGAAGATCGGGTGCCCCGTCGTGGGCGTCAACGACTCCGGCGGCGCCCGCATCCAGGAGGGAGTGGTCTCCCTCGGGCTCTACGGTGAGATCTTCCGCCGCAACGTCCACGCCTCCGGCGTCGTCCCGCAGATCTCGCTGATCATGGGCCCGTGCGCCGGCGGCGCCGTCTACTCCCCGGCCGTCACCGACTTCACCGTCATGGTCGACCAGACCTCGCACATGTTCATCACCGGCCCCGACGTCATCAAGACCGTCACCGGCGAGGACGTGGGCTTCGAGGAGCTCGGCGGTGCTCGGACGCACAACTCCAGGTCCGGGGTGGCCCACTACATGGGCACCGACGAGGGCGACGCCATCGACTACGTCAAGGCGCTGCTCTCCTACCTGCCGAGCAACAACCTCGAGGACCCACCCGCCTACGAGGTCGAGGCGGACCTCGCGGTCAACGCCGACGACCGGTTCCTGGACACGATCATCCCCGACAGCCCCAACCAGCCCTACGACATGCACCAGGTCATCGAGCACGTCCTCGACGACGGCGAGTTCCTCGAGGTGGCGCCGCTGTTCGCGCCCAACATGATCACCGGCTTCGGGCGGGTCGAGGGCCGGTCGGTCGGCATCGTCGCCAACCAGCCGATGCAGTTCGCCGGGACCCTCGACATCGACGCCTCCGAGAAGGCCGCTCGCTTCGTGCGGACCTGCGACGCGTTCAACGTCCCGATCCTCACCTTCGTCGACGTCCCGGGGTTCCTGCCCGGCACCGACCAGGAGTGGGGCGGCATCATCCGCAGAGGGGCCAAGCTCATCTACGCCTACTCCGAGGCGACCGTCCCGCTCGTCACGGTCATCACGCGCAAGGCCTACGGCGGCGCCTACGACGTCATGGGCTCCAAGCACCTGGGCGCCGACATCAACCTCGCCTGGCCCACCGCCCAGATCGCCGTCATGGGGGCTCAGGGCGCGGTCAACATCCTCTACCGCAAGGAGCTCGCCGACGCCGCCGACAAGGGCCAGTCGGTCGACGAGGCGCGGGCGGGGTTCATCAAGGCGTACGAGGAGGCTCTCGCCAACCCCTACGTCGCCGCTGAGCGTGGCTACATCGACACGGTCATCACGCCCTCCAACACCCGGATGAACATCACCAAGGCGCTCCGGGCGCTGCACAACAAGCGCGCCTCGCTGCCGCCCAAGAAGCACGGCAACATCCCGCTATGAGGCCCGAGGACTCCGTCGGTGTGCCGGACCCCGTCGGTATGCCGGACGCCGCGGCGCCGGTCACGCCGGCCATCCGGATCGTCGGTGACGCCTCGCCGGAGCAGGTGGCCGCCCTGCTCAGCGTGCTGTCGGCCGCCGGTGGACAGGCAGGGCAGAAGCCACCCGCCCGGCGCTCGCTGTGGTCGGCCCACTCGCGCGGCCTGCGACTGGCGCTCCCGCACGGACCGGGCCTCTGGCGCACCTCGCTGCGCCCCTGACCGGCCCTGTCACGGGCCCGTCCGCCGTCTGGCCAGGGTGCGCTCGAGGTCGGCGTGGTCGTCCGCGCCGAGGATCCGGGCCGCCAGCACCCTCTCTGCCGCCGCACGGTCGCCCGTGAACGCCCGGAACGTCGTCGGAACGTCGATCCCGTGATCGGGACGCGCGAGCACGGTGACGGTGTCGCCGGCGCGGATCTCGCCCGGCACGACGACGCGGAGGTAGGCGCCGGTCCGGCCCCGCTCGGTGAACCGCCGGACCCAGTGCGGCTCGCCCAGGTGGGCCGCGAAGGTCGCACAGGGGATCCGCGGCCCGCACACCTCGAGCTCGACGACGTCCCCGACCCGCCAGCGCTCCCCCACGATCGCGCCGTCGACGTCGAGACCCTCTGTCGTGACGTTCTCGCCGAATCTTCCCGGTGGTAGGTCCCGCCCCAGCTCGCGGCCCCACCAGGCCAGCTCCTCGAGGGCCACGGCATACACCGCCTGGCGGTCCCCGCCGTGGTGTCGGCGGCTGACGACGTCGTCGCCCACCACACCGCTGCCCAGCCCCCCGCGCTTCGGTCCGGGGGGACGCACCAGGACGTGGTCGGCCGGCCGCTTGTCGATCGCGCTCGGTTCGTCCCGGCCCGGGACCGGGGCGGGGCGGCCGACGTTGACGGAGGCGACGCGGGCGGTCATGGCCACGAGGTTATGCGGTGCCACCCGCGGCGACGAGTGGGTTACGGTCTGCAGGTGACGCCGACCCACGCCCCCACCGCGCCTCGCCCGCCCACCGCCGTCGACGCGGTCGCCGACCGCTACTTCGACGCCGCGGTCGCCCTCAGTCCCATCACCGCGACCTTCCTCGGGGTGCCCGGGCACGACGACGAGCTCGACGACCTCTCGAGCGCCGGGCTCGAGGAGCAGGCACGCCTGGACCGGTCCGCCCTGGCCGAGCTCGCCGCCGCCGCGCCCGTCGACGACGTCGACGCGGTGACCATCGCGACCATGCGCGAGCGGCTCTCCCTCTCGCTCGACATCCACTCGGCGCACTACGACGCCATGACGCTCAACGTCATCGAGTCGCCCATGCAGATGGTTCGCGAGTCCTTCGACCTGATGTCGACGGCGACCGACGAGGACTGGGCGACGATCGCCCGCCGGATGAGCAAGGTCCCGACCGCCCTGGAGCAGTGGGTCGGCCGGCTGGGCGACGCCGCCGGACGCGGGATGGTCGAGCCCCGTCGCCAGGTCGAGGGCTGCATCGAACAGTGCACCCAGCTCACCGCCGACGACGGCTACTTCGCGAGCTTCCTCGCCGGGGCCACGACGGGTCAGGGCGAGCTCAACCCGGCGGTCCGGGCCGACCTGACCCGAGCCGTCGAGGGCGCGGCCGCGGCCTACCGCCGGCTCGCCGGCGACCTGGGCGAGCAGCTGCTCGACGCGGCACCGACGTCCGACGCCGCCGGGCGCGAGCGCTACCAGCTGGCCTCGCGCGCCTTCCTCGGCGCACGCGTCGACCTCGACGAGACCTACGCCTGGGGGCAGGAGGAGCTGGCCCGGATCACCACGGAGATGGAGGAGGTCGCCGAGCGGATCCGGCCCGGCGCCACCGTCAAGGAGGCCATCACGGCCCTGGACGAGGACCCGGCATACCGCCTCGACGGGGCCGCCGCCCTGACGGGCTGGATGCAGGAGCGGGCGGACGAGGCCATCGCGAACCTGTCCGGCTCGCACTTCGACATCCCCGAGCCGGTCCGCCGCATCGAGTGCCTCATCGCGCCGACGACGACCGGCGGGATCTACTACACCGGCCCGAGCGACGACTTCAGCCGGCCGGGGCGGATGTGGTGGTCGCTGCCCAAGGGGCTCACCCAGTTCGGTACGTGGCGCGAGCTGACCACCGTCTTCCACGAGGGCGTCCCCGGCCACCACCTCCAGGTGGGCCAGACGATCTACCGGCGCGAGCTGCTCAACAAGTACCGCCGGATGATGTCGTGGACCTCCGGATACGGCGAGGGCTGGGCCCTCTACGCGGAGCGCCTCATGGCCGAGCTGGGCTACATGGACGACCCCGGCAACCGGATGGGGCTGCTCGACGGGCAGTCGCTGCGGGCCGCCCGGGTGGTCCTCGATATCGGCGTCCACTGCCGGCTGCCGGCGCCCGCAGAGGTCGGCGGGGGCTCGTGGGACTACGACAAGGCCTGGGCGTTCCTGCGGGCCCACGCCAACCTCGACGAGGATGTCATGCGTTTCGAGCTGCACCGCTACCTCGGCTGGCCCGGGCAGGCGCCGTCGTACAAGATCGGCGAGCGGCTGTGGATGCAGCTGCGGTCCGAGGTCGCCCGCCGCGAGGGCGACGCCTTCGACCTCAAGGCGTTCCACCGACGCGCCCTGGACATCGGGTCCGTCGGGCTCGACGTCCTGCGGGAGGCCTTGCTCGGCTGACCAGCCCGTCCGCACCAGACCCGCGCGAGGACCCATGACCGCCGCCCTCACCCTTCTCGCCATCGGGGCCACCGTGCTCGTCGTCAGCGGCGTGGCCAGGCGGCTCGGCATCCTCACCCCGCTGCTCCTCATGGGCGCCGGGGTGCTCGCGTCGTTCCTGCCGTTCGTCCCCGAGCTCACGCTCTCGCCCGAGGTCGTCCTCTACGGGCTGCTTCCGCCCCTGCTCTACGCCACCGCGATCGGCACCTCGCTGATCGACCTCAAGGCCCACCGGGTCGCCATCGCCGGGCTCTCGGTGGGGCTGGTCCTGTTCACCGCGGCCGGGGTGGGGCTCGTCTCGTGGCTGATGCTGCCGGTCCCCTTCGCCGTGGCGTTCGCGCTCGGCGCGGTGGTCGCCCCGCCCGATGCCGTCGCCGCCACGGCCGTGGCCCGCAGGAGCTCCCTGCCCCGCCGGGTCGTCACGATCCTCGAGGGCGAGTCCCTGCTGAACGACGCGACGGCCCTGGTCGCCCTCGGGACGGCCATCACCGCGAGCGGGCTCTCCGCGGACGGCGGGCACGTCACGCCGTGGGGCGTCGCGCTCGAGTTCGTCTATGCCGCGACGGCGGGCGTCGGCATCGGCTGGTGCGTGTATGCCGTCCTCGGCGCCACCCGCCGCGGGATCACCGATCCCGTCGCCGACACGGCCGTCTCGTTCCTCGCGCCGTTCGCGGCATACCTCCCGGCGGAGCTGGTCCACGCATCCGGGGTGCTCGCGGTGGTGACCACGGGTCTGCTCCTCGGCCATCGCGCGCCCGTGCTGCAGTCGGCGGCGTCCCGGCTGTCCGAGCGCAGCAACTGGGCGAGCATCCAGTTCCTCCTCGAGAATGCCGTCTTCCTGCTCATCGGCCTGCAGGCCGCGCGGCTGGTTCGGGACGTGCGGGCGGGCGACCTCTCTCTCGGCCGGGCCGTCGTGGTCTCGGTCGTCGTGCTCGTGGCGGTGCTCGTGCTCCGACCGTTGTGGGTCGTGTCGTTCCGCTGGGCGCAGAACCGGCTCGGTCCGCAGGAGCACAGGGTTGGGCTGCGCTATGCCGTCGTCGCGGGCTGGGCCGGGATGCGCGGCGTCGTCACCCTCGCCGCGGCGCTCCTGCTGCCGCTGGCCACCCCGCAGCGGCCGGTGCTGGTGCTCACCGCCATGGTCGTCGTGGTAGGCACGCTGCTCCTCCAGGGCACGACGCTGCCGGCGCTCGCCCGGGCACTCGGCGTGCTCGGCCCGGACCCCCGCGCGGACGCCCTCCAGGAGGCGACCGTCCTCCAGGCCGCCGTCTCGGCCGGACTGCGGGCCGTCGAGCAGGACGAGGGGCTCGACCCGGCCGTCCTCGCCGAGCTGCGCGACAAGGCGGCCCTTCGGGTCAACCGGGTCTGGGAGCGGCTGGGGACACTCGGCCCGGGGGCCGGCGACACCCCGAGCGAGACGTACCGCCGGGTGCGTCTGCGGGCACTCACCGCCGAGCGCCAGGAGCTGCTCCGGATCCGCGACTCCGGCACCGTCGACCAGGAGGTTCTCGGCACCGTCCTCGGAGCGCTCGACGTCGAGGAGTCGACACTGGGCTGGGCGTTGGCCCGGACCGAGGCCGTCCGCGCCGTCCCGCTGCGCCCGCCACCGGCCGTGACGGGCGAGTGCGACCACCTGCGCGACTCGCCGGACTGCACCGTCCCGGCGTCGACCCAGGGGTGCCCGGACTGTCGTCGGCTCGGCCTGACCTGGGTTCACCTGAGGGTGTGCCTGGGCTGCGGCAATGTCGGCTGCTGCGACTCCTCCGTGGGCAAGCACGCCGCCGCGCACTTCCACGACACCCAGCATCCGGTGATGCGCAGCCTGGAGCCCGGCGAGGCCTGGCGCTGGTGCTACGTCGATGAGGTCCTCGGGTAGCTCGCGCGCTGGGTACCGTGCGTCGTATGCCGCCCAGCCACGCCACGCTCGTCCTCGCCTCCGCCTCCCCGGCCCGCCTCGCCACGCTGCGGGCCGCCGGGGTACGGCCCACCGTGCTGGTGAGCAGCGTCGACGAGGATGCCGCCGTCGCCACGGCGCGGGCCGTGGGGGGCGAGCTGTCCCCGGCCGACGTCGCCCTGCTGCTGGCACGCGCCAAGGCGGAGGACGTGGCGGCCGCCGTCGCGGCCGGATCGGGCGACACCGAGCAGCCCGCGTCGGGCGACACCGAGCAGCCCGCGTCGGGTTCCGACCACGCCGCGGACGCCGGCGCCCTCGTCCTCGGCTGCGACTCGGTACTCGAGCTCGACGGCGAGGTCCACGGCAAGCCGGCGGACGCGGCGCAGGCGGTGGCCCGGTGGCGACGGATGCGCGGCGGCACCGGCGTGCTCCATACCGGCCACTGGCTGGTCGACGGCCGGTCGGCCGCGGCGGGCGGCACCCGGGGCGCGACCGGAGCGACCGCCTCGACGACGGTCCACTTCGCCGACCTGAGCGACGACGAGATCGCGGCCTACGTCGCCACCGGCGAGCCGCTGCGGGTGGCCGGGGCGTTCACCATCGACGGGCTCGGGGGACCGTTCGTCAGCGCCGTCGAGGGCGACCCCGGCACCGTCGTCGGCCTGTCGCTGCCGCTCCTGCGCGAGCTGCTGCTCGAGCTCGGCGTCCCCTGGTTCGACCTCCTGGCTCCCTGACCTGTCTCCCTGACCTCCCGGCTCCCCGCCCCGCCGTCTTCCTAACCTCTGCTAGCAGAGGTTGTGGGACCAAGCAGACGTTGCAACCTCTGCTTCGTCACCTAACCTCTGCTAGCAGAGGTTAGGGGCCAGGGAGGGGGGACGTACGAGAGCGGGGGGACCGCGGCCGGGGTGGGATGGCCAGGCGCGATGAGATGGCCTCGGGGGCTCAGACCGGGGGGATGTCGCGCCGCTTGGTGGCGAAGTGCCGCTCGCGGCCCGCGGCATACCGGAGCCGGCGCAGCAGCTCGGAGCGCAGCTCGTCCGCCTCGATGACCTGGTCGAGGACGAGGTCGGCGGCGAGCCGCTCGAGGTCGACGTCCTGCTCGTACTCCGCCCGCTGGTCCGCGACGTATGCCGCGGCCGCCTCCTCGCCCTGGGACTCGCGCACCTTGGCGATCTTGTTCGCGTACACCGCGTTGACTGCCGCCTCGGGGCCCATGACGGCGATCCGCGCCGTCGGCAGCGCGATCGTCGCGTCCGGCCCGAACCCTGGGCCGCCCATCGCGTAGAGCCCGGCGCCGTACGCCTTGCGGACGACGACGCAGAGCTGGGGCACCGTCGCGGAGGCCACGGCAGAGACCATCTTGGCCCCGTGCCGGATGATCCCGCCGCGCTCGACCTCGGAACCGATCATGAAGCCCGGCACGTCGGCGAGGTACACCAGCGGGATCGAGAAGGCGTCGCACAGCCAGATGAACCGTGACGCCTTGTCGGCGCTGTCGCTGAACAGCACCCCGCCCTTGACCGCCGAGTTGTTCGCGACGATCCCGACGGTCTCGCCGGCCATCCGCCCGAACCCGATCACGAGCTCGGCGGCGAACAGCGGCTTGATCTCGAAGAAGCTCTCCTCGTCGACCAGCCCGTCGATGACGAGATGGACGTCGAACGGCTCGCTCTCCCGCTCCGGGACGGTGTGCCGCGTCAGCGGCGCCACCGGATCCTCCGGCTCGTACGTCGGCAGAGGCGTGCGCCAGCTCTGCGGGACGTAGGAGAAGTAGAGCCGGGCGAGCTCGATGGCCTCGGTGTCGTCGGCAGCGAGCAGGTCGCCCACGCCCGAGACCGTGCAGTGCATCCGCGCCCCGCCCATCTCCTCGAGTGAGACCCGTTCTCCCACCACCATCTCGGCCATCCGGGGCGAGCCGAGGTACATCGAGGCGTTGCCCTCGACCATGATGACGATGTCGGTGAAGCTCGGGATGTAGGCGCCCCCGGCCGCCGACGGGCCGAACAGACAGCAGACCTGCGGGACCTTCCCGGACAGGGCGACCTGGTTGTGGAAGATGTGGCCGGCCCCCCGCCGTCCCGGGAACATCTCGACCTGGTCGGTGATCCGAGCGCCGGCGCTGTCGACGAGCCAGAAGACGGGCAGCTCCTCGCGCAGCGCGGTCTCGGTGGCCCGGACGATCTTCTCGACGGTGCGCGCGCCCCACGACCCTGCCTTCACCGTGGGGTCGTTGGCGATGACCACGACGGGACGGCCGTCGACGGTGCCGCGCCCGGTGACGACGCCGTCGGCGGGTAGACCCGCGGCGAGGGCGTTGGCGTAGCGGCCGTCCTCGACGAACGAGCCGTCGTCGACGAGCAGCGCGATCCGGTCGCGCACATAGAGCTTGTGCTGGCGGGCGAGCTTGGCGGCGGCGGCCTCGGACGGCTGCGCCGAGGCACGGTATGCCGCGTGCAGCCGCTCCCGGACGTCGCGCACCCTGGGGTCGCCCCCGGCCTCGGCGCCGACGGCGAAGTCCGCATGGCCCGGGCCGTCCGGCTGGCCCGGGTCGTCCGGACCGACGGTCCCGAGGGGGTCGGCGGGTCGCCCGGAGGGGATCGCGTCCCCGCTTGCTGGCGTCACCGGCATACCTCCACTCTCTCAGCCGGGCTCGCCGGCACACACCTCAGTGCGTGGGCAGGCCCAGGTGGCGGGCGATGACGACGCGCTGCACCTCGGAGGTGCCCTCGCCGATCTCGAGGACCTTGGCATCGCGGTAGAAGCGGGCCACCGGGTACTCCTCCATGAACCCGTTCCCACCGAACACCTGGGTCGCTATGCGGGTGGCCGAAACGGCGGCCTCGCTCGCGTAGAGCTTCGCGATGGCCGCGGCCCTCTTGACCTCCTTCGTGGAGCGCCGTCCGGCATCCTGCTCGTCCTTGAGCCAGGCCGCCTTGTAGGTCAGCGTTCGCGCCGCCTCGGCCATCACGGCGAGGTCGGCGATCTGGAAGGACACGCCCTGGTTGGCGCCGACGGGTCGGCCGAACGCCATCCGCTGCGTGGCGTATGCCGTGGTCTCGGCGAGCATGCGTTCGATGAGCCCCAGCGCGAGCGCGGAGATGGCGATCCGGCCGTCGTCGAGGGTCTTGAGGAACTGGCTCAGCCCCTGGCCCTCCTCTCCGACCAGGTTGCCCTCGGGCACCCGGCAGTCGCCGAAGGACAGGCCGTGGGTGTCGGAGATGTGCCAGCCGAGCTTGCGGTAGGCCGGCTCCACGACGAACCCGGGTGTCCCGCTCGGGACGAGGATCGCCGAGATCTGGGGGTGGCCGTCACTGGTCGTGCCGGTGCGGGCGGTCACGGTGACGACGGAGGTGATGTCGGTGCCGGAGTTGGTGATGAAGGCCTTGGCGCCGTTGATGACCCAGTCGCCGCCGTCGCGCTCGGCGCGGGTGCGGGTGGCGCCGGCGTCGGAGCCGCCGTCGGGCTCGGTGAGGCCGAAGCCGGCGAGCGCCCGGCCGGCGACGAGATCGGGCAGCCACTCCTTCTTCTGGGTCTCGGACCCGAACGTCAGGATCGGGTCGATGCCGAGGCCGACGCCGGCCGAGAGGGTGATGCCGATGGACTGGTCGACGTAGCCGAGCTCCTCGATGGCGACGCACAGGCTGGTGAAGTCGCCCTCGCCGGTCGCCTGGCCGCCGTACTCCTCGGGGACGACGAGCCCGAACAGGCCGAGGTCGCCCATCCGGTGGACGAGGTCGACGGGGAAGTGGGAGTCGCGGTCCCACTGGGCGACGTGCGGCTCCACCTCGGAGGAGGCGAACTCCCGGACGACCTTGCGGAAGGCCTCGTGCTCCCGGCTCAGCTCGAACACGGCATACCTCTCATCTCGTCTGCACGTTGCTTGACGTTTACGTAAACGTAAACCATAGTGTGACCCGTGACAAGTCGGCAGGAGACACGCGAGCACCCGGCCGGGCCCGGACCCGAGCGCCGCGGCGCTGCCGGCGAGCGCCCCGACCGGCCGACCTGGACCATCGCCGAGATCGCCGACGAGTTCGGGGTCACCCACCGCACGGTCCGGCACTACGAGGACCTCGGCCTCATCTCCCCCGAGCGACGCGGGACCGCGCGGGTCTACCACCGGCGCGACCGGACCCGGCTTGGCCTCATCCTGCGCGGCAAGAGGCTAGGCTTCCCTCTACACCAGGTCAGGACGATCATCGACCTGTACGACGCGCCGCGGGGCAAGCGCAGCCAGCTCGAGTACGTGCTCGCCCAGATCGACGATCGGCGGGCCGACCTCGAGCAGCGGCGTCGCGACCTCGACGACGCACTCGCCGAGCTCGACATGTTCGAAACGAGCTGCCGGGCCGACCTGGACCGCCTCGGCTGACCGATTCTTCGGGTACCGGCCAGCCGGGGTGTCGGGCCTCCGCCCGCGAAAGGTGGGGATCCGCCCCATCAGGGCATCCGATGGGGCGGATCGCCACCCTTCGCGGCGCCGGTCCCGTCCACAGGTGGGGCGCGCGCCGGGTGCGGTCCACAACCTGCCAGGCACGGGGCGACGCACGGGCTCGCCAACGCCAGCCTGACCGTATGCCGCACCCCCGCACCACCCTGCCGGCCGCCCTCGGAGTCGGCGAGAGACGTCTGCGCCAGAGCGACCTGCCCTCCCCCACGTCCGGTGTGCGCTGGCCGGCCGACCGGGACCACGCGCTGGTGGAGACGGCGCCCGCGGTGGCCGCCGCCGTGCCGGGGGACGTCGCGTTCTCACATCTGACGGCCGCTCGCCTCCTGAGGCTGCCGACACCTCGCCCCTGGCGCCCCGGCGAACCCATGGACGTCATGCGCGACCCCGACCGCCCCCGGATCGAACGGGCTGCCGCCGCACCCACGGGGGCCTCGAGACCCGCCAAGTGGTGGAGGTCGGCGGCGTCAGGCTCGTCGGTCCCCTCGACACCTGGTGCTCGCCGAGTACGACGGCGACCAGCACCGCACGGACCGGCGCGCCTGGCAGTACGAGCGGGACCCGCGAGCGCGACTCGAGGACGACGGGTGGCGCTACGTCGAGCTGACCGCGATCAGCCTCACCAGCGGGTCGCACCGCCGATCGCTGGTGGCGAGGCTGGAGCGCTACCTCCGGTGACTGGGGGCCCCCAAGGGTGGGGGATCCGCCCCATCAGGGCATCCGACGGGGCGGATCCCCACCGTTCGCGGCGGACGAGGGGTATGCCGTGCGGCAGACTGCACGCGTGGACGCCACGACCGCCGCCGGCCAGGACAGCCCGCCCGACTCACCCCGGTTCGGCTCCGTCGAGGCGGTGCGCGAGCGCCTCGACGCGACCGGCTACCTCGTGTCGGATGCCATCGCCACGACCGTCTTCCTCGCCGACCACCTCGGCAAGCCGCTGCTCGTCGAGGGCCCGGCGGGCGTCGGCAAGACCGAGCTGGCCAAGGCGGTCGCGGCGGCAACGGGCGTCCCGCTCATCCGGCTGCAGTGCTACGAGGGCGTCGACGAGGCTCGAGCCCTCTACGAGTGGAACCACGCCAAGCAGCTGCTCCGGATCACCGCCGAGCGCGACGGCGCCGGCTGGGACGCCCTGCGTCACGACATCTTCACCGACGAGTTCCTCCTCCCCCGGCCGCTGCTCGCGGCGATCCGGAGCGAGGGACCCGTCGTGCTGCTCATCGACGAGCTCGACAAGGCCGACGTCGAGATCGAGGGGATGCTGCTCGAGATCCTCAGCGACTTCCAGGTCACCGTCCCCGAGCTCGGGACCCTTATCGCCCGGCACCGGCCCTTCGTCGTGCTCACCTCCAACGCCACCCGCGAGCTGTCCGAGGCCCTGCGCCGCCGCTGCCTGTTCCTCCACATCGACTACCCCGACGCTGCCCTCGAGCAGGCCATCGTGGCGCTCAAGGTCCCCGGGCTCGACGCCGCGCTGCGCGAGTCGGTGGTCCGGCTCGTCCAACGGCTGCGCGACCTGCGGCTGCGCAAGGCGCCCTCGGTGGCCGAGACCGTCGACTGGGCCCGCACCCTGGTCGCCCTCGGCGCGGCCGGCGACGACGACCTCACCGCCGACCTCGTCCGAGACAACCTCGGGGTCCTCCTCAAGCACCAGGACGACATCGTCCGCGCCACGTCCGCCCTCGACCTCGACGGCTGAGGCCGCCGCCCATCGACCACCGAACCACGCCGATGCCCACCACCGCCCTCGACCGCCGCCTGGTCGACCTGGCGCGCGCGCTGCGCGGCCACGGGGTCGTCGTCGGGACGATCGAGGTCGTGGACGCCGGGCAGGTGGCCGAGGCGCTGGGGCTGGACCGTCGCGACCGACTGCGGGAGGGGCTGGCCGCCGCCCTGCTCCGCCGGACCGGCCAGCGCCAGGTCTTCGACGACCTCTTCGACGTCTACTTCCCCGCGGCGCTGGGGGGTCGCACCGCGCTCGACGGCCGCGCCGAGCCCACGCCGCCCACCACGGCCGAGGAGCGCCGGGGCCGGGCGGCCGCCCTGCGGGAGGCGCTCTCGGCCGCCCTCGCCGACAACGACGCCGCGGCCCTGGACCTGCTGGCCGCGCGGACGGTCGCCGAGCTGGGCCGACTGGCCAACGAGGCGACCGCCGGCTCGTACTCGGCCCAGCAGGCCCTCGACTCCCTCGCCCCGCAGACGGCGATCGCTGGCGCCCTCGCCAGGATGCAGGATGCGGCCGACGGCGCCCCCGGCGGGTCGGGCGACGGTTCCGGCGGCAGTGGCGGGGCGGGCTCGGGCGCCGGCGGGCCCGCCGGCACGGGGAGCACGAGGTTCGCCGACCGCTTCACCCGCGACGAGCTGCGCAGCGCCGTGGCCGCGTTCCGCCGTCGGGTCGAGGTCGAGACCCGGCGGCGCAACGCCGAGGGCCGAGGCGCCGACCGGGTCGCCCGGTATGCCGTTCGCCCACCGAGCGACCAGACCCTGTTCCTGCTCGCCGGACCCACCGAGCTGCACGAGCTCCGGCGTACCGTCGCCCCCCTGGCCCGCAAGCTGGCCACCCGGATCGCCGCCCGGCGGCGCCGAGCCCGCAGCGGGGCGATCGATATGCGCCGCACGCTGCGCCGCTCGCTGTCGACGGGCGGCATACCCATCAAGCCGGTCCTCGCCCACCGCACCCCCGCCCGTCCCGACCTCGTGCTGATCTGCGACATGAGCCAGTCGGTGGCAGGGTTCTCCCGCTTCACGATCCTGCTCATGCAGGCCCTCGGCGCCTCCTTCCGCCGGGTCCGGATCTTCGGGTTCGTCAACGTGTGCGACGAGCTCACCGAGACGGTGGTCTCCGCCGCCCCCGGCGAGGACCTCACCCGGGCCTTCGACGACACGGCGCGGATGACCCGGTGGCATCGCAACAGCGACTACGGGACGGCCTTCGCGGACTTCGTCGAGCACCACCTCGACGCCGTCGGGCCGCGCAGCACCGTCCTCGTCCTCGGCGACGCCCGCACCAACGGCACCGACCCCGGCTACGACCATCTCCGGGTGGTGCTCGAGCGGGCCCGCCACGTCGCGTGGCTCAACCCGGAGCCGGCCCGCACGTGGGGGGCCGGAGACTCCGTCGCCCACCGCTATGCCGAGATCGTCGACATGTACGAGTGCCGCAACCTCGCCCAGCTGCGCGCCTTCGTCACCCGCCTGCTGCCGGTCTGAGCGCGGCCTACCGGTCGGAGACGTCGGTCAGGGCGGCGTGCCCCCGGCCGTCGACCTTCACCGTGGCGACCGCGGTGCCCCCCCGGAGCGAGGAGGCCAGCGCCGACGCCTCGCCCTGCGGGAGGAACCAGCTCTCTATGCCACACCGGATGCGCCAGCCGTCGTCAGCGCACGCGAGGTAGCGCCCGGATGCCGGCCGACGCGACGTGATCTCACCGCCCGTCCAGACCCCGGTCCCCCCTTCGGTCAGCGGGACGTATGCCGTCCCACCGACCTGGCGCGGCTGCTCCCGGTCGGTGGCGGCAGGCTGTCCCGGCAGGTCGGGGTAGGACAGGTCGACGTAGGCGCCCCGGAAGGCGTCGACCGGGTCGACCATGCTCACCCGCAGCCGCACCTCCTGGCCGGAGAGCCTGGCCGACAGGGGGGGTGCGACGGCCACGGCCGTCAGGACGAGCTGGAGGACAGCGACGGCCGAGACGAGCACGGGGCGGCTGAGCGGCCTCATGACCGCTCCTCCACCCGCGCCACCAGCCGGCGGCGGCCCCGGTCGGCGAGGTAGCCGCTGCCGATAAGGATCGCCCCGACCGCGAGGAACAGGGCGGCGCCCGAGAGGATCGGCGCGAAGACCGCGAAGGCCTGGAACGTCACGAACACGACGACCGCGACGGTGGCGAGCACGGTCAGCCGGGGACTGTCCCGCCCGGCGCCCAGGGCGGCATACCCCGTGGCCAGCAGGAGGTATGCCGCGACCGCCACCGCGGCCCGCAGGTAGCCCGGGGCTCCCACGTGCGCCGTGTCGAGGTCGGTCGTCCCCCACATCGAGAGGCCCGCGGCGACGGCGAGCGCGAGGAGGACCATGGCCACCTCGGCACGGTCCGGCCGCTCCCCCGACCAGCCCGCGGCGGCGGCCAGACACACGGCGAGGGCCACGCCGACGAGCAGCGCCGCGCCGAGCAGCGACCCGGGGTCCCGTCGTGGGACCGCCGCGGCGAACATGCCGACGAACGCCAGGGCCGCGCCGGTCTCCCGCCAGGGCGCCGCGGCCTCGGGCCACCACCGGCTGCGGTGCAGGACCGCCACTGCCGCCGCGACGGCCGCACCGGCGAGCGCCGCGACCGCGAACGCACTCACGGTCTGGGCGGCATCGGTGACCTGCCAGACGAACCAGACCCCGATCCCGACGACGCCGAGCACGAGGGGCGCGAGTCCCCGGACCGCATACGCGTACAGCAGGACGCCGAGGGCGGCGTACCCGACCAGGGCGGGCTCGTACGCCGGGACCTGCAGGCTCTGTGCGGCCTGGAACACCACGGCGGTGAAGCTGGCGCCCGCCAGCAGCCGGGCCGCGCCGACGACCGGCGAGCGATCGTCGCCGGCCCGCTCGGCACGGGCGGCGAGGACCTCGGCGAGAGCGGTGAGCCCGAGCCAGATCGCCGCGACGATGGTGAAGCGGACGAGGGGGGCGAAGCGGTCGAGGTTGGCCGCGACGAGCCAGATGAGGCCGATCGCGACGAAGGCGGCTCCGAGACCGAGGACGACCCGGACCAGGGTGAACCGGCGCGCCCCGACGTACCGAGCCCTGATGGCACCGGCAGCGGCGGCGTCGACGAGGCCGTCGTGCTGCCAGTCCGCGAGCTCCCCGTCGAGCCAGGCAAGGTACGCGGGCGGGACCGGGGTCGGCGGCCGGGCGACGGGGGCGACGATGGGCGACTGCGGGGACGAGGGCGACGACATCGGGACCTCCCGGGGACGACGGTGCCTGCAGTCCCAGTGTCCCGCTCGCGGGGACGGCACCGCACGAGTACGGCTACCTAGGGCGGCCGCCGCCGACGCGGTCTCCCGCTTTCCGCCGGCGGCCCGCCGGCGCGGCCCGAGCCGGTCGGCGCGCGTCGCACCGACACCGTGACCTGGCCCGACGAGCGACGGTGCAGGCTATAGGCTCCGGTCTATGCCGATCCGCAAAGTGCTCATCGCCAACCGCGGCGAGATCGCCGTCCGCATCGCCCGGGCCTGCACCGACGCCGGGATCGCGTCGGTGGCGGTCTACGCGGACCCCGACCGGGACGCCCTGCACGTCAGGGTCGCCGACGAGGCCTACGCGCTCGGGGGCAGCACCCCCGCCGACAGCTATCTGCTGCAGGACAAGATCATCGAGGTCGCCAAGGCGTCCGGAGCCGACGCGGTGCATCCGGGCTACGGGTTCCTCGCCGAGAACGGGCCGTTCGCCCAGAAGGTCCTCGACGCCGACCTGGTGTGGATCGGCCCCGGGCCGCAGGCCATCGACTCCCTCGGCGACAAGGTCAAGGCCAGGCATATCGCGCTCGCCGCGAACGCCCCCCTCGTCCCCGGCACCAAGGACCCGGTGAACGGGCCGGACGAGGTCGTCGCCTTCGCCGAGGAGCACGGCCTCCCGGTCGCCATCAAGGCGGCATACGGCGGCGGCGGACGAGGTCTCAAGGTCGCCCGCACCATCGAGGAGATCCCCCACCTCTTCGAGTCGGCGGTCCGCGAGGCGGTCACCGCGTTCGGACGCGGCGAGTGCTTCGTCGAGCGGTTCCTCGACCGGCCCCGGCACGTCGAGACCCAGTGCCTCGCCGACCAGCACGGCAACGTCGTCGTCGTCTCCACCCGCGACTGTTCGCTGCAGCGCCGCAACCAGAAGCTCGTCGAGGAGGCGCCGGCGCCGTTCCTCACCGAGGCCCAGCACGCCGAGCTGCTCCGGGCGTCCAAGGCCATCCTGCTCGCCGCGGGGTACGTCGGCGCCGGGACCTGCGAGTTCCTCGTCGGACCGGCCGGCGACATCTCCTTCCTCGAGGTCAACACCCGCCTCCAGGTCGAGCACCCGGTCAGCGAGGAGGTCACCGGGATCGACCTCGTGCGCGAGCAGTTCCGGATCGCCGACGGCGAGTCCCTCGACTATCCCGACCCCGAACCGCACGCCCACTCGATCGAGTTCCGGATCAACGGCGAGGACGCGGGGCGCAACTTCCTCCCCCAGCCCGGGACGGTCGCCGTCTTCCGGCCCCCGTCGGGGCCCGGAGTCCGGGTCGACTCCGGCCTCGTCGAGGGCGACACCATCGGCGGTGCGTTCGACTCGATGCTCGCCAAGCTCATCGTCACCGGCCGGACCCGTCAGGAGGCGCTGGAGCGCTCACGCCGGGCACTGGCCGAGTTCGAGGTCGAGGGCATGCCGACGGTCATCCCGTTCCACCGGGCGGTCGTCAGCAACCCCGACTTCGCTCCGGCCGACCCGGACGAGCCGTTCAAGACCCACACCCGCTGGATCGAGACCGAGTTCGTCAACGACATCCCCCAGTATGCCGGTGCCGGCGCGACCGATGACGCCGACGACGCGGGCGAGCGGCAGCGCATCACCGTCGAGGTCGGCGGCAAGCGCCTCGAGGTCGTCCTGCCCGGCGGGTTGTCGTTGGGCGGCAACGGGGGTGGAGGTGGCTCCAAGAAGAAGGCGCCGCGCCGCTCGGGCGCCTCGCGGACCGGGGCCGCCGCGTCGGGTGACTCCCTCACCGCGCCGATGCAGGGCACCATCGTCAAGATCGCCGTCGAGGAGGGCCAGGACGTCGCCGCCGGTGACCTCGTCGTCGTCCTCGAGGCGATGAAGATGGAGCAGCCGATCACCGCTCACAAGGCCGGGACTGTCGCCGACCTCAAGGCCGAGGTCGGTGCCACGGTCACCCACGGCGCCGTGCTCTGCGACATCAAGGACGCCTGACCCCGACGCCCGGCACGCCCCACGTCAACGGGTGAAGGCGGCGACCTCCACCTCCGCGGCCGCCAGGGCCGCGCGCACCGCTCGGGCGAGGTCGACGGCCCCGGGGGTGTCGCCGTGCAGACACACCGACTCGGCGGCCACGGGCACGTCGACTCCGTCGACAGACGTCACGAGCCCCTCACGCACCAGGCGCACCACCCGGGCCGCCACCTCGTCAGCGGAGGTCACCAGAGCGCCGGGCCGCCCTCGGGGCACCAGGGTGCCGTCCGCGGCATACCCCCGGTCGGCGAACGCCTCGGGCACCGCGCGCAACCCCGCCTCCGCGGCCAGCCGCAGCAGCGCCGACCCAGGCAGCCCGAGGACCGGCAGCGAGGAGTCGTAGGCCGCGACCGCGGCGACCACGGCGCCCGCCTGCCCCTCGTGGTGGACCGTCGCGGTGTAGAGCGCGCCGTGCGGCTTGACGTAGGCGACCCGCATCCCGGCCACCCGGCACATCGCCTCGAGGGCACCGAGCTGGTAGAGGACGTCAGCGCCAAGCGCGTCGGGCGGCACCTCCATGAACCGGCGACCGAACCCGGCGAGGTCGGCATACGACACCTGGGCCCCCACCGTCACCGCGTGGGCCGCTGCCACCTCGCAGGTATGCCGCAGGGTCAGCGGGTCCCCCCCGTGGAAGCCGCACGCGACGTTGGCGCTCGTGACCAGGGCGAGCATCCCCTCGTCGTCACCGAGCCGCCAGGCGCCGTAGGACTCGCCCACGTCGGCGTTGAGGTCGATGCGCACCCTGGTCGTCATGACAGGGGGCTCAGAGCAGCGAGTCGACGTTGTGCAGCCGCCGGGCCGCCTCGGCGATCGAGCCCGACAGCGACGGGTAGACGGTGAACGTGCTCGCGACCTGGTCGACCGTGAGGCCGTGGGCGACGGCCAGGGTGACGGGGAAGATGAGCTCCGAGGCCCGCGGTCCGACCACCACACCTCCGACGACGGCGCCGGAGCCCTTGTGAGCGAACAGCTTGACGAACCCGTCGGTGATGCCCTGCATCTTGGCGCGGGCGTTGGTCGAAAGCGGCAGCATGATGATCTCGGCGTCGACCACCTCCGCTTCGATGTCCTTCTGGGAGTAGCCCACCGTGGCGATCTCGGGGTCGGTGAAGATCGTCGACGACACGGTCCGCAGGTTGAGCGGGGCGACGGCGTCGCCGAGGGCGTGGTGCATCGCGATGCGGCCCTGCCCGGCCGCCACCGACGCGAGGGGGAACACCCCGGTGCAGTCGCCCGCGGCATACACCCCTCTGACCGACGTCCGCGAGACGCGGTCGACGACGACGTGGCCTGACGCGGTGAGATCCACGCCCACCTCGCCGAGGCCGATGCCGGCGGTCTGCGGGATGGCGCCCACGGCGAGCAGCGCATGCGAGCCCTCGACCTCACGGCCGTCCTCGAGCCGGACGACCACCCCGGCGGTGGTGCGTGCACAGCCGGCCATCCGCGACCGGCTGAGCACCTCCATCCCCCGGCGCCGGAAGACCTCCTCGATGACGTCGGCAGCGTCGGGGTCGTGGCCGGGCAGGACATGCTCGCGCGAGGAGACCAGGACGACCCTGGAGCCGAGGCCGAGGTAGGCCTGGGCGAGCTCGGCGCCGGTGACACCGGAGCCGACGACGACCAGCTTCTCGGGCAGCACCGGCAGGTTGTAGATGTCCTTCCAGGTGAGGATCCGCTCGCCCTCGGGCAACGCGGCGTCCATGACCCTCGGGGTGGCCCCCGTCGCGATGAGGACGACATCGGCGACGATCTCCTCGACCCCTCCGTCGGCGAGCTCGGCCCGCACCAGGGTGGGGGACACCAGCCGACCGACGCCCCCCACGATCCGGACCCCCACCTCGTCCATCCGGGTGGCGATGTCGCGACTCTGCGCGGCCGCGAGGTCGAGGACCCGGCTGTTCACCTCGCCGAGGTTGACCCGGGCACCCGTCACCGCCGCGCCCTCACCGTCCTCGAGGCGGACGCCGAGGACGGTGGCCGCACCGAACTCGGACAGGTAGTCCGCCGTGCCGATGAGGGTCTTGCTGGGGACACAGTCGGTGAGGACCGCCGCACCGCCCAGGCCGTCCCGGTCGACGATCGTCACCGAGGCCCCGAGGTGGGCGGCGACCAGCGCGGCCTCGTAGCCGCCGGGACCCCCACCGAGGATGACGACCGAGGTCGTTCGCGCGCTCACGGGCCCCATCCAACCACCCCGGGCGAGCCGACCGGCAGATGGTCACGGTTCGGTCCCAGGCATGAGAACGTTCGGTGCCGGCCCCTGATGAGCCCTGTCCCGAGGCGGCGAACGGCCCTAGAGTGCACAGCGGGTGGGACGCCCGCCCCTGCGGCAGCACGAATGCTGCAGTTCCGTTGTGGAGGTTCTACATGAAGCACCCCATCGTCCGTCGGGCCGCCGGTGTCGCCCTCATCGGGCTCACCGCGGCCTCGATCGCCGCCTGTTCGGCGCCGAGCACCTCTTCGGGGAGCAGCTCGAGCGGCACAGGTGTCTCGGCGGCCAGCGCGACGTCAGCCGCCGACCTCGGCGGAATGGACGCCCTCGTCGCCGCGGCCAAGAAGGAAGGCACGCTCAACGTCATCGCCCTGCCCCCGAACTGGGCGAACTACGGCGAGGCCATCAG
>CAYPYK010000013.1:0-26830 GCA_964414665.1 uncultured Intrasporangiaceae bacterium | reverse complement strand
TGACGGCGTCGAGCATGGGCTGGACGCCCTTGTTCTTGAACGCCGAGCCGCACAGCACCGGGTATGCCTCGGAGGCGATGGTCATCTTGCGGATGCCGGCCTTGAGGTCGGCCACCGAGAGCTCGCCCTCCTCGAGGTAGCTCTCGAGCAGGTCCTCGTTGTGCTCCGCGACGGACTCGACGAGGTCGTGGCGGTACTGCTCCGCCTTGGCCCGGAGGTTCTCGGGGATGTCCTCGACGGAGTACTCCTCGCCCCTGCCCTCCTCGTCGTGCCAGATGAAGGCCTTCATGGTGAGCAGGTCGACGACGCCCTCGAAGTCGTGCTCCAAACCGACCGGCAGCTGGAGCACGAGCGGGGTGGCCCCGAGACGGTCCTGGATCGTCTGGACGGTGAAGTAGAAGTCCGCGCCGACCTTGTCCATCTTGTTGACGAAGCAGATGCGCGGGACGGAGTACTTGTCGGCCTGGCGCCACACGGTCTCGGACTGGGGCTCGACGCCCTCCTTGCCGTCGAAGACGGCGACGGCGCCGTCGAGCACCCGCAGCGAGCGCTCCACCTCCACGGTGAAGTCGACGTGGCCGGGGGTGTCGATGATGTTGACCTGGTTGTCCTTCCAGAAGGCCGTCGTCGCAGCGGAGGTGATGGTGATGCCGCGCTCCTGCTCCTGCTCCATCCAGTCCATCGTGGCCGCGCCGTCGTGGACCTCACCGATCTTGTAGTTGATCCCGGTGTAGAAGAGGACGCGCTCCGTCGTCGTGGTCTTGCCGGCGTCGATGTGCGCCATGATGCCGATGTTGCGGACCTTGGTGAGGTCCGTCAGGACGTCGAGTGCCACTTGAGTTCTCATCTCGTTCGTGCTCGGGTGGTGGTCAGGTCGGGGGCTGCCAGCCGGCTGCGTCCGGACCCGGACGGGGGACCCGGCCGGTATGCCGGCCCGCGGGCGACCCGGTGCACGGCATACCGACGCTGGGTCACCAGCGGTAGTGCGCGAAGGCCTTGTTGGACTCAGCCATCTTGTGGGTGTCCTCGCGACGCTTCACCGCGGCCCCGAGGCCGTTGGAGGCGTCGAGGATCTCGTTCATGAGCCGCTCGGTCATCGTCTTCTCGCGGCGCTGCCGGGAGTAGCCGACGAGCCAGCGCAGCGACAGGGTCGTCGCCCGGGTCGGCTTGACCTCGATCGGAACCTGGTACGTCGCACCGCCGACGCGGCGGGACTTCACCTCGAGGGTCGGCCGGATGTTGTCGAGCGCCCGCTTGAGGGTCGCGACGGGATCGGTGCCGGTCTTGTCGCGGCAGCCCTCGAGGGCGCCGTAGACGATGTTCTCGGCAATCGACTTCTTACCGTCGAGGAGCACCTTGTTGACCAGCGCGGTCACCAGCGGGCTGCCGAAGACCGGGTCGATGACCAGGGGGCGCTTGGGAGCCGGGCCCTTGCGAGGCATTACTTCTTCTCCTTCTTCGCGCCGTAGCGAGAGCGGGCCTGCTGGCGGCCCTTGACGCCCTGGGTGTCGAGCGACCCGCGGATGATCTTGTAGCGGACACCGGGCAGGTCCTTCACCCGGCCGCCGCGGACGAGCACGATGGAGTGCTCCTGAAGGTTGTGGCCGACGCCCGGGATGTAGGCGGTGACCTCGATGCCGCTGGTCAGGCGCACGCGGGCGACCTTGCGCAGCGCCGAGTTCGGCTTCTTGGGGGTGGTCGTGTATACGCGGGTGCAGACCCCGCGACGCTGCGGTGAGCCCTTGAGGGCAGGAGTCTTGACCTTGGTGGTCTTGTCCTGCCGGCCCTTGCGCACCAGCTGGTTGATGGTAGGCAACCTGATCTCCGTACTCTGGTCGATGCCCGCCGGGCCGTGGCCGGTCCGGTCGAGCTCCTTGAGGTGTCCTCACCGACCCCCGGGTTCGGGTGGGTCGGATCGGGTGCTCTCCCCTGCACTCCCCATGGCTGACCCCCGCGAGAGGGTCGATGGTTGGGGCGCCCGGCGAGAGGTGGGCGTGCCCGGCGCGGTGCGCAGGACTCTGTGCGTCCAGACCTAGCCAGACGCAGTGGTCAAGGATACCGGTAGGCGAGAGGCCCACCAAATCGTCGGCGCCGCCGACCGGGGCGCCCCGGGGACTCCCGGCGAGCCGGCCCGGGCGGAGGTCACAGGCGCTCGAACGCCGGGGCGTACCGGAACGGCCCGGCGAGCTCGGGACGCCAGGCCCGCAGCGTCAGCACCTGGAAGAACGCGTCCTCCCAGGGCCCGGGCGACCCGATGCCCCGGGCGGCCGCGGGCTCGAACCCGAAGCGCGCGTAGTAGGCCGGCTCGCCGAGCAGCACCAGGCACGGCTCGCCGCGCTGGTCGGCGGTCGCGATGACCGCCGCCACGAGGGCCGACCCGACACCTTGGCGTTGCAGGTCGGGACGCACGGCGATGGGCCCGAGCGCCACCGCCCGCCCCTCGCCGAGCCGGGCCCGGCTGCAGACGACATGGCCGGCGAGGCGGCCGTCGAGCACCGCCGCGAAGGTCAGCTCGGCGACGACGTCACCGTCGGCGCGCAACCCGTCGAGCAGGACCGTCTCGGCGGCGTGCGGTGCGCCGGCCGGAGGCCCGAACGCCGCGTCGATCAGGCCACGAGCGGGCCGGCCGTCCTCGGGCCGCTCCCGCCGGATCAGCAGGTCCTCACGCATCGCCACCCTCCCGTCGGGCCAGGTCCAGCCGATGCAACGAGTACAGCGCATAGTCGAGCCGCCGGCCCCCGCGGGTGACGACCACCACGTGCTCCGTGACCGTCTCCCGCGGCTCGGCCGCCTGCTCCATCGCCGAGAGCAGGGCCGGCGACACGTGCGAGGACCAGACCGCGAGGACCCCGCCGGGCGCGAGCTGTGCCCGGGCCGAGCGCAGCCCGCCGGCGACATACAGCCGGGCGTTGCCCTGGTGCAGCAGGAAGTCCGGGCCGTTGTCGACGTCGAGCAGGACCAGGTCCCAGGGACCCCTGGGACCGGCCCGCCCAGCGCGCGGGGTGAGGACGTCGGCGACGTCCCCGACGTGCAGCCGGCAGCGGCCGTCGTCCTCGAGCCCGGCCAGCTCCGACACGAGGGACTGCCGCGCCCAGCGGATGATCGGCGCGGCGAGCTCGACGACGTCGACGCGGGCGACCCGGGGGTCGGCCAGCACTGCGCGGGTCGTGAAGCCGAGGCCCAGACCCGCGACGAGGACCCGCGCGGGGGCCGGGTGGCACGCCAGCGCCTCGGCTGCCAGGGCCGCCTCGGTCGAGGGGTCGACGGTGTCCATGGCGAAACCACCGTTGACGACCAGCTCGAGCACCGCGCCGCGGCGGCGTAGCGCGACCTCGCCGGATGGGGTCTGCTCCCGGGCGACCGTGACGAGCGGCTCGCTCACGGCCCCATCGTCCTGGTCGCAGCCCCATCCGGCAACAGAGGGACCACGACGAGGGGCGGGTATGCCGCGCCGGTGAGGGCACTGCACACCCGCCCCGTCGCCAGGCGGAGGGACCGTCAGGTGAGGCGGTCCAGGCCGAGCTCCGCGTCGTCGAGCCGGACCGCCTCGCCGGAGCCCGGACCGAAGACCGGGTAGGCGAAGTCCTCGTAGCTCGGCATGGAGTACATCGCGGCCTTGGCCTCCTCGGTGGGCTCGACCTTGATGTTGCGGTAGCGCAACAGGCCGGTGCCCGCCGGGATCAGCTTGCCGAGGATGACGTTCTCCTTGAGGCCGAGCAGCGGGTCGGACTTGGCCTCCATGGCCGCTTCGGTGAGGACCCGGGTGGTCTCCTGGAAGGAGGCCGCCGAGAGCCACGAGTCGGTCGCGAGCGAGGCCTTGGTGATGCCCATGAGGTCGGGCCGGCCAGAGGCGGGCTTGCCGCCCTCGGCGACGACCCGGCGGTTCTCGTCCTCGAAGCGGCCGCGCTCGGCGAGCAGGCCCGGGAGCAGGTCGGCGTCGCCCGACTCGATGATGGTGATCCGACGCAGCATCTGCCGGACGATCACCTCGATGTGCTTGTCGTGGATCGACACACCCTGCTGGCGGTATACCGCCTGGACCTCGTCGACGAGGTGCATCTGCACCGCGCGCGGGCCGAGGATCCGCAGCACCTGCTTGGGGTCGATCGAGCCCTGGGTGAGCTGGGTGCCGGCGTCGACGTGCTGGCCGTCGGCGACGAGCACGCGGGCCCGCTTGCTCACGGGGTAGGCGTGCTCGGTGGACCCGTCGTCGGGCGTGAGCAGGATGCGCCGGGCCTTGTCGGTCTCCTCGATGGCGATCCGACCGGTCGCCTCGGCGATCGGGGACACCCCCTTGGGGGTCCGGGCCTCGAACAGCTCGACGACGCGGGGCAGACCCTGGGTGATGTCGTCGCCGGCCACACCACCGGTGTGGAAGGTCCGCATCGTCAGCTGGGTGCCGGGCTCGCCGATCGACTGGGCGGCGATGATGCCGACCGCCTCACCGATGTCGACGAGCTTGCCGGTCGCCAGCGAGCGGCCGTAGCACTTGGCGCAGGTCCCGACCTTGGAGTCGCACGTGAGCACCGAGCGCACCTTGACGGCGTCGACGCCGGCCGCGAACAGCGCACCGATGACGACGTCACCGAGGTCGATGCCGCCGCGGGCCAGCACCTCGCCCGAGCCGTCGACGACGTCGTCGGCGAGGGTCCGGGCGTAGACCGAGGTCTCGACGTCGTCGTGCACGTGACGCTCGCCGGAGCGCTCGTCGACCTGGGCGATCGGCATCGTCAGGCCACGGTCGGCCCCGCAGTCGTCCTCGCGGATGATGACGTCCTGAGAGACGTCGACGAGACGACGGGTGAGGTAGCCCGAGTCGGCGGTGCGCAGGGCGGTGTCGGCCAGGCCCTTGCGGGAGCCGTGCGTCGAGATGAAGAACTCGACCACCGACAGGCCCTCGCGGAAGTTCGCCCGGATCGGCCGCGGGATGATGTCGCCCTTCGGGTTCGACACCAGACCGCGCATGCCGGCGATCTGCCGGAGCTGCATCCAGTTACCGCGAGCACCCGAGGACACCATCCGGTAGATGGTGTTGGTGACCGGGATATTGGCCTCCATCTCCTTGGCGATCTCGTTGGTGGCCTGGGTCCAGATCTCGATGAGCTCCTGACGGCGCTCGTCATCGGTGATGAGGCCACGCTCGTACTGCGTCTGGACCTTGTCGGCCTTGACCTCGTAGCCCTCGAGGATCTCCATCTTGCGCGGCGGGGTCACCATGTCGGAGATGGCCACGGTCGTACCCGAGCGGGTGGCCCAGTGGAAGCCGTACTCCTTCAGCGCGTCCAACGAGGCGGCGACCTCCACCTTGGTGTAGCGCTCGGCGAGGTCGTTGACGATCGTCGACAGGCGCTTCTTGTCGACCTGCCCGTTGACGTAGGGGTAGTCCACGGGGAGGGTCTCGTTGAACAGCGCGCGGCCGAGGGTCGTCTCGACCAGCCAGCTGTCCAGGAACCCCGCCTCGTCGACCTCGACGCCGTCGGGCCGCTCGGCGAGCGGCGTCGGCACGACCTGCCGGAGCCGGATCTTGACGAGGCTGCCGAGCGCGATCTCGCCGGCGTCGTAGGCCATCCGCGCCTCGGACTGGGTGGAGAACACCCGCCCGGCGCCCACGCCGTCCTCCAGCTCGGAGGTGAGGTGGAACAGGCCGATGATCATGTCCTGGGTCGGCATGGTCACCGGTCGGCCATCGGCGGGCTTGAGGATGTTGTTGCTCGAGAGCATGAGGATCCGCGCCTCGGCCTGGGCCTCGGACGACAGCGGCACGTGCACCGCCATCTGGTCCCCGTCGAAGTCGGCGTTGAACGCCGTGCAGACGAGCGGGTGGATCTGGATCGCCTTGCCCTCGACGAGCTGCGGCTCGAACGCCTGGATGCCGAGGCGGTGCAGCGTGGGCGCGCGGTTGAGCAGTACGGGGTGCTCGGTGATGACCTCCTCGAGCACATCCCACACGACCGAGCGCTGACGCTCGACCATCCGCTTGGCGGACTTGATGTTCTGGGCATGGTCGAGGTCGACCAGCCGCTTCATGACGAACGGCTTGAACAGCTCGAGCGCCATCTGCTTGGGCAGGCCGCACTGGTGCAGCTTGAGCTGCGGACCGACGACGATGACCGAGCGGCCGGAGTAGTCGACGCGCTTGCCGAGCAGGTTCTGGCGGAACCGGCCCTGCTTGCCCTTGAGCATGTCGGACAGCGACTTCAGCGGCCGGTTGCCCGGGCCGGTCACCGGACGCCCACGGCGGCCGTTGTCGAACAGGCTGTCGACGGCCTCCTGGAGCATCCGCTTCTCGTTGTTGACGATGATCTCCGGCGCGCCGAGGTCGAGCAGTCGCTTGAGGCGGTTGTTGCGGTTGATGACCCGGCGGTAGAGGTCGTTGAGGTCAGAGGTCGCGAACCGGCCACCGTCGAGCTGCACCATCGGGCGCAGGTCCGGCGGGATGACCGGGACGGCGTCGAGGACCATGCCCGAGGGCTGGTTGGTCGTCGTCTGGAACGCGCTGACGACCTTGAGGCGCTTCAGCGCCCGGGTCTTGCGCTGGCCCTTGCCGTTGGCGATGATCTCGCGCAGGCTGACCGACTCGGCGTCGAGGTCGAAGGTCTGAAGTCGCTTCTGGATCGCCGCGGCGCCCATGCCACCCTCGAAGTAGAGGCCGAACCGGTCGCGCATCTCGCGGTAGAGGACCTCGTCGCCCTCGAGGTCCTGGACCTTGAGGTTCTTGAAGCGGTCCCACACCTGCTCGAGCCGCTCGACCTGGGCGTCGGCCCGGCGGCGGATCTGGTTCATCTCGCGCTCCGCGGAGTCGCGCACCTTGCGCTTGGCGTCGGCCTTGGCACCCTCGGCCTCCAGGGCCGCGATGTCCTGCTCGAGCTTCTTGGCCCGGGTGTCGACGTCCGCGTCGCGCCGGTTCTCGATCTCCCTCTTCTCGACCTGGAACTGCGCCTCGAGCGAGGGCAGGTCCGTGTGGCGCTGCTCCTCGTCGACCGAGGTGATCATGTACGCCGCGAAGTAGATGACCTTCTCGAGGTCCTTGGGGGCCAGGTCGAGCAGGTAGCCGAGCCGGCTGGGGACACCCTTGAAGTACCAGATGTGGGTGACCGGGGCGGCGAGCTCGATGTGGCCCATCCGCTCACGGCGCACGGCCGCCCGGGTCACCTCGACGCCGCAACGCTCGCAGATGATGCCCTTGAACCGGACCCGCTTGTACTTGCCGCAGGCGCACTCCCAGTCCCGGGTCGGGCCGAAGATCTTCTCGCAGAAGAGGCCGTCCTTCTCGGGCTTGAGCGTCCGGTAGTTGATCGTCTCGGGCTTCTTCACCTCGCCGTGGCTCCAGGCACGGATGTCCTCAGCGGTGGCGAGGCCGATCCGGATCTCGTCGAAGAAGTTGACGTCGAGCACGCGATTCCTTCTCTCGGTTCGTTCTGAGTCTCAGTTGGTCTGTTCAGCTGTGTGAGTCGCACCGGTTCGTTCCCCGGTATGCCGTGGCCGGCATACCGGGGAAGCTCACCGCTCAGACCTCTTCGACGCTGCTGGGCTCGCGCCGCGACAGGTCGATGCCGAGCTCCTCGGCCGCCCGGAAGACGTCCTCCTCGGCCTCGCGCATCTCGATGGCCTGGCCGTCGCTGGACAGGACCTCGACGTTGAGGCAGAGGGACTGCATCTCCTTGATGAGCACCTTGAAGGACTCGGGGATGCCGGGCTCGGGGATGTTGTCGCCCTTGACGATCGCCTCATAGACCTTGACCCGGCCGTTGACGTCGTCGGACTTGATCGTGAGCAGCTCCTGCAGCGCGTAGGCCGCGCCATAGGCCTCCAGCGCCCAGACCTCCATCTCACCGAAGCGCTGGCCGCCGAACTGGGCCTTACCGCCGAGCGGCTGCTGGGTGATCATCGAGTACGGACCCGTACTCCGCGCGTGGATCTTGTCCTCGACGAGGTGGTGCAGCTTGAGGATGTACATGTAGCCGACGGAGACCGGCTCGGGAAACGGCTCGCCGGAGCGACCGTCGAAGAGCGGCGCCTTGCCCGAGCTGTCGATGAGCCGGACACCGTCACGCGTGAGCAGCGTGCTGCCGAGCAGGCCGACGATCTCGTTCTCGCGGGCACCGTCGAAGACCGGCGACGCGACGCGGGTGCCGGGGTCGGCGGTCCGGGCCTCGGCCGGGATCTGCTTGGCCCAGTCGGGGTCGCCCTCGATCTGCCAGCCCCGGCTGGCGGCCCAGCCGAGGTGCAGCTCGAGGATCTGCCCGACGTTCATGCGGCCGGGGACACCCATCGGGTTGAGGACGATGTCGACCGGGGTCCCGTCCTCGAGGAACG
This sequence comes from uncultured Intrasporangiaceae bacterium, assembly GCA_964414665.1. Taxonomy (GTDB): domain Bacteria; phylum Actinomycetota; class Actinomycetes; order Actinomycetales; family Dermatophilaceae; genus CAVSJJ01. The sequence goes on along the minus strand of CAYPYK010000013.1, from coordinate 18,514 downwards.
GCATGTCCTCGATGGGCAGGATCTTGGAGATGACGCCCTTGTTGCCGTGGCGGCCCGCGAGCTTGTCACCGTCGGTGATCTTGCGCTTGTTGGCGACATAGACCCGGACCAGCTGGTTGACTCCCGGCGGCAGCTCGTCGCCGTCGTCCTTGTCGAAGACCTTGACGCCGATGACTGTGCCCGTCTCGCCGTGCGGCACCTTCAGGGAGGTGTCGCGGACCTCGCGGGCCTTCTCGCCGAAGATCGCGCGCAGCAGCCGCTCCTCGGGGGTCAGCTCGGTCTCGCCCTTGGGCGTGACCTTGCCGACCAGGAGGTCGCCGTCGCGGACCTCGGCACCGATCCGGATGATCCCGCGCTCGTCGAGGTCGGCCAGGACCTCCTCGGAGACGTTGGGGATGTCGCGGGTGATCTCCTCGGGGCCCAGCTTGGTGTCGCGGGCGTCGACCTCGTGCTCCTCGATGTGGATCGAGGAGAGGACGTCGTCCTGGACGAGCCGCTGGCTGAGGATGATCGCGTCCTCGTAGTTGTGTCCCTCCCACGGCATGAACGCCACGAGCAGGTTGCGCCCGAGCGCCATCTCTCCGCCGTCGGTCGCGGGGCCGTCGGCGATCAGTGCACCGGTCTCGAGGCGCTGACCCTCGGACACCATCACCCGCTGGTTGTAGGAGTTGCCCTGGTTGGACCGGTTGAACTTGTTGATCCGGTAGGTCCGGGTCGTGGCGTCGTCGGCCGCGACCGTGACGAGGTCGGCGGAGACCTCGGTCACCACGCCGGCCTTCTCGGCCACGACGACGTCGCCGGAGTCGATGGCCGCGCGGAACTCCATACCGGTCCCGACGAGCGGGGCCTCGGACTTGACCAGCGGCACCGCCTGGCGCTGCATGTTCGAGCCCATGAGGGCGCGGTTGGCGTCGTCGTGCTCGAGGAACGGGATGAGGGCGGTCGCCGCAGACACCATCTGCCGCGCCGAGACGTCCATGTAGTCGACGTCCTCGGCGAGGACGTACTCGACCTCACCACCGCGGGTGCGCACGAGCACGCGCTCGTGGGCGAACCGGGTGCCGTCCTCGCTCAGCGTCGCGTTGGCCTGGGCCTTGACGAACTCGTCCTCCTCGTCCGCGGAGAGGTAGACGATGTCATCGGTGATCCGGCCTTTGATGACCTTCCGGTACGGGGTCTCGATGAACCCGTAGGCGTTGATCCGCCCGTAGGACGCGAGCGAGCCGATCAGGCCGATGTTCGGGCCCTCAGGGGTCTCGATCGGGCACATGCGGCCGTAGTGCGAGGGGTGGACGTCGCGGACCTCCATGCCGGCGCGGTCACGGGACAGGCCACCCGGGCCCAGCGCCGAGAGGCGGCGCTTGTGGGTGAGGCCCGCCAGTGGGTTGTTCTGGTCCATGAACTGGGAGAGCTGGCTGGTGCCGAAGAACTCCTTGATGGACGCCACGACCGGGCGGATGTTGATCAGCGTCTGCGGCGTGATCGCCTCGACGTCCTGGGTCGTCATCCGCTCGCGGACGACGCGCTCCATCCGGGACAGGCCCGTGCGGACCTGGTTCTGGATGAGCTCGCCGACGTTGCGCAGGCGACGGTTGCCGAAGTGGTCGATGTCGTCGGTCTCGACGCGCAGCTCGACCTCCTCGCCCTTGCGGAACCCGGAGACCGTCTCCTCGCCGGCGTGCAGCGAGACGAGGTACTTGATCGTGGCGACGATGTCGTCGAGGGTCAGCGTCGACTGGCCGACCTCCCCGCGGACGCCGAGCTTCTTGTTGATCTTGTAGCGGCCGACCTTGGCCAGGTCGTAGCGCTTGCCGTTGAAGTAGAGGTTGTCGAGCAGCGTCTGCGCGGCCTCCCTGGTCGGCGGCTCGCCCGGACGCAGCTTGCGGTAGATGTCGAGGAGGGCGTCGTCCTGCCCGGTGGTGTTGTCCTTCTCGAGCGTGAGCCGCATGGACTCGTAGCCGCCGAACTCCTCGAGGATCTGCTCGGTGGTCCAGCCGAGGGCCTTGAGCAGCACGGTGACCGACTGCTTGCGCTTGCGGTCGACGCGGACGCCGACCATGTCGCGCTTGTCGATCTCGAACTCGAGCCAGGCCCCCCGGCTCGGAATGACCTTGGCGGTGTAGATGTCCTTGTCGGACGTCTTGTCGGGGGTGCGCTCGAAGACGACACCCGGGCTGCGGACGAGCTGGGAGACGACGACCCGCTCGGTGCCGTTGATGATGAAGGTGCCCCGCTCGGTCATGAGCGGGAAGTCACCCATGAAGACGGTCTGGCTCTTGATCTCGCCGGTCGTGGTGTTCATGAACTCGGCGGTGACGAAGAGCGGCGCGGAGTAGGTCTGGTCCCGCTCCTTGCACTCCTCGATCGAGTACTTGACCTCCTCGAAGCGGTGGTCGCGGAACGACAGCGACATCGAGCCGCTGAAGTCCTCGATCGGGGAGATCTCCTCGAAGATCTCCTCGAGACCGGATCGTTCGGGAACATCGTCGCGACCCTCGGCCTGGGCCGTGGCGAGCCGAGCCTGCCAGCGCTCGTTGCCGAGGAGCCAGTCGAAGCTCTCGGTCTGCAGCGCGAGGAGGTCGGGGACCTCGAGCGGCTCACGGATCTTGGCGAAAGACAAACGGCCTGAGGCCGTGCGTGCGGGGGGCTTCGAGTTCGCGGTGCGCGAGGCAGCCAAGGAGGGGTCCTTCCACTGACCTGTTGAGTGCTTCAGGTGGGTCGCGAGCCACTGGTCCCCCGAGCCAGGCAGCGCTTCGGACGACGAACCCGGCGGGCGGCAGCGGGGCGCGACGAAGGAAGGCTCACCGATGAGCGAGTGGGGACAAGAGACAGCGCAAAGCGACAGCATACCGAAAAAAGGCGCGACCGTCCAACCCTGTCCAGCCTCCCGGCCGTAGGGAACGGTCGGCTCAGGGACCGGCCCAAGACCCGGCCCTCCTGCGAGAGCCCATCCGGACGAAATCCGAGCGACGCGAGCACTATGGAACCTGGGACGGTCCCCCGTCAAGGCACGGAGTTGTCACGGCGCGTCGCATCACGGGTGTCCGGGCGCCCCGTCAGCCCGTCCGAGGCGCCGTTCAGCACTCCGTCCGCGGCTGCGGCCAGCGCCCGGGAACGGCCCGCCCGCTCCCGCGAACGACCGGTCAGAGCTCGGCGTCCGGCTGGGCGCCGGTGTGCCGCACGGCCCGTGCGCCGGCGGCCAGGGCTGCGGACATCGCGGCCTCCCGGCCTGCGCCGTCGGCGAGGGCCGCGGCCAGGGCGCCGCAGAAGGCGTCCCCGGCACCGGTCGTGTCGACGACCTCCTCGGCGGGCACGCTGAGGCCGGGCTCGTTCATCCCGCCCCACGCCGCGCCGGCCGCCCCGAAAGTGACCAGGAGCGAACCCGCCACGGCGTCGCTGTCGGCGAGCAGGGCCGCCTCGTGCTCGTTGGCGATCACCGGGTCGGCGAACGCCACGACGTCCTGGGGCACCGCGGCATACGGGGCGATGTTGAGCACGACCCGCGCGCCGGCACCGTGTGCGGCCCGGGCCACGACCGCGACCGTCCGAACCGGCACCTCGAGCTGGACGAGCAGCACGTCGCCGGCCTCGATGCCGGCGACGAGGCCCGGGTCGGGCGGGACGAGCGCGTTCGCGCCGGGGATGACGATGATGGAGTTCTCGCCCGCGTCGTCGACGGCGATGAGGGCGTGGCCGGTGGTCCCACCGGGCACCGTTCGAACCCCGCTGACGTCGACTCCCCGCTCGCGCAGCCGGAGCAGGTACGCCGCCCCGCCCTCGTCATCGCCGACGCACCCGAGCATGGCCGCGCCGGCGCCGGCAGCGGCGGCCGCCACGGCCTGGTTGGCACCCTTCCCACCGGCGAGCCGGCGCAGCCCCTCGCCGAGGACGGTCTCGCCGGGCCGCGGGTGCCGCTCGACGTGGGTGACCAGGTCGATGTTGAGGGAGCCGAGGACGATCACGCGCCCCATCAGCGGCTCCTGCGCGTCGTGGCGCCGGGTCGCAGGCCAAGGCCGGGTGCGACCGTGTCGAGCCACAGCCCGGCCACCGCACCGGCGTCGATGTCGAGGGCCACGTCGACCAAGGCCGGTGCCGGGCCGTGTGGGTCGTGGCCGAGGTCGGTGGCCGCGCCGCGCAGGTCGACGATCGTCCGGCCGCGTGTCCAGGTCCCGGCGAGCTCGACCCGGACCGGCAGCCGCTGGGTCGTCAGCGCCTCGGGCGCCAGGACGACCGCCACCGCCCCGGCGTCGCCGATGCTTGCCTCATCGGCGGCGAACCGGTCGCACATGAACGAGATGAGCCCACCGGCCAGGGCGGCCACGCCCGTGCCGTCGGCGGCGGCGAGCAGCGCCTTGGCCTCCCCCCGGGTGACCGTCGGCCGGTGGAAGACGTCGAGGCCGTACATCGTGACCGGCACGCCCTGCTCGACACAGGCGTCGAGGACGACCGCGGCTGCCTCGGGGTCGTGGAAGACGTTGAACTCGGCGGCGGCCGTCGCGTTGCTCACCTGGGCACCGCCGCCCATGAAGACGACGCGCCGCAGGCGGGCGAACGCCTCGGGGTGGGTGCGGGCGAACAGGGCGACCGTCGTCAGCGGCGCCAGCGGGACGAGGGTGACCGGGGCCGCAGCGTCCGCCTGGGCCGTCACGACATCGCGAAGCAGCTCGACCGCGTGGCGGGGATCGGGGGCGAGGGTGGACGCCGGCAGGCCCAGGTCCCCCATGCCGTCCGCCCCGTGGACGTGCCGGGCGTCGGCGGGGTGCTCCAGCAGCGGCCGGTCGGCGCCCGCCGCAACGGCGACCCCGTGCGCACCCGCCGTCTCGAGGACCGTGAGGGTGTTGCGGACGACGTCCGGGAGCGGGGCGTTGCCGCCGACGCAGGTGACGGCGCGCAGGTCGAGCCCGGGATGCCGCGCGGCGAGCAGCAGGGCGCAGGCGTCGTCCACCCCCGTGTCCACGTCGAGCACGAGAGGGATACGTGCCACGGCCATGGTGGTGAGCCTACGACGGTGCCTGCGGCCTTACCGTGCGACGGCCTGCCGACCGCTCCGGCCGAGCTCTCATGGCTCGGTCAGGACTCCTGGTCCGGCCGGTGGGGCGTGCGTGGTGTCGCCGCCCCACTCCTCGCGGATCTCGCCGCTGAGCAGAGAGGCGACATAGACGGCGCCGGCCGCCGTGAACGCCCCGATGAGGGCGAAGATGACGCGATAGCTGAGGACCGAGACCAGCAGCGCCCCGACGGCGAGCGACAGGGCCTGCGGTGCCCCCATGATGACCTCGACCGCCATCGACACCCTGCCCATGATCGGCTTCGGGGTGCGCCGCTGGACGAGGGTCGTCACCGCGACGAAGAGAAGGGGGATCGACGCGCCGACGACGACGACGCTGGCCAGCACGACGCCCAGCGACGTCGTCGCGGCGACGACCAGGACGCCGGCGGCCATGACCGCCATGCCGATGACGGTGCCCGCGACCTCGCCGACCCGGCGGATGACGAGGTTCGACGTCAGACCGCCGGCCACGGCGCCGACGCCCTGGACGGTGACGATCACCCCGGCGAAGGTCGCCGGCTTGCCGAACCCGTCGAGCAGGGCGTAGATGGAGGCCTCGGTGAAGCCGACGACCAGCAGCATGACCCCGAAGCCGACGAGGACGTGCCTGAGAACGCGGTCCTCGGCGAGGTGACGCAGCCCCGCGGTCGTCTGGTGCCACAGATGGGTGTCATCCCGGGCCGGACGTTCCTCGCCGAGGTCGATGGCGGCGATGACCACGGCGGCCACGACGAACGACGCCGCGTCGATGAGGGCGACGGCCCCGCCGCCCACCACCGCGAAGACGGCGGCCCCGATGAGCGGGCCGATCAGGCGGAAGGCCTCCTTGGTCGTCTGGAGCGCCGAGTTCGCGTCGACGAGGTGCTCGTCCGGGAGCAGCTCCTTGAGCAGCCCGTTGACCCCGGCCGGGATGACGACGAAGGAGATGCCGTAGAGGAACGCGACCGTCCAGATGACCCAGACGTCGGCGGCCGAGCGGACCGCGAGCAACGGCAGGACGACGAGCGCCGAGGCGAGGTTGCCCCACACGAGCAGAGGCTTGCGCCGGACCCGGTCGACCCCGGCGCCGAGCACCGGCGCCACCAGTGCCGGGATCATCATGAAGAAGAACGTCAGCCCCGCCTTGGCGTTGGACCCGGTGAGGGTCTTCACCCAGATGCTGAGGACGAGAAGCATCACCGAGTCGCCGAAGGCCGAGGTGGTCAGGCCCGCATAGAGCCGACCGAAACCGGGGTGTGAGAAGGCGCGTCGCATCGGTCCCTCAGACCTGCTCGAGGTGGACCGTGCCGCTGCCGACCCGGGCCCGCAGCGAGAGGTAGGGCTGGCCCTCCTCGGGGGCCCCGCGGCTCGTCAGCGTCGAGGTGACGCCGCCGACGGCCTGCACGTCGGTCCACACGGGCAGCCCGGCGGGAACCCCGACCCACGCGTCGCCCGAGCCGGTGCGCAGCCGGGCCTCGCCGGCCGCCAGGGCGTGGATCCGGATGTCGCCGGACCCGGTGCTCGCGCTCACCCCGCCGCCGGTCGAGCCGACGGTGATCGTGCCCGAGCCGATCTTGACCCGCAGGCCCGCCAGCGCCTCACCGACGACGACGTCGCCGGAGCCGGACACCGCGTTGAGGGGTGCGGCGCTGCGCTCGACCCGGACGTCACCCGAGCCGGTCACCAGCGAGGCCGACTCGGTGACGTCGTCGACGGTGATGCTGCCAGAACCCGTCCGGGCGTACAGCTCGCCCAGTCGGCCGTCGACCCGGATGTCGGCCGAGCCGGTGGTGAGCGTGGCCCGGCTGCGGGTGGGAAGGACGACGGTGACGTCGTAGGACGGGCTGCGGCGGAACAGCCCGTCGCGCCCGCGCGGGCCGATGACCCGCACGGAGGTGCCGCTCTGGGTCACCTCGACGTCCTCGGCGCCGGCGCCCTCGACGCCGACGACGGTCTCGGTGGTGTCGGCCGCGGCGACCGTGAGAGACCCGGACTGGATCTCGACGACGAGGTCGACGGGCTCGGTGGTGGTCAAGGCTCGGCGCATGGCTCCTCCAGGGTGTGCGGAACCGGCGGGGCGGCCCGTGTGCCGTCCGGCTGGCGAGGTGGGTGGTGGCGTGCTGGTGCGGTGTCTCAGACCCAGCCGCTCATCCGGCCGGACGAGCGCTTCACGCCCGAACCGGCGGAGGGGCCGAACGGCCACTTCTCCCCCGACGTGAACGAGCTGAGGTCGACCTGGAAGGTGGCCCCCCGGTCGCGGGTGGCGGCTCGCAGGGCGGTGACGATCCAGGCGTTGAGCGAGCGGCCACTGCGAGCCGCGAGGTCCTCGGCCTTGACCTTGACCGACTCGGGGATGCGCAGGGTGATGCGCACGACGTCGCCCTCCTCCGCGTCCTCGGCCGGCTCGGGGACGGCGCCCCCGGCGTCCGGCGGCGGGGGGACGTCGACGACGAACTCGGCCTCCCGGCCGCGCAGCCGCACGTCGACCGAGCCGCTCGGTACCAGGGTGCTGATCTCGGCGGCCGCCTGGGAGAGCAGCTCGAGCATCGCCATCCGGGTCGCGGGGTCGAGGGCGACCCCGATCCGCTCGGCGGCGGCGCGAACCTCCGGGCCCCCGGCCTCGGTCACGGCGGCCAGTTCGCCGCGTAGCTGCTCCACGTACGGGGTGATGTCCATGGACATCATGATGACATCATTTTGACGTCACGGCAAGTCTGAAATGGTGTCGCGCGACCCGACCCCCTGGAAGCCCGGCCGGTCCGGCGGCTACGGTCGTGCCCAGTGACCTCCACCCGCCGCCTCAGGCCCCGCCCGGTGCTCCTCGCCCTCGCGGCGACGGCGCTCGCGGTCCTGGGCACCGGCGGGTGCTCGGCTCCCGCCACGCCGGGTCCGACCTCCGAGCCGACGGCGCGCTCGACCCCGTCGGCCCTCACCTGGACGGCGCCGACCGACGGTGGACCAGGCCTGAGCATCCCACCCTCGCCCACGCCTACCGCGCTGGCCGGGCTGCCCGCCGCCCTCGCCCGGTGTGCGCGCACCACCGACGACGCGCTCACGGCCGACCAGCGGCTGGGCCAGCTCGTCATGGTGGGCCTGCCCTCCACGGCGTCGGGCTCGGCCCTCGACGCCACCATCGTGCGGCATCACCTCGGCGGGGTGTTCCTGCTCGGGACCTGGCACGGGGCGGCGGCGGCCGCCCGCACGTCGGCTCATCTTCAGGACCAAGCCGGGCCCGCAGCGACGGGAGGAGTCGGCCTCCTCGTCGCGGCCGACCAGGAGGGCGGCGCCGTGCAGCGCCTGCAGGGCCAAGGGTTCAGCGCCATCCCCTCCGCACTGAGCCAGGGACGGCTGTCACCCGACACGCTGCGCGGGCGCGCGCGCACGTGGGGCCACCAGCTCGCCACGGCCGGCGTCAACGTCGACCTGGCTCCCGTCGCGGGCACCGTCCCGACGGCCCTCGACACCAAGAACGACCCCATCGGCCGCTACCGCCGCGAGCTCGGCCACGACCCGGCGCAGGTGGGTCCACGGGTCGCCGCGCTCGTCGAGGGCCTGCACGCGGGAGGCGTCGAGCCCACCCTCAAGCACTTCCCCGGACTCGGCCGGATAGCCCACAACACCGACACCAGCGCCACGCTCATCACCGACCGGACGACGACGGCCGACGACCCCTACCTCGAGCCGTTCGCCATGGGCATCCGGGCCGGAGCTCGCCTGGTCATGGTCTCCCTCGCGCGCTACCCCCGCATCGACCCGGACAACCCGGCGGCCTTCTCCCGGGCCGTGGTCACCGACCTGCTGAGGGACACGATGGGGTACGCGGGTGTCGTCGTCTCGGACGACCTCGACGCCGCCGCCCTGGCGGCGGTACCCGTCAGCGAGCGGGCGGTGCGCTTCGTCCGCGCCGGCGGGGACATCCTCCTGGTCGCCCGGGCGACCGACGCCGCGCCCATGGTGGCGGCCCTGAGGACCACCGCGGCGCAGGACCGGGCGTTCGCCGCGAGGGTGGACGACGCGGTACTGCGGGTGCTGGCCCTCAAGGCCGAGATGGGCCTGCTCACCTGCGGGTCGTGACCGGCCGCCCGAGCCGGCGGGGAACCAGCCACGGCAGGAGAGCGAAGCCGGGCCGGACGCCGACGTGGCCACCCGCGCGGGCTTAGGCTCGATGGGGTGACGCTCGCTCCCACCGCCTCCGCGCTCCCGGTCATCGTCCTCGTGTCCGGCGAGCATGCCGATGCCCTACGCGACGAGTTCTGGCGCTACTCACGCGAGTACGACCTGCGGACGGCCTCGACCTGCGCCGAGGCCAGCACGGTCGCCGAGGCCGTCCTGGCCGATGCCGGACGGATCGCGATGTTCGTGTCCGACTCCCGCCTGCCGGACGAGGAGAACATCCTCGCGGCCTTCGCACAATGGCGCGGAATCGTGCCGACGGCGCGGCGCCTCGTCGTCGCCCCGTATACCCGCTTCCTCGCCGACGCGCCTCGGCTGCGGGCGGGGATGGCGAAGGGCAAGTACGACGCCTACCTCCTGATGCCGCGCGGAGCCCGCGACGAGGAGTTCCACCACGCGGTGACGGAGCTGCTCAGCGACTGGGGCTGGTCGGCGACCGACCCCGACGTCGTCGTCGCCAAGATCGTCTCGCCCGAGCGCGACGCCCTCTCCCTCTCGATCCGCGACTTCTTCGACCGGATGGGGCTACCGAGCCGCATCGTCGAGCCGGACAGCGAGGCCGGGCTCCACGTCCGCGAGCACTTCCCGCCGCATGCGCCATACCCCCTGGTCTTGGCGGCGAACCGCGAGCCGCTCTCGCCCAGGTCGGTCCAGGACGTCGCGCGGTCCTTCTTCGACACCTCGGCGGAGCGCGACCTCGACACCGCGACCGGTGACGGGACCGGCGTGGTCGACCTCGCTGTCGTCGGCGGTGGGCCGGCCGGGCTCGCCGCGGCCGTCTACGGGGCATCCGAGGGCCTGTCCACTGTCGTCCTCGACAGCAGCGCGATCGGCGGCCAGGCCGGGACGAGCTCGATGATCCGCAACTACCTCGGCTTCCCTCGCGGCATCTCCGGGATGCGGCTGGCCCAGCGCGCCCGCAACCAGGCCCTGAGGTTCGGGACCCGGTTCCACACCGGCTGGCAGGTCGAGGGCCTCGTCTGCGGCGCGGGGGGTGCCCCGCACGTCCTGCGCGGAAGCGACTTCGAGATCACCGCCCGGGCGGTCGTCGTGGCCTCGGGGGTGCGCTACCGCTCGCTGCGGGTGCCCGCCCTCGAGGACCTGGTCGGTCGCGGGGTCGACTACGGGGCCGCGACCTCGCTGTCGCGGGAGATGGAGGACCAGGACGTCGTCGTCGTCGGCGGCGGCAACTCGGCCGGCCAGGCAGCCGTCCACCTCGCGCGCTTCGCCCGGTCGGTGACGGTCGCGGTCCGGCGGCCCGGGCTGTCCGAGACGATGTCGGCCTACCTCGTTGGCGAGATCGCCCACAACCCGCGCATCACCGTGGCGCCGTGCACCCAGGTCGTCGACGGCGGCGGGGACGACCGCCTGGAGTGGGTGGAGCTCGAGGACATCGTCAGCGGCGAGCGGCACCGCCGGGCGGTCGGCGGGCTCTTCCTCCTCCTCGGCGCCGAGCCCCACTGTGGCTGGCTGCCTGACGAGGTCGCCCGCGACGGGGGCGGCTTCGTCCTCACCGGTCGCGACGTGCCACGCGAGCGCTGGCTGGACGGGCTGCCTCCGGCCAACCTCGCGACGAGTGCCCCGGGGGTCTTCGCCGCGGGCGACGTGCGGGCCGGGTCGATGAAGCGGGTCGCGGCGGCGACCGGAGAGGGCGCGTCGGTCATCCCCCTCGTGCACGACTGGCTCGCGCTCGGCCGCAGCTGAGCCGGGCTCAGGCGAGGACCTCGGTGACCGGCATCGAGGAGTCTGCCGAGAGGTCCAGCGCCGACGGCGCCCGCCCCTTGAGGACCATCTGGGCACCGAGAGCGGCGACCATCGCGCCGTTGTCGGTGCACAGCCCCGGGCGGGGCACCCGCAGGTCGATCCCCGCGGCGGCGCACCGCTTCGCCGCCAGGGCCCGCAGCCGCGAGTTCGCGGCGACGCCACCACCGATCTGGAGGTGCTCGACGCCGTGCTCGAGGCAGGCGAGGACGGCCTTGCGGGTGAGGACGTCGACGACCGCCTCCTGGAAGCTCGCCGCGACGTCGGCCACCGGCACCGGGTCGCCCGACGCCTCACGGGCGTCGACCCACCTGGCCACCGCCGTCTTGAGGCCGGAGAACGAGAAGTCGAAGCGGTGCCGCTCCATGTCCCGGCCGGAGGTGAGCCCGCGCGGGAAGTCGATCTCGACGCTCCCGTCGCGGGCGGCGCGGTCGATATACGGGCCGCCGGGGAACGGCAGCCCGAGCACCCGGGCGACCTTGTCGAAGGCCTCCCCCGCCGCGTCGTCGATGGTCGAGCCGAGGCTGCGGACGTCGCCGGTGACGTCGGGGACGAGCAGCAGCGAGGAGTGCCCGCCGGACACGAGCAGGGCCAGGGTGGGCTCCGGGAGGGGACCGTGCTCGACGATGTCGACGGCGACGTGGGAGGCGAGGTGGTTGACCCCGTAGAGCGGGACACCCAGCGCCAGGGCGAGCGCCTTGGCCGAGGCGACGCCGACCATGAGGGCGCCCGCCAGCCCGGGGCCGGACGTCACGGCGACGGCGTCGAGGTCGGCGAGCCTGACCCCGGCCCCGGCGCAGGCTCGGTCGAGGGTGGGGACCAGGGCCTCGAGATGCGCCCGGCTGGCCACCTCGGGCACGACCCCCCCGAACCTGGCGTGCTCGTCGACGCTGCTGGCGATCGCGTCGACGAGCAGGGTCTCGCCGCGGACGACTCCGACCCCGGTCTCGTCGCATGAGGTCTCGATGCCGAGGACGAGCGGGCCGCTGTGCTCGGTCATCCACCGCCTCCTCGTGGTCCCACGTCGGCATCGTGCCTCAGGTGCTTGCGGAGCACGAGCGCATCGACGTCGCCCGGCTGGTAGTAGCGCCGCCGGACGCTCAGCGGCGCGAAGCCGGCCCGCTCGTAGAGCGACCGCGCCGCCGCGTTGTCGGCCCGCACGTCGAGCACGAGGTATGCCGCGCCGCCCGCTCGCGCCCGGACCTCCAGCTCGTCGAGCAGGCGCCGGCCGAGCCCCCGGCCCCGGGCGGCCGCGCCGACGGCGACGGTCATGACGTCGGCGACCTCGCCCGTGTGGTCGAGGCCGGCGTAGCCGACGACCCCCCCGCCGGTATCGGCGAGCAGGATGTACTCGCGGCGAGGGCGTCCCGCGAGCTCGGCCCACCAGGTGCCCTCGGACCAGGCGCTGTCGGGGAAGAGCTCGGTCTCGAGGGCCGAGAGAGTCGCGAGGTCGGTCCAGCGCACGTCGCGCAGGACGGCCTCGGCACCACCCTCGGCCGGCGCGGCGGTCATCGTGCGGCCCGCTCGGCGATGGTGAGGGCGTCGGGGCGGCGCAGGTAGAGGGGCGCGACCGGCATGGGCTCCCCGGCGGCGAGCCGGCGCGCGGCCACCCGTGCGAGGACCCCGGCATCGACGTCGAGGGGGCCCACCGGGTGGGGGAACAGCTCGGGGTAGAGCCGCGGGGCCCGGCCCGCGGTCGGCAGCGACCGGAGGCCGGCGAGCAGGTCGGCAGGTCGCGCCACCGCCGGGGGGCAGAGCCGGAGCGGTGTCCGCGCGCCGACGGCATACCGGGCCCAGTAGACCTCCTTGCGGCGGGCGTCGGTCGCGACGAGGAGGTCGCCGTCGGCGCGGTCGGCCGCCTCGGCGAGGGCGTCCAGGCTGCAGACACCGTGGACCGGGATGCCGAGGGCGTGGCCCAAGGTCAGCGCCGTGACCAGGCCCACCCGCAGGCCGGTGAACGGCCCGGGGCCGGTGCCGACGGCGATGTCGGTGAGGTCGCCCGGGACCCCTCCCGCCTCGGCGAGGAGCCCCTGGACCAGGGGCGCGAGGTGCTCGGTGTGCCCGCGGGGGTCGACCCGGGACGCAACGAGGAGGACCCCGGCGCCGTCGTGCAGGGCGGCCGTGATGGCCGAGGTCGAGGTGTCGATCGCCAGAAGCATCACGACCCGGCCCTGCGCAGCTCGTCGTCGATGTCGACCCCGTCCCAGCGCGGGCCGTGCGCGGTCACGGTGACGGTGCGGGCCTCGCTGTCGGGGTCGGCCACGAGGACGACCTCGACCCGGTCGTCGGTGAGGTCCTCGGCGAGCCCGTGGCCCCACTCGACCACCGTCACGCTGTCCTCGAGGGTGGTGTCGAGGTCGAGGTCGTCGAGCTCGTCGAGCCCGGCCAGGCGGTAGGCGTCGACATGGACCAGGTCGGGACCGCCGACGAGCGAGGGATGGACCCGGGCGATGACGAACGTCGGGGAGGTCACCGCGCCGCGCACGCCGAGCCCGTCCCCGATGCCCTGGGTCAGCGTCGTCTTCCCTGCGCCGAGGTCCCCGGTGAGCACGACCAGGTCGCCCGGCCGCAGCAGCCGGCCGAGCGCCCTGCCGAGAGCCCGGGTGTCGTCGTCGTGGGCGAGGACGAGGGGCGAGGCGGGAGCCGGCATCAGGACGCGGACCGGGCCCGGGCCTTGGCCGCGCGGCGGCGCGGGGTCAGCTCGCTGATCATCCGCCTGACCCGAGGCTTGCGGCCCATCGAGATGCCCTCGGCGTGCGCGCGCTCGGCCCGCTCGACCAGCATGAGCAGCTGTTGGGTCACCAGCTGGGGGTGCTCGAGCATGATGAGGTGCCCGGCGTGCTCGACGACCACGTGCTCGGCCCCCGGGATGTGCCGCACGATGGCCTCGCTGTGCGACGGCGGGGTGAGCATGTCCCCCTCGCCGTTCATGACGAGGGTCTCGATGCCCTGGAACACGTCGAGGTGGGCGACCTCGTCGAGCCCGTCGATGTGCGGCATGAACGCCGCCATGACGTCCAGGGGCGTCGAGAAGACCATGTCGCCGACGAACCTGACGAGGTCCTCGCTCACGGCGGAGTCGAAGGAGTAGCGGCTGATGACGACCTCTTCGACGTCGCGGCCGATCCGGCGGACCCGGTCGAGCCACGCCTGGTGGCGCCCGAGCCGGGTCAGCACCCCGGGCCCCGCCCAGCCGATGGCGCGGCCGAGGACGGGTCCGAAGCCGAGCGAGGTCATCCCCCCGCCGCCGGCGCTCGTCGCGACGAACGCCGCCGCCAGGACCCTGGATCGGATGAGCTCCGGGTCGCGCCCGGCCAGCGACATCATCGTCATGCCGCCCATGGAGTGGCCGACGAGGACGAGCGGACCCTCCGGACAGACCCGGGCGATGACGGCGTCGAGGTCGGCCCCGATCCGCTCGACCGTGCAGGTCTCGAGCGGCGCGACGTCGGAGCGGCCGTGGCTGCGCTGGTCCCACAGGACCACCTTGTAGCCCGCCGCCACCAGGGCCCGGCGCTGGAGCACCCAGCTGGACAGGTTGAGGGTGTAGCCGTGGGAGAACACGACGGTCGGGCGCGGCGGGGCCTTCTTCGGGCGGCCGGCGTTGGCCGCGGCCGACCCCTCGTCGACCTCGACGTGCAGGGCGATCCCATCCTCGGCGACGACGTTCAGCTCCAGGTCTGCGGTGTGGGCATAGCTGCCCTTGGCGGTTGCCGTCACGGGTCGGCCCCCCCGAGGTAGACCCGGGGCAGCCGGGTGCTCATCCGGGTGACGATCTCGTAGTTGATGGTCCCGGTCGCGGCCGCCCAGTCCTGCGCGGTCGGCTCGCCGTCGGACCCGCGGCCGAGGACGACGACCTCGTCTCCGGCGCCGCCGGCATACCCCGCACCGAGGTCGAGGACGAGCTGGTCCATGCACACCCGCCCGGCCACGGTGTAGCGCCGCCCACCGACCTGGAGGGGTCCGCGGTTGCCGGCTGCCCGGGGTATGCCGTCGGCGTAGCCCATGGGGACCAGGCCGAGGACGGTGTCGGCGGCGGTGACGTACTCGTGCCCGTAGCTGACGCCCTGGCCCGCCGGGCACGCCTTGACGCTCGTGAGCCGGGCGGTGACCCGCATCGCCTCGCGCAGCCCGAAGTCGGCGGGAGCCCCCAGGTCGGGCACCGGCGAGAGGCCATAGACGGCGAGCCCCGGACGGACCATGTCGAAGTGGGCCGAGGGGTTGGTCAAGGTGGCGGCCGAGTTGGCCAGGTGCCGCAGCCCGGGGCGGACCCCGGCGCGCTCGAGCTGCGCGACCGCCTCGACGAACCGCTCCTGCTGGGCCCGCACGGTCGGGTGCGTGGGTGCGTCGGCCCAGGCGAGGTGCGACCAGACGCCGGTGACCTCGACGGCTCCCTCGGCCTGCGCCTCGGCCACGCCCGCGACGAGGTCGTCCCAGGCCGGGCCGAGCGCCCCGCCACGGGCCAGCCCGGTGTCGACCTTGAGCTGGAGCCGGGCGACGGTCCCCCGGGCGCGGGCGGCGTCCAGCACGGCGCCGAGCGTCCACGCGGACCCCGCGGTGACGTCGATCCCGGCGTCGATGGCCGCGCCCACGTCGGCGCCGGGTGCGAAGATCCAGGTCAGCAGGGGTGCGCTGACCCCGGCGCGGCGCAGCTCGAGGGCCTCGGCGAGCTGGGCGACCCCGAGCCAGGTCGCGCCGCCGCGCAGCGCCGCGCGGGCCGCCGGGACGAGCCCGTGCCCGTAGGCGTCGCCCTTGACGACGGCCATCACCTCGGCGTCGCCGGAGCGCCGGTGCAGCTCGGCGACGTTGTCGCTGATGGCGTCGAGATCGGTGCTCACCCAGGCCGAGGCGCCCGCTGGCGGGGTCCCCGGCGCGGGGGTGGCGGTCGTCGGCTGGTCGGTCATGAGCTCTCCCAGTCTAGGAGAGATGCCCGGTTGGGTATCCGGCGATGGGCCGAGCCACCTCGCCCCGAGCTGTCCGTGCAGGTCAGCGGGCCAGTAGGCGCGCCACCGCGCCCGGGATGCCGTGGGCCACCGCGAGCGCGCGGACCGGCCCACCGGGGTTGGCCACGTCGGCGGCGACCCCATGGACGAGGGCCGCCAGGGCCCCGGCGAGGTGGGGCTCCAGCCCCGCGGCCAGGAGCATCCCGGCCAGGCCGGCGAGGACGTCCCCCGAGCCGGCGGTGGCCAGCCAGGGCGGCGCGTCGGCCTGGCTCCACACCGGGTCGGCCGGGTCGGGCCCGGCCACGACCGTCGTGGCCCCCTTGAGCAGGACGGTAGCGCCCGTCGCCACGGCCACCAGCCGGGCGTAGCCCGCCGGGTCGGCCTCGACCGCGGCGCGGTCGGCCAGCGAGCCCATGGCCCACGTGCCCTGGGGTCGCCGCCAGGTGGAGGAGTGCACCCGGTTCCACAGCCGGGCCGCCTCACCGGCGTGCGGGGTCAGGAGGGTCGGGGCCTCCCGGGGGCCATCGAGCAGGTCCAGACCTCCGGCGTCCAGGAGCACGGGCAGGTCGCCGGCCAGGGCCTCGCGGGCGGCCACGACCTGCCGCTCGGCCGCCTCCCCCTCCGCCTCGATGTCCATTCCGCAGCCGATCGCCCAGGCCTGGACCCGGCCGACCCCGTGGACGGCCTCAGGGACGAGTGAGCGGACCAGCGCCTCGGGCTGTGGGGTCCCGATGTAGCGCACCATCCCGACCCCGGCCTCGACCGCCGCCGTGCAGCACAGGACGGGTGCCCCGGTGTACCCCTCGCCACCCGCGATGACCCCGAGGACGCCACGGGAGTACTTGTCGTCGGTCGCGGTGGGCACCGGCCAGACGTCGGCGACGTCGTCGTGGGTGAGGCGGCGGACGGCCGGCGCGGCGTCGATCTCGAGCCCGATGTCGACGACGCTGAGCCGGCCGACGGCCTGCTCCGTCGGCGGCAGGAGGTGGACCGGCTTGGCCACCGAGAAGGTGACGGTCTCGTCGGCGAACACCCCGTCGGCGTCGAGCTCGCGGCCGGCCGGGTCCTGGCCGGAGGGGAGGTCGACCGCGATGACGTAGGCGTCCTCGCCGACGGCGTCGACCCAGCGCCGCGCCCAGCCGGGCAGGCCGGGCGTGCCGCCGATCCCGAGGATGCCGTCGAGGACGACGTCGGCCTCGGCGATGTGCTCCAGCCCGGCGGGGTCGTCGTCGACCCAGAGCAGCACCCCCGCGCCCTCGGCGTCGGCGAGGGCCCCGGCATGGACCCGGTCGCTGCGCCGCACCGCCGCGGCGCCGAAGCCCGCCTCGGCGAGGCGGGCCGCGGCATACAGGGCGTCGGCCCCGTTGTTGCCGGGTCCCACCAGTGCCACCACCCGGGTGCCCTGGCGCTCCGCGAGGCGGGCGGCCGCCACCGCCGCCAGGCCGGACACCGCGCGCGCCATGAGCTCACCGTCGGCGAGGGTGGCCATGAGAGCCCCCTCGGCGGCGTACACATCGGTGGTGGACCAGGCCTCGATCACGAGCCCCTCCTCCTGCTCAGTCCTCGACGATGACGACGGCCGAGGCCACCCCGGCGTCGTGCGACAGCGAGACATGGATCGCGCGGACCCCGAGCGCGTCGACCCGGGACCGCACGGTCCCGGCAACGTCGAGATGCGGCCGGCCGTCGTCGCCGCGGCGGACCTCGGCGTCCTGCCAGTGCATCCCGGCCGGAGCTCCGAGCGCCTTGGCGAGTGCCTCCTTCGCGGCGAACCGGGCGGCGCGAGAGTTGAGCGACAGGTCGCGCTCCCCGGGGGTGAACAGGCGGTCGACGAGGCGCGGCGTGCGCTCGAGAGCCTCACCGAACCGCCCGACGTCGACGACGTCGATGCCGACGCCGAGGATCACGGCCGCACCGGCTCGGCGGGGCCCGCCGGGCACCCGCTACTCAACGGTGACCGACTTCGCGAGGTTGCGGGGTTGGTCGACGTCGAGCCCCTTGGCGGTGGCCAGGTGGAGTGCGAAGACCTGGAGCGGGACGACGGCCAGCAGCGGCGACAGCAGCGACGGCACCACGGGGATCCGGATCACCTCGTCGGCGAAGGCCGCGACGTCCTCGTCGCCCTCGTCGGCGATGACGATGGTCAGGGCTCCGCGGGCGCGGATCTCCTGGATGTTGGAGACGACCTTGTCGTGCAGGCCGTGCGGCTCGTCCGGGCCGGGGACGACGACGAAGACCGGCTGCCCCGGCTCGATGAGGGCGATGGGGCCGTGCTTGAGCTCTCCCGCGGCGAACCCCTCGGCGTGGATGTAGGCGAGCTCCTTGAGCTTCAGCGCCCCCTCCATGGCGACGGGGAAGCCCACGTTGCGGCCGAGGAAGAGCACCGAGCGGGTGTCGGCCATGAACCGGGCCATCTCCTTGACCCGGTCCATCGTCGTGAGCAGCCTGGCGATCTTGTCCGGGACGGCCCGCAGCTCCCGCATGACGGCGTGGGCGTCGTCGGCGTGGGTGCCGCCGCGCAGCTGGGTGAGGAAGAGGCCGAGGAGGTATACCGCGGTGATCTGCGCGAGGAACGCCTTGGTGGACGCCACAGCGATCTCGGGCCCGG
>CAYPYK010000012.1:0-26838 GCA_964414665.1 uncultured Intrasporangiaceae bacterium | reverse complement strand
CGCAGGCGCCAGGACGCGCGTGACGGCACCCGCTGGGACCCGGCCCGCCCGCTCCTCGAGGGCCGCGCGGGCGCCATACCCGAGCCGCCGCCGGGCCACGAGCAGCATCACCACCACTGAGACCCCTACCCACCGATCCGGCGTGACCCGCCGAGGAGAACACCATGGCGATGACCCAGAAGGCCCTCATCGAGTCCGTCCCCAAGGGGCTGTTCATCGGTGGGGCATGGCGCGGCTCCTCCGACGGGAAGGTCCTCGAGGTCCACGACCCGGCGACCGGCTCGGTGCTCACCTCCGTCGCCGACGCGACCGTCGACGACGGCACAGCCGCGCTCGACGCCGCTGTGGCGGCGCAGGCGTCCTGGGCCAGGGTCTCGCCGCGCGACCGCGGGGAGCTGCTGCGGGCGGCCTACGAGAAGATCACCGAGCGCACCGAGGAGTTCGCCCTCCTGATGACCCTCGAGATGGGCAAGCCGCTGCATGAGGCGCGCGGCGAGGTGGCCTACGGGGCGGAGTTCTTCCGGTGGTTCTCCGAGGAGGCCGTGCGCGTCCACGGCCGCTGGGCGACCGCTCCGAACGGCGCGACCCGGCTGATGACGATGAAGATGCCGGTCGGCCCGACGCTGATGATCACGCCGTGGAACTTCCCGCTCGCGATGGGGACCCGCAAGATCGGCCCGGCCATCGCCGCCGGCTGCACCATGGTCGTCAAGCCGGCGTCCCAGACCCCCCTGTCGATGCTCGCCCTGGGCGCCCTCCTCGACGAGGTCGGGCTCCCCAAGGGTGTCCTCAACGTCATCACGACCCATCGCACCGGCCAGGTCATGGAGCCGATCATCCGGGACCCGCGGCTGCGCAAGCTCACCTTCACCGGCTCGACCGAGGTCGGCCGGCGGCTCGTCGAGCAGTCGGCCGAGCAGCTGCTCCGGGTGTCGATGGAGCTCGGCGGCAACGCCCCGTTCATCGTCTTCGACGATGCCGACGTCGACGCGGCCGTCGACGGCGCCATGCTGGCGAAGATGCGCAACATCGGCGAGGCGTGTACGGCCGCGAACCGGTTCTTCGTCCAGGAGGGCGTCGCCGACGAGTTCTCCCGCAAGTTCGCCGAGCGGATGGCCGGCCTCACCGTCGGCAAGGGGACGAAGAAGGGCGTCGACGTCGGGCCGCTCGTCGACGCCCCGTCCCGTGAGAAGGTCGCCGAGCTCGTCGCGGACGCTCGCGCCGTCGGCGGCTCGGTCCTCACCGGGGGCGTGGCGGGGGAGGGCCGAGGCTTCTTCTACCAGCCGACCGTCATCACCAACGTCCCGATGAGCGCCCGGATGATGCGCGAGGAGATCTTCGGCCCGGTCGCCCCGGTGGCGACCTTCGCGACCGAGGACGAGGCGGTCCGGTTCGCCAACGACACCGAGTTCGGG
The DNA here is from genome assembly GCA_964414665.1 of uncultured Intrasporangiaceae bacterium. Taxonomy (GTDB): domain Bacteria; phylum Actinomycetota; class Actinomycetes; order Actinomycetales; family Dermatophilaceae; genus CAVSJJ01. The sequence continues at coordinate 25,423 of CAYPYK010000012.1, read as the reverse complement.
CTCGTCTCGTACGTCTACACCCGTGACCTGTCCCGGATGATCCGGGTCAGCGAGGCCCTGCAGTTCGGCATGGTGGGCATCAACCAGGGCATCGTCTCGAACCCCGCAGCACCGTTCGGTGGCGTCAAGGCGTCCGGGTTCGGCCGCGAAGGCGGGTTCGAGGGGATCGAGGAGTACCTCGAGACCAAGTACGTCGGCATCGCCCCTTAGCCCCTCACGTCCGCACGCCACTGCTGGTGTCCGAGGAACTGGTGGGTATGGCGACCGTCCGCTCGGACACTGCGCCAGGCTCCTGGTTGTGTCCGAGGAACTGGTGGGTATGGCGACCGTCCGCTCGGACACTGCGCCAGGCTCCTGGTTGTGTCCGAGGAACTGGTGGGTATGGCGACCCTTCGCTCGGACATAGCGCCGGGGGCGGTGTCCCCGCTGACCGATGCCGGCCCGGCACAATGGCGTGGTGTCGACCCCGACCCCGCGCCGGACGTTCCCGACCTGGGTCCTCGTTGTCGTCGCCGTCGTCGTCGTCCTGCCGCTGGGCTGGTGGCTGACCCGGTCGGGCCAAGACACAGCCGCGGCGCCGAGCCCGGTCCTGACGGCCTCGGCGTCCTCGCCGGCGATGACCTCCATCCCGCCGTCGGCGCCCACCGACACCACCGGGACGGCGACCCCCGACTCGGGCCTCGCGACGATCAGCGAGAGCGCCCTGCCCGTTCAGGCTCGGCGGACCCTCGACCTCATCCGGGCGGGCGGGCCGTACCCGTACTCCCAGGACGGGGTCGTGTTCCAGAACCGGGAGCGACTTCTGCCCCACCAACCGAGCGGCTACTACCACGAGTACACCGCCCGCGAGCCCGGGTCGAGCGGCCGGGGGCCGTGGCGGCTCGTCACGGGGAAGGTCGGTGAGGTCTTCTGGACCTCCGACCACTACTCCTCGTTCCAGCAGGTCAAGGAGGGGACATGATCGAGTTCACGGACGCGGTGCCACCCGCCGCCGCCGCTGTCGTTGCCCGGGGCGGGTCGCCGGCCCACGACCACGTGGCGGTCGTGCGCGGCGGGTGGCACAAGGCCGACGCCATAGGCCAGTTCGGGCAGGTGCTCGGGTTCCCGGAGTGGTTCGGGCACAACCTCGATGCGCTCGCCGACCTGCTGCCCGAGCATGTCTCGCAACGTGCCGGGACCGACGGCGGGTGGTGGCTGGTGTGGGTGCCGTCGACGCACCTCATCTCGACCCACCCGGCCGACTACGCCCGGATCGTCGAGGTCCTCGCCGAGGCGAGCGAGGCCGCGGGGGTCCGGGTCACCGTCGTCGGGTCACCACCGACCGCCCACCACCCCGGCACCGACCCGGCGGGGTCGCCGGCCGGCTCCTGAGCGACAGGCCCCTGCCGCGGTGCGCCGTGGCGCCGCGCCGGGCCCGGCTACCCCAGCAGGTCGGTGATGACCGCGACCCCGGGAGGGGCTGGGGCGTCGAACGCCGCCAGCTCGGCGCCTGCCGCCGACAGCGGGACCCGTCGCGCGACGAGCGGCGCGAGGTCGACCCGGCCGCTCCCGATCAGCGAGAGCAGGCTGGGGAACCGCCAGGCCGGCATGCCGCGCGTGCCGTACAACGCGAGCTGGCGCGCGTAGACGACGTCCATCGGCAGGGTCATCGCGGTGTGCTCCCCGGCGGGCATCCCCACCTGAACGTGCCGGCCCAGGGCCCGCAGTGACCTGATCGACACGGCGGTCGTCTCGGCGACGCCGACCGCCTCGACCGCCACGTGGGCGCCGCCGCCGGTGATCTCGCGGACCGCCTCTGCGGGGTCCTCCTCCCGGGCGTCGACGCTCGCCTCGGCGCCGAGCGCGGCGGCATACGCGAGCCTGTCAGGGACCACGTCGACGACGACGACCCGGGCCCCGAGCGCCCGGCCGAGCAGCAGGGCGGCGATCCCCACCCCACCCGCACCGACGACGGCCAGCCACTCTCCGCCGGCCAGCGCGGCTCGGCCGGTGAGGGCGTGCCAGGCGGTCGTGGCCCGGCAGCCCAGCGCGGCCGCGAGAGCGACATCGAGGCCCTCGGGCAGTCTGACCAGGTTGTGGTCGGCGTAGGGGAGCGCGACGAGCTCGGCGTAGGCGCCGGGCACGGTGAAGCCCGGCAGCAGCTGGTGCGCGCACACCGTCTGGTGCCCAGCCGCGCAGTCGGCGCAGCGGCCGCAGGCGAGGATGAACGGCGCCACGGCCCGGTCGCCGACCTGCCAGCCACGCACGTCGGGGCCGATCGCGGCCACCTCGCCGCAGAGCTCGTGCCCGAGCACGTGGGGCAGCGGTACGGGGTCCGCCCCGGTCCAGGCGTGCCAGTCCGACCGGCATACCCCGCACGCCAGGACGCGCAGGACGACGCCGTCGGCGGGGCAGGTCGGGTCCGGGACCTCGGCGACGGTGAGGGCCCCCCGCCAGCCGGTGAGCAAGGCAGCACGCATGCCACGGTGTCTACTCCTCCCGCGCCGCCAGGGGAAACCCGCCGCACCGCCGGTGGCCCACGCCCTGGTACGGGACAATGGCCGGCGTGACCACCCCGCGCAGCGTCGCCGTCCTCGGCTCGACCGGCTCCATCGGTACCCAGGCCCTCGACGTCATCGAGCGAAACCCCGACCTGTTCGCCGTGGCCGCGCTGTCGGCCGGGAGCAACGTCGACCTCGTGGCCCGGCAGGCCGCCCGGCACCGCCCCGCTCTGGTGGCGGTCGCGTCCGGCGGGGCGCAGGAGGTGCGGGACGCCATCGCGCGGTATGCCGCGAACGCCGGCGGCCCGGCCTACGCGCCGGAGGTCGTGGTCGGCGCGGAGGCGGCAACGACGGCCGCCGCTGCCGGTGCCGACGTCGTCCTCAACGGGATCACCGGCTCGATCGGGCTGCGGCCGACGCTGGCGGCCCTCGGGGCCGGCTCGACCCTCGCGCTCGCCAACAAGGAGTCCCTCATCATCGGTGGCCCGGTCGTCGCCGCCGCCGCCGCCCCGGGCCAGATCGTGCCCGTCGACTCGGAGCACTCGGCGATCGCTCAGAGCCTGCGCGGTGGGCGCGCCGAGGAGGTCCGCCGCCTCGTCCTGACCGCCTCCGGCGGCCCGTTCCGGGGGCTCAGCCGGGCCGAGCTCGCCGACGTCACCCCCGCGCAGGCCCTGGCCCACCCCAACTACTCGATGGGCCGGGTCATCACGACGAACTCGGCCACCCTCGTCAACAAGGGCCTGGAGGTCATCGAGGCGCACCTGCTGTTCGGCATCCCGTTCGACGCCATCGACGTCGTCGTCCACCCCCAGCAGCAGATCCACTCGATGGTCGAGTTCCGCGACGGCTCAACCATCGCCCAGCTCGGTCCGCCGCGGATGCTCGTGCCCATCGCCCTGGGGCTGTCCTGGCCCGACCGGCTCGCCGACGTCGACGTGCCGTGCGACTGGACCAGGGCGCAGTCCTGGGACTTCGAGCCGCTCGACGACGACGCGTTCCCGGCCGTCCGGCTGGCCCGCCAGGTCGGTGAGGCCGGTGGAACCTACCCGGCCGTGTACAACGCCGCGAACGAGGTGTGCGTCGACGCCTTCCACGACGGCCGGATCGGGTTCCTCGACATCGTCGACACGGTGGAGCGGGTCGTCGGGGCGCACAATGGGAGGGATTTCGACCCTCGACGCGTTGAGGGAGTGCTGCGTGCCGACGCCTGGGCGCGCTCCGAGGCCGCCTCGGTACTCGGGCTGACCACCACAGGAGACCCCGTATGACCGTCCTCGCCTCCGTCGTCGGGGTGCTCGTCTTCGTGTTCGGGCTCGGGCTCTCGATCGCCCTGCACGAGCTCGGCCACCTGATCCCGGCCAAGCGGTTCAACGTCCGGGTGCCGCAGTACATGGTCGGCTTCGGGCCGACCCTGTGGTCGCGGCGCCGCGGGGATACGGAGTACGGCATCAAGGCGATCCCCCTCGGCGGCTACGTGCGGATGATCGGCATGTACCCGCCACGGCCGGGCGACGCACCCGGGACGACCCGTACGACGACGACCGGCCGCTTCTCCCAGCTCGCCGAGGAGGCCCGCAAGGCCGAGGCGGAGGACCTGCTGCCCGGCGACGAGAACCGGCTCTTCTACAGGCTGCCCGTGCGCAAGAAGCTCCTCATCATGCTCGGCGGCCTGACGATGAACCTCATCCTGGCGTCGCTGATGTTCGGTGCCGTCCTCACCCTGCACGGGGTTGCGACCGAGAAGCCCGGGGCCGCGGTCGCCATGGTGAGCGAGTGTGTCGTGCCGGCATCGCAGGCCTCGACGACGACGTGCACGGCCGACCAGCCCAAGACCCCGGCCTACCAGGCGGGCCTGCGGCCCGGGGACGTCATCGTCAGCATCGACGGCACGCCGGTGCGGACGCCCGCGGACGTCAGCAACCTGATCCGCCCTCGCGTCGGCAAGACCACCTCGATCGTCGTCGAGCGGGGCAGCAGCCGGCTGACCCTGACGGCCACCCCCATCCGCAACACCCTGCCGGCCTACCACTCCGACGGCTCGCCGATCCTTGACTCCTCCGGCAAGCCGACCTACGTGCAGACGGGGTTCCTCGGGGTCTCCTCGTCGGCCAAGGTCGTCCTCGAGCGCCAGTCCGTGACCGCGGTGCCGGGGTTCGTCGGGCAGCAGATCGTCGCGACGGGCCGCGCCCTGGGCGGCCTGCCCACGTCGGTGGTCAACGCCGCGAAGTCCTCGTTCACCGGTGCCCAGCGTCCAGCCGACAGCCCCATGTCGCTCGTCGGTGTGGGCCAGATAGCGGGTGACGCGATGTCCGGGCGGCTCGACAACCTCATCGGGGTGGGCTTCTCCGGCAAGGTGTTCTTCTTCGTGGGCCTGATCGGCTCACTCAACCTCATGCTTCTCGTCTTCAACCTCATCCCGCTGCTCCCGTTCGACGGCGGCCAGGCCGCCGGGGCGATGTGGGAGGGCGCCAAGCGAGGGTGGGCGCGGCTGCGGGGCCTCCCCGACCCCGGCTTCGTCGACGTCGCCAAGGCGCTGCCCGTGACGTATGCCGTGTCGATCCTGCTCATCGTGGTGACCGTGGTCTTCAGCTACGCCGACATCGTCAACCAGGTCCACATCACGGGCTAGCCGCGCGCGTTCAGGGTCCTCAGGGCGGCGCACGTAGGCTGTCCTTATGTCCATCTCCCTCGGTATGCCGTCCGGCCCTGCCCCCGTGCTGGCCCCACGTCGCGCGACCCGCAAGATCCGGGTGGGGAAGGTCGAGGTGGGCGGCGACGCTCCCATCTCGGTGCAGTCGATGTGCACGACGCAGACGACCGACATCGACGCGACCCTGCAGCAGATCGCCGAGCTCACCGCCGCCGGCTGCGACATCGTCCGGGTCGCCTGTCCGAGCCAGGACGACGCCGGGGCCCTGCCGGCCATCGCCAGGAGGAGCCAGATCCCGGTCATCGCCGACATCCACTTCCAGCCCAAGTACGTCTTCGCCGCCATCGACGCCGGCTGCGCGGCGGTGCGGGTCAACCCGGGCAACATCCGGGCCTTCGACGACCAGGTCAAGCAGATCGCCCAGGCCGCCAAGGACGCCGGCGTCTCCATCCGGATCGGTGTCAACGCCGGCTCGCTCGACGCCCGGCTGCTTCAGAAGTACGGCAAGCCCACTGCCGAGGCCCTCGTCGAGTCGGCGGTGTGGGAGGCGAGCCTGTTCGAGGAGCACGACTTCCACGACTTCAAGATCTCGGTCAAGCACAACGACCCGGTCGTCATGGTCCGGGCCTACGAGCTGCTCAGCGAGCGCGGCGACTGGCCGCTGCACCTCGGCGTCACCGAGGCAGGCCCCGCCTTCCAGGGGACGATCAAGTCCGCCACCGCCTTCGGCGCGCTGCTCTCGCAGGGAATCGGCGACACGATCCGGGTGTCGCTCTCGGCCCCGCCGGTCGAGGAGGTCAAGGTCGGCAACGCCATCCTGCAGTCCCTCAACCTCAAGCCCCGCAGGCTGGAGATCGTGTCGTGCCCCTCGTGCGGGCGCGCCCAGGTCGACGTCTACACGCTCGCCGACGAGGTGACCGCCGGCCTCGAGGGGATGACGGTCCCGCTGCGGGTCGCCGTCATGGGCTGCGTCGTCAACGGCCCGGGGGAGGCCCGCGAGGCCGACCTCGGCGTGGCGTCGGGCAACGGCAAGGGCCAGATCTTCGTCAGGGGCGAGGTCGTCAAGACGGTCCCCGAGAAGGACATCGTCGAGACCCTCATCGAGGAGGCCATGCGGATCGCCGAGGAGATGGGCGAGCCGGTCGACGGCGTGGGCGCCCCGACCGTCACCGTCTCCTGAGCGACCGGGTCTGCCTGCCGCCGCCCGGCCTCGCCGAGATATTGACAACGATCGATGTATGGCGGACCCTGATATCGATCGACGTCGATATGCCCTGGCAGCGGCGAGGGCATCACCACCGGTGCGGGTGAGTCCCGCGCCCGCCCCTTGGAGCCCGCCATGACAACGGCCGACCGCCCGCACGCAGCGACGACGCGGCATGCGGACTACGACCGCATCACCGGTGACCTCGCCTACCGCTACGACGGGGTGTTCTCACCGGAGACGGTCGAGCGCGCCGTCGCCGACGCCCGGGCCGCGTTGGAGCCGCAGTCCCGCATCCCGGAGTTCCTCCCGATCCTCACCGAGCGCTTCGCCAAGGACCGGCTGTTGGCCGCCGCCCAGGCCCAGGGCATCGTGGCGAAGGCCACGCCCGAGATCCTGTTCGTCTGCGTTCGCAACGCCGGCCGGTCGCAGATGGCCGCCGCCCTGGCTCAGCACCTCTCGCGGGGCGCGGTACATGTCCGCTCGGCCGGGTCGCGTCCCGGCGGCGAGATCCTGCCGCTGGCCGTCGAGGCCCTCGCCGAGCACGCCATCATGGTGTCGGAGGCGTTCTCGAAGCCGCTCACCGACGATGTCGTCCGCGCCGCGGACGTCATCGTCACGATGGGCTGCGGCGACGCCTGCCCCGTCTACCCGGGCAAGCGATACGAGGACTGGGACGTGGCCGACCCCGACGGTCAGCCGATCGCCGTCGTCCGGGACATCCGTGACGACCTCGAGGCGCGGGTCAGGCGGCTGCTCGGGGAGATCCTCGGCTGACGACGACTCAGGGTGCGGGAGCGGCCTCACCGCATAGGCTGGGTCCCGTGCTGCGCACGAGGAGCCCCGTCCGCACCCTCTCCCCGGTGGACGGGGACGAGGTCCTCGAGCTGTGCAGCCGTGACATCGCCCGCAACGTCTTCGTCGCCGCCCGGGTCCTCGAGGGCGCCCGCAGCGGTGCCTTCGGTACCGTCCTCGGCTACCGGGTCGACGGGCGGCTGGAGTCGGTGTGCTGGGCCAGCGCCAACCTCGTCCCCGTCGAGACCACCCCCGAGAGCCGGGCAGCGTTCGCCGACCGGATGCGCCGGTGGCGGGGACGGTCCGCCTCCCTGCTCGGCCCGCACCAGGAGGTCCTCGACCTCTGGAGCCAGCTCGCCCCCTCATGGGGTATGCCGCGAGCCATCCGTGAACATCAGCCGCTCATGGTCCTGTCGGAGCCACCGTCGCGGCGCGGGGTCGCCCTCGACCGGCGGGTCCGCCTCGCTGCACCGCACGAGGTCGACATCGTCATGCCGGCCGCGGCGCACATGTTCACCGCCGAGATCGGCTACCCGCCCTACACCGGCAGCACGCGCAGCTACCGCGCCTCGCTGTCGTCGTTGATCCACCGCGGACACACGTATGTCGTCGTCGAGAACGGCGAGGTCCTGTTCAAGACCGACATCGGCAGCATGGCACTCGGCTGCGCCCAGCTCCAGGGGGTGTGGCTGGCACCCAGGTTGCGCGGGCAGGGGCTGTCGGTGCCCATGCTGGCCAGCGTGATCGAACAGGTCATGGCCGGCCCGGCACCGATGGTCTCGCTCTACGTCAACGACTACAACGTGGCCGCTCGGGCCGCCTACGCGCGCCTCGGCTTCGAGACCGTCGGCGACTTCGCCACGGTGCTGCTGTGACCCGGTGCTGCTGCGACCCCGTCTCCTGTCTCGGCGCGACCCCGGTCACGCGGCGTCGCCGCCCACCCTCCGGTCGTGCTTGGATGACCTCATGCCGGAGACCGTGACCCCACGATCGCCGCCGCTCAGCGCCGCTGTCGCCGGGCTCGCGGCGCTGCTGCTCGCGTCGGCGACCGCGCACCTGGTCCGGCCCCAGGCCTTCGAGCCGATGGTGCCTCACCTGCTGCCGTACAAGCGCGAGCTCGTCTACGCCTCCGGGGTGGCCGAGATCCTGTGCGGGCTGGGCCTGCTGGCGCGTCCCACCCGCCGGGCCGCCGGGGCTGCCAGCGAGGCCCTGCTTCTCGCCGTGTTCCCCGCGAACGTGCAGATGAGCGTCGACTACGCCCGGCGCGTGAGCAGGCGGGGCGACTCCTCGTCCAAGGCGATGCTGGCGGCGAGCCTCGCCCGCCTCCCGCTGCAGTGGCCGATGGTGCGGGCGGCCCGCCGCGCGGCCGGGCGCTGAGCACCCCCCCGTGTCGGCCCTCGAGTGGTCAAGGCTCAGCGAGAGCGACCTGCCCCAGCTGGGGTCGCTCGCCCGGGCCTGCCTCAAGCGTGACGGGGGGCTCCCGCAGCTGGCGGAGGAGCCCGTGCTGGCCCGGCTCTTCCTGACCGACGCCACGATCGGCGGGCGGGACGAGACCGGAGACCTCGTTGCCGTCGCGTCCCTGTGGTGGGACGCGCAGGGTCGTCGGACGGCGACCGGTCTGGTGCACCCGTCGGTGCGGCACCAGGGACACGGCGAGGCGCTCGTGGCCTGGGCGCGCGAGCGCTCCGGCGGTGTCCCGCTGCGGGTCGTCGCCGAGACCATGTCGCTCGAGGCGGAGGAGCTGTATGCCGCCAACGGCCTGAGCCGGACCTGGGCCGAGACCGTCATGCGGCACCGTCTGCGGCGCATCCCGGTGGTGCCCCTGCCGGCGGGGATCCGGACCGTGCCGTTCGACGACGCCACCGCTGAGGGCTTCCACACGGCGTACCGGCTCTCGTTCGCCGAGCGTCCCGGCTTCGTCCAGGTCCCGGCTGAGCAGTGGCTGGCCCAGGTGCGGTCCGGCTCGGGCTTCCGCCCGCGCGACTCCCGGCTCGCGCTGACCACCGACGACGAGCCCGCTGGTTTCGTCCTGCTGGATGAGAACTGGGTGGAGGCCGTCGGCGTCGTCCCCGCCTGGCGCGGCCGGCGGCTCGGCGCCCACCTCGTCGTCCGCTCCCTGAGCGTCCTCAGCCGCACCGGCTCGAGCGAGGCATGGCTCAGCGTCAACGTCGACAACCCGGCGAGGTCGCTGTACGAGCGGCTGGGATTCCGGGCCAAGGGCACCCGGGCCCGCTACGAGGACCGATCCGAGGTGCCGCCGCCGGTTCACGCGCGGCCGGTCGCACGGATGGGGGAGGATGGCTGACATGGCGGACCGGAGCTGTGGACACCGATGCAGGACGACGAGCCGGACGAGGCGCCGGACGAGGCGCTGTCTGGCCGCTGTGGCGGTGTTGTTCGGGGGAGCACTGGCCTGGGCCGTCTGGACCCGGCGGGCCGAGACGCGAGCCCTGTCGGCCGACCCGTGGGCGACGCCGACGCCGCTCACCCCCGTGCCGCCCGCCGATGCGCCCGCCCCGGCCGCGACCGGACCGGCCGAGCCCGCGGAGCCCGCTGGGACGCCCGACGAGCCCTTCGGGGCCGGTTCGGCCGCGTCGCGGCCCGACGGCTCGGCGCCCGAGGGTTTCGACATCAAGGGCAACGCGAACTCCAAGCTCTACCACCCGAGCGACAGCCCCTACTACCGGCGCACCAAGGCCCAGGTCTGGTTCCGCGACGAGGTGAGCGCCCAGGCCGCCGGATTCCGTCGCTGGGACCACAAGCGCCGCGGATGACCTCGCGCACCATCGTCCTGCGCACGGCCCGGACGCAGCTGACGACGTGGCTGCCGTCGGACCGTCCCGACCTGCGCCGACTGCAGACCGACCCCGACGTCGTCCGGCACCAGCTCGTCCGGTCGGAGACGGCGGAGGAGACCCGGTCGCGCCTGGAGCGCTATCTGCGGGACCAGGCCGGCCGCGGCTGGACCCGTTGGCGGGTGCAGGACGCCACCGGGGCGATGATCGGCCGGGCCGGGTTCGAGCTCGGTGAGGACGGCGAGCACCGCGAGCTCGGCTATGCCTACGTGCCGGAGGTGTGGGGCGCAGGGGTGGCCACCGAGGTGGCCGTCGCCCTGGCACACGACCACGACACCTCGCCCGACCCCGCCTGCCCACCCGAGCTGCACGCCTACGCGTTCGAGGCCAACACCGCGAGCCGCCGCGTCCTGGAGAAGGTCGGCTTCGTCGCCCGGGGGCTGCGACCACATCGCGGCGAGGAGTGTGTCCTCTTCGTCCGCGACTGACGAGCACGCGCCGGTGCGCGGCCGACCAGGGTCCGACGCCGCGAGCTCCGGTGCCGGAACGGCATACGGATCACGCGCACCGCCCCGATATCCTTGGCGGGCCCACCGACACCCCAGGAGATCCCCCGTGGCCATGCGCATGTCGTCCCTGTTCCTGCGGACCCTTCGCGAGAACCCTGCCGACGCCGAGGTCCCGAGCCACCAGCTCCTGGTCCGCGCCGGCTACATCCGCCGGGTCTCACCGGGCATCTACACCTGGCTGCCGCTGGGGCTGAAGGTCCTGCGCAAGGTCGAGCAGATCGTCCGCGAGGAGATGGACGCGATCGGCGCCCAGGAGCTGCTCTTCCCGGCCCTGCTGCCTCGCGAGCCCTACGAGGCGACCGGCCGGTGGAACGAGTACGGCGACAACGTCTTCCGGCTCAAGGACCGCAAGGACGCGGACTACCTCCTCGGCCCGACCCATGAGGAGATGTTCACCCTCGCCGTCAAGGACCTGTTCAGCTCCTACAAGGACCTGCCGCTGTCGATCTACCAGATCCAGACGAAGTACCGCGACGAGGCCCGGCCGCGCGCCGGCCTGCTGCGCGGGCGTGAGTTCGTCATGAAGGACAGCTACTCCTTCGACGTCGACGCGGCCGGGCTCGACAAGTCCTACCAGCTGCACCGCGACGCCTACGTCCGGATCTTCGACCGGCTCGGCTTCCACTACGTCATCGTCCAGGCGATGGCCGGCGCCATGGGCGGCAGCAGGTCCGAGGAGTTCCTGGCGACCGCCGACAACGGCGAGGACACCTACGTCCGCTGCACGAGCTGCGGGTATGCCGCCAACGTCGAGGCCGTGCGGGTGCCGGTCCCCGACCCGGTGCCCTACGCCGAGCTGCCGGCGGCCCACGTCGAGGACACCCCGCACACCCCGACGATCGACACCCTCGTCGACCACCTCAACGCGGCCTTCCCCCGCGAGGACCGGGCCTGGACGGCCGCCGACACCCTCAAGAACGTCCTCGTCATGCTCGTCCGGCCCGACGGGACCCGCGAGCCGCTCGCGGTCGGTCTGCCCGGGGACCGCGAGGTCGACGAGAAGCGGCTCGGCGCCCAGGTGGAGCCGGCCGAGGTGGCGGCGTTCGCCGAGCTGGACTTCGAGGCATACCCCGCGCTGGCCAAGGGCTACATCGGCCCGGGCGTGCTCGGCGCCGACAACGCGAGCGGCGTGCGCTACCTGCTCGACCCGCGGGTCGTCGAGGGCACCTCGTGGGTGACCGGCGCCGACGTGAGCGGCCGGCACGTCCTCGGCCTCGTCGCCGGCCGGGACTTCACCGCCGACGGCACCATCGAGGCCGCCGAGGTCCGCGACGGCGACGCCTGCCCGGTCTGCGGACACGGTCTGGAGTCGGCGCGCGGCATCGAGATGGGCCACATCTTCCAGCTCGGGACCAAGTACGCGCAGGCCCTCGACCTCAAGGTCCTCGACGCCAACGGCACGCTCCAGACCGTCATCATGGGCTCCTACGGCGTCGGGGTGTCCCGGGCCGTCGCGTGCGTCGCCGAGGGCAACCACGACGACCACGGCCTGGTGTGGCCGCGGGCGCTGGCCCCCGCCGACGTCCACATCGTGGCGACCGGCAAGGACGACGCCGTCTTCCTCGCCGCCGAGCAGCTCCTCATCGAGCTCGAGAGCCGCGGCATCGACGTCCTGTACGACGACCGCCGCCAGGTGAGCCCCGGGGTGAAGTTCAAGGACTCCGAGCTCATCGGAGTGCCGACGATCGTCGTCGTCGGACGTGGGCTGGCCGACGGGGTGCTCGAGCTGAAGGACCGGCGCAGCGACCAGCGGCGCGAGGTCCCGGTCGCCGAGGCCGCCGCGGCGGTCGAGGCGGAGGTCCTCGGCTCGTGACCCGCCCCGTGCGAGCGGTCATCTTCGACTGGGGCGGCACGCTGACCCCCTGGCACCAGGTCGACCTGCCGGAGCAGTGGCGGGTCTTCGCCCGCGAGGTGCACGGCATCCCGGTGGGGTCCGACGAGGTGTCCGACGCGGACCTCGCGGCCGCCCACGACCTCGCCGACCGGATCCTGGCGGCGGAGGCCGACGCCTGGCGCCGGGGCCGTGAGGACCACTCCAGCGCCGCGCTGGCCGACATCCTCGAAGCCGCCGGTGTCGACGCGGGCCACGACCGGCACCTGCTGGCGCTCGCGGCATACCGCCGGTTCTGGGAGCCGCACACGTGGACCGACCCCCAGGTCCGGCCGCTGTGGGAGGGCCTGCACGCGCGCGGGATCAAGGTCGGGGTGCTGTCCAACACGATCTGGACCCGGGCCTACCACCGGGAGATCTTCGAGCGGGACGGCGTCGTCGGCCTCATCGACGGCGACGTCTACTCCTGCGAGATCGACCACGTGAAGCCGCACCCCGAGGCGTTCCGGGCGGCCAGCCGCGCGGTCGGCGTCGAGCCCGAGGCGGCCGTCTACGTCGGGGACCGGGTCTTCGAGGACGTCCACGGGCCGCACCAGGTCGGCATGCGGGCGATCTGGATCCCGCACTCGGACATCCCGCAGTCCCAGCGCGTCGAGGTGACGGCCATCCCGGACGCTCACGCTCACGAGCTGCTCGACGTGCTCGGCATCGTCGACGGGTGGCTGGCGGGGGAGTGAGCGACCCCGCGGTCTCGACCCTGCTTCTCCTGGCGCTCGCCGCCTTCGTGGCCGGTTGGGTGGACGCGGTGGTCGGCGGGGGAGGGCTGGTCCAGCTGCCGGCCCTGCTGCTGGCCTTCCCGGTGGCGGCGCCCGCACAGCTCCTCGCGACGAACAAGCTCAGCTCGGTCTGGGGCACGGTGACGAGCGCGGTCACCTACGGTCGGCGGGTGCGCCCCGACCTGCGGACCGCGCTGCCCATGGCCGCCGTGGCCTATGTCGGTGCCGTCGGCGGCGCGGTCATCGGCCTGCACATCCCCAAGAGCGCGTTCGACCCGATCATCCTCGTGCTGCTGGTCGGGGTGGGGGCGTACACCCTGCTCCGGCCGGCGATGGGCGAGGTGACCGCTCTGCGCTGGGTGGGCCGCCGGCACCGGGTGACCGCGATGGCTGTCGGGTTCGGGATCGGCGTCTACGACGGGGCGCTGGGACCGGGGACCGGGTCGTTCCTCGTGTTCGCCCTCGTCGGGCTGATGGGCTACGCGTTCCTCGAGGCAAGCGCCAAGGCCAAGATCGCCAACGCCGCGACCAACCTCGGGGCGCTCACGGTGTTCGCCCCTGGCGGCCACGTGCTGTGGAAGGTCGGGCTCGTCATGGCCGCTGCCAACCTCGTCGGCGGGTACACCGGGGCCCGGACGGCCGTGGCGCGGGGGAGCCGGTTCGTCCGGGTCGTCTTCGTCCTGGTCGTGTCCGGGTTCGTCGTGCGGATCGGCGGTGCTCTGCTCGGCCTCTGGTGACCGGGCCAGGGGCCTGGGCCCTCGGTGCTCGCGAGAGCGACCGGGGTTCCGGTCGTCGGCGCGAGCACCCACCGGCTGGCCGGTCCGGAGCCGGCCATTGCCGCAGGACTTACTCGTGGGTAATGATGGGGCCATGGCTCGCTATGACGTCAGCTCGACGACCCTCGGACAGCTCCTCGACGACCCCGAGGTCGTCGCCATCTTCGACACCTACGCCCCCGGTCTCAGCACCAACCCCATGATCGGCATGGCCAAGGGGATGACGGCGGGCCAGGCCATGGGCATGGCCGGCGCCCTCGTGCCGGGCGACGCCATCGACAAGATCAAGGCCGATATCGAGGCGCTGGCCTGACGCAGCACTCCGGGCGCCCCGGCGTCGTCGTCGGTGGACCCGTCTAGGTAGGGAGCCAGAGGGCGGCGTACGGGGGCAGCCAGACGTTGCCGTCGCCGCCCCAGGGGAGCGGATCGCCCGTGATGGCGTCGGCCGACTCGGACACCCCGAGCTCGTGGACCCGCCAGCCGGGCCACATCCGCCACTGTGGCGTGACGTTGTAGACCCCGACCAGCCGGCCGACCGGGTGGTCGCGCACCGTGACGAGCACCCCGGGGTCGTCGACCGGGCCGATGGCGGTCTCGATCGACGCGTGCAGATGGGGCAGCCGCGCTCGCGCCCGGCCGAGGGCGACGAGGTCCTCGAACACCCGCCCGGCGATCGTGGAGCGGTCGTGCCGCGACCCCGCCCGCTCCCAGTCCAGGCGGGGCCGGTGGGCCCAGCGGTTGTCGTCCTCGTGGCCGGGCTCGTCCGACCAGCGCGGGTCGTTGGGCTGCCCGAGCTCGTCGCCGCTCCAGATCACCGGGATGCCGCCCCAGCCCAGGATGAGGGCGTGGGCCAGCCGTAGCCGCGCCACGCCCTCGGCGACCTCGTCGACGGTGGCGGCCGACTCGAGTCCGGCGAGGCTCGCCGCCGTGCCGCTCGTGCGCCGGTCGTCGGTCGCCGGGTTGTACTGGAAGACCAGGCCGCGTGCGGGCGACCCCGGGAAGTCACCGGCATACCAGTGGGCGAGGAAGCTGCGGTGGCCGGGGCCGCTCACCCCCGCGGCCTCGGCGTCCTCATCGGCGATCGCCCAGCCGATGTCGTCGTGGCAGCGCAGGTAGGTCACCCACGTCCCGCCGGGCGGTTTCTGCGGCAGCTGGCCGAGCGCGCGAGCGGCCAGCCTGACCTCGCTCGCGGCGAGCATCGACCAGATCTGCACCATGAGGCTGTTGTGGTATGCCAGGTCGCTGACCCGGCCGGCATAGCCGCCCGTTCCGAGGTAGGCGAGCAGCTTGCTCGGGGCGACGATGGCCTCGGCCTTGAACGCCACCGCGGGACACGCGATCCGGGTCACCGTCCGCAGCACCTGGGTGATGGCATGGACCTCGGGCTGGCCCTGGCAGTCGGTGCCCATCCGCTTCCACATGAAGGCGATCGCGTCGAGCCGGAAGACGTCGACGCCCCGGTTGGCCAGGTCGAGGATGATCGAGGCGTACTCCCTGAGCACCGCCGGGTTGCCCCAGTTCACGTCCCACTGGAACTCGTTGAACGTCGTCCACACCCAGCCGCCGAGCTCGTCGCACCAGGTGAAGTTCCCGGGCGCGAAGGTGGGGAACACCTCGGGCAGGGTCCGCTCGTAGGCGTCGGGGAGCGTCCGGTCCGCGAAGACGTGGAAGTAGTCGCGGTATGCCGCCTCGCCGGCGCGGGCCCGCTGCGCCCACTCATGCTCGCGGGCGACGTGGTTGAGCACGAGGTCGAGGACCAGGCTCATCCCGGCGTCGTGCAGGGCGCTGGCGAGGTCGGCGAGGTCCTCCATCGTCCCGAGGTCGGGGCGGATCTCGCGGTAGTCGGCCACGGCATACCCGCCGTCGTTGTCGCCCTCGCGGGGGCGGAGCAGAGGCATGAGGTGGAGGTAGCGCACCCCGAGCTCGTCGAGGTAGGGGATGTGCTCGACCACCGCACGCAGGTCGCCGGCGAAGCGCTCGGTGTAGGCGGAGTACCCGAGGATCGAGGGGTCCTGGAGCCAGTCGGGGCGCAGGACCCGGTCGAGGTCGCGGCGGTGCAGGGCGCCCGGGCGGTCCCGGTAGGCCGCCGCGGCCACCTCGGCGAGGGAGGAGCCGAACGCCTCGGCGCGCTCGGCACCGTAGAGCGGGGTCAGCCCGTCGACCAGGTCGGGCCACCAGCGGTGCAGCCGGGCGAGGAACATCTCCACCCGGTCGGGGCTCAGGCCGACCAGGTGTGCCAGGGCTGCGCTGTCCGGGCTCGCGGGCGAGGTCACCCATGCATTGTGTCCGAGACGCGAGAACGTTTCCACCAACTCACGGGCGACATGAACCGACTACACAGGGAATCCATAGGCGCGGCGAGCAGGGTGCTGGCATGTCCAGCACCTCCCTGGCGGGTGAGCACGCCCTCTACGACCGGGTCCGACCGGCCGTCGCGCACCGCCCGCGCCCCGTCCCCCGCTGGTGGCGGGACGCGTCGGGAGCGGCCTTCGCGCTGGTGCTGCTCTTCGTCACGGCCCTGTGGGTGTCCAACGGCGGGGTCCAGGACCTCGGGTCGGTGGCCGGAGGTCTCACCTCGCTGAGCCGGATCACGGGGCTCATCGCCTCGGCCCTGCTGCTCGTCCAGGTCTTCCTCATGGCGCGCGTCCCATGGTTCGAGCAGGCCTGGGGACAGGACGAGCTGGCCCGGGTGCACCGGATCGTCGGCTTCACCTCGTTCAACCTCATGCTCGCCCACGTCGTTCTCGTGACCCTCGGGTATGCCGCCTCCTCGCCCAAGGGCGTCATCGGGACCTTCGTCGACTTCGTCGTCAACTACCCGGGGATGCTGCTCGGCACCGCCGGCACCCTCGCCCTGGTGATGGTCGTCGTGACGTCCCTCAAGGCGGCGCGGGCTCGACTTCGCTACGAGTCGTGGCACCTCCTCCACCTGTACGCGTACCTGGGTGCCGGCCTCGCCCTGCCGCACCAGCTGTGGACCGGCCAGGAGTTCCTCCTGTCGACCGCCTCGACGGTCTTCTGGTGGACCCTGTATGCCGTCTGCGCCGGCGCCGTCGTCGTCTACCGGCTCCTCGTGCCGGCGCTCCGCTCCCGCCGGGCCGCGCTGCAGGTCGCCGCGGTGCGCCAGGAGGGGCCGGGTGTCAGCACCGTGACGGTGACCGGGCCGGGCCTGGCGCGACTCAAGGTGCACGCCGGGCAGTTCTTCCAGTGGCGCTTCCTCGACGGCCCCGGCTGGACTCGGGCGCACCCGTACTCCCTGTCGGCCGCCCCCGATGGCCGTACCCTGCGGTTCACCGTCGCCCACGTCGGCGACGCCACCTCCGCGCTGCCGCGGCTCAAGGCCGGGACCAAGGTGCTCATCGAGGGGCCGTACGGCCGGATGCACCCCGGCGTGCGCACCCGGCGCAAGGTGCTGCTCATGGGTTCGGGGATCGGGATCACGCCGATGCGGGCCATGCTCGAGGAGCTCGAGCAGCGCCCCGGCGACGTGACCGTCCTGCATCGCGTGCGGACCCGGTCCGAGGCCGTCCTCGGCAAGGAGCTCACCCACCTCGCCCGGGTCAAGGGCGCCCGGTACGTCGTCATCGAGGGCCCGCGCGTGCCACACCGCCCCTCGTGGCTGCCGAGCCAGGCCGGGCATCTCAGCGACGCGAAGGCGCTGCGCGAGCTGGTCCCCGACGTGGCGGACCACGACGTCTACATCTGCGGCTCGGATGGCTGGATGGACGCGGCCGAGGCCGCGGCGCGCGAGGCCGGGGTGCCTCGCCAGCAGATCCACCTCGAGCGCTTCAGCTACTAGGACGACCGGGAGCACAGGCGACATGCGACGCATCACGATGTGGGGGCTCAGCACCCTGTCGGTTCTGGTGCTGCTCTTCAGCTACCACACCTCGACGAGCTCGCGGGCGACGACGAGCATCCAGGGCCCGCTCCAGGCCGGGGGCGGTCAGGCCGCGGCCGCGCAGTCCGGGGTGAACGGGTCCGGCTCGTCCGGTTCGTCGGGCTCCTCCGGTCCGTCGGGGTCCTCGGGCTCGTCCGGGTCGTCCGGCACGGCGGCAGGCACCTTCGTCGGCGACGTCGTCGACACGCGCTGGGGTGTGGTGCAGGTCCAGATCACCGTGCGGAACGGCAAGATCACCAAGGCCGACGTGCTCCAGGTCCCGTGGAACAACTCGCGCGACCAGGAGATCAACTCCTACGTGGTGCCGATCTACAACCAGGACGCCGTCACCAAACAGAGCGCCCAGGTCGACGTCATCTCGGGCGCGACGGTCACCTGGCAGGGATACACCTCCTCGCTCCAGTCCGCCATCGACAAGGCCCACCTGTGATCACGGCCGAGATCCCCGTGGTGCGCACGACCGCCGCCGCCCCGCCCCCCCTCGGCCGCCGCGCCTGGGTCGAGCCGGTCATGGGCATGCCCGTATCGGTGCACGTCCGGGCCACCGAGAAGACTCGTCCCGACATCGCGGCGGCCGTGGGCCGGGTGTTCGCGCACCTGCGCAAGGCCGACGAGGTCCTGTCCGCCTGGCGTGCCGACAGCGACCTGCTCCGGCTCCAGCACCGCGAGGTCGAGCCCGGCGAGGCGCACGCCTGGGTCGCCGACGTCACCGAGCTCTGTCTCCTCGCCGAGGAGCGCACCGACGGGCTGTTCCGAGCCTGGCGCTCGCGCCCTTCGGGTCGCCGGTACTTCGACCCCACCGGCCTGGTCAAGGGCTGGGCGCTCGCCGGTGCTGCGGCGCACCTCGAGACGGTCGACGAGATCGCCTGGTCGGTCGTGGCCGGCGGCGACGTCCTCACCGGGATGGGCCGGCTCATGGCCGGTGCCGAGCCGCTCTGGCGGGTCGGCATCGAGAACCCCCGGGACCGGCACCAGGTGGCCGACGTCGTCACCCTCACCCGCGGCGCCGTCGCCACGTCGGGAGCGGCGGCCCGCGGGGCACACGTCGTGGACCCGGCCACGGGGCTGGGCATCGACCGGTCCGGCTCGGCGACGGTCGTCGGTCCGGACCTCGTGTGGGCCGACATCTGGGCCACCGCTGCGTGGGTCGACCCGGACCGGGCTGCGTCGCTCATCGCCCACCGCGACCCGGCGTACCGGCTCATCCTGTTGTAGCGCCGTCCGGCGGCGAGGAGGCGAGGGCCGCTTCCAGCGCGGCCGCGGAGGTCACCGGGCGCTCGCACACGAAACCCCGACAGACGTATGCCGCGGGACCGCCGTCGACCAGCGGCCGGTCGGCGAGCAGCGGGATGCCGGGGGAGTCGGGGGCCCCGACCGCGAGGACCAGGCCCGGAGAGGGTGACTGCCGGGCGACCGACGCGAGCTCGTCGGCGAGGGCCCCGCTGCCGACGACGGCCACCTGGAGCGGCCCCGCCTCGGCCGCCTGAGCCACCGCGAGAGCCCACCCGGCGAACCGGGGGTCGCGCTGCGCCAGCTGCCCGACCGCCGCCAGCGCGGCCTCGGCGGCCTCACGTCGCTGCGTGGACCCGGTCAGGGCCGAGCAGGTGAGCAGCGCCCCGGCGACTGCCGAGATCCCCGACGGCTCGGCGCCGTCGGAGTCGCTGCGCGGCCGCAGGAACAGCCCCTCGGCGTCCACGCCGGTGTCGTGGATCGTCCCGTCCGGGTCGCGGAACCTCGCCAAGGCGCCGTCGAGGACCTGCCCGGCGACCTCGAGCCAGCGCGGCTCCCCGGTGGCCTGGTGCAGCGCGAGCAGGCCCTCGGCGAGGTTGCCGTAGTCGTCGGCCACGCCGTGGGCCGCGCCGACCCGCCCGGCGCGGGACGCCCTGTGCAGCCGTCCGTCCACCAGATGGTGCTCGACGACGACGGCGGCGGCGCGCTCGGCGGCGGCGACGAGGCCGGGACGGGCGAGGATGACTCCCGCGTCGGCGAGCGCCGCGACCGCCAGGCCGTTCCATGAGGTCACGACCTTGTCGTCGCGGGCGGGCTGCGGCCGGTGTGCACGCACTGCCAGGAGCCGGCCACGCACCTCGGCCCACCAGCTCGGGTCCTCGGGGTCGTGGCGCAGCTGGAGGGTCGAGGAGCCGTGCTCGAAGGTGCCCGCCTCGGTCACCGAGAGCAGCTCCGCCGCCCGCCGCCCGTCGTCCTCGCCGAGCACCTCGACGAGCTGGGCGGGCGTCCACACATAGGTCAGGCCCTCGACGCCGTGTCCATCGAGAACGGTGTCCGCGTCGAGGGACGCGGCGAACCCGCCCTGCGGGGTCGACAGCTCCCGCACGACGAACTCCGCGGTCTCGACGGCGACCCGGTGGGCGAGGGGGTCACCGGTGGCCCGCCACCAGTGGGCGTACACCCGCAGGAGGAGTGCGTTGTCGTAGAGCATCTTCTCGAAATGGGGCACCACCCAGTCGGCGTCCACGGCATACCGGGCGAACCCGCCGCCCAGCTGGTCGTACATCCCGCCCCTGGCCATCGCCTCGCACGTCTCGCGGACCATGTCCGCGGCATCGGGCGAGCCGGTGCGCGCGTGGTGGCGCAGGAGGAACTCCAGCACCATCGAGGGCGGGAACTTCGGTGCGCCGCCGAAGCCTCCGCGGGCCCGGTCGCGGACCCGGCCCAGGGCCCCCACGGCGCCGTCGAGGACGGCCGGGCCGATCGGGTGTGGCGGCGGCGGCACCGAGAGCTCGCGCAGCCGGGAGGCGATGGTCGTCCCCGAGCCGACGATCTCGCCCCGCTGTTCGCGCCAGGCTCTTCCGGCGGCCTCCAGCAGGCCGAGGAGCTGCTCCCGGGGGAGGTAGGTGCCGGCGAAGAACGGGTCGCCGTCGGGGGTCAGCAGACAGGTCATCGGCCAGCCGCCGCGGCCGGTGAGGGCGGTCGTGGCCGCCATGTACACCGCGTCGATGTCGGGTCGCTCCTCACGGTCGACCTTGACGCTGACGTAGCCCGCGTTGAGCGCGGCGGCCACCTGGTCGTCCTCGAAGGACTCGTGCGCCATGACGTGGCACCAGTGGCACGCGGCATACCCCACCGACAGCAGGACGGGCACGTCGCGGCGGCGCGCCTCGCCGAACGCCTCCGGCCCCCACTCCCACCAGTCGACGGGGTTGTCGGCGTGCTGGAGGAGGTAAGGAGATGTGGCGCCGGCGAGACGGTTGGGCATCGACCCACCGTATGCCGCGCGCTCAGCCTCGGGCGAGGTGGGCCGCCAGCACCCGGTCGTCGGGCGGCTCCGGCTGAGAGCTCGCCATTGGCTGGGTGGCTACTCAGCCAATGGCGACTTCTCAGCCGGCTCGGGCCCGCTCAGTCCTCGAGGGCCTTGAGCGTCGCGATGTGCAGCGAGAGGGCCTCGCCGTCGCCCGCCTCGGCCGCCCACCCGGCCTGGATGCCGGTGTGCACGATCGACCAGAGCCTCCCGAGCTCCTCGTCGATCCCGGCCGCCTCGCACGTCACGCTCACCCGTCGCCGGATGCCCCACCGGAACGCCGAACCGGTGCCGAGCTCGTCGACCCGGTTGCGCAGGACCGGCTGGATCTCGAACGCCGGGTGCCCGGCCATCGGCTTGGGGTCGATCGCCAGCCACGGCTCTCGTTCGGCGGCGAGCACGTTCTCGAAGTGCAGGTCGGCGTGCAGGAGGGTGGCGTCGACGCCGGGCTCGGCGAGCAGGTCATCGGCGAGGCCGGCCACCCGGGTCGCGATCCGCCGAGGCACGTCCTCGCGGTCCGTCAGGCGTGGCAGGTGGCGGCGGACCGTGGACGACAGCGTCCGTACGTTCGGAGGCGCCGGGATGTGGAGCCGGCCCAGCAGGCCCCCGATCACCGCGCACGCCGTGTCGATGTCCGGGTCGCGCAGGTCACAGGTGGGGTCGAGGCGCTCGAGAAGCAGGGCGCCTCGGCCCGGGTCGGCCGCGACCAGCCGGACCGCCCCCCGGCCGGCCCAGTGGCGCAGCGCAAGGTGCTCCCCGGCGGCCACCCGATGGGGCCAGACGACCTTGAGTGCGAGCGGCTCCCCGTCCCGGTCGACCGGCACGACCACCGCGGTCGCGCCGGTCAGGCCCGGCCCGGCCGGGGTCAGGTCCCAGTCCGCGAGCAGCTCCTCGAGAAGGCGGGGCAGTGCCCCGGCCCAGTCGGCGCCACTGGCGCTGCCGTCGGCGGGCCGCCGGGCGACCCACTCGAGCCAGCCGGGCGGGACGAGAGGGTGCTCGCTCACGCGAGCCCGGGGAACGGCTCGAGGTCCAGCCCCCACCGCTCGGCCAGCACCTCGGCCCGTCCGAGCCACCACGGCAGGTGGCTGAAGCTCGCCTCGGGCGCCGAGGTCGTCAACGCCGGCAGCGCCGCGCCGTAGGCCGCCCGCAGCCCGGTGGCCAGGTGGCGGGCGAGCCGCACCGCGCTCGAGGCGTTCGACACCGGGAAGGGCAGCGGGTACCCGAGCGCCGGCGGTGGCGCGGCGTCCCCGAGGGCCGCCGCCTGCTCGGCCGCCAGGGTGCGCAGGGTGCGCAGCGTCGCCGCGGCCAGGGCGGCCCGGCTCCGGCTCGACTGGGCCGCGACGACCTCGAACCCGTATGCCGCGCTGCGCGTCGCCTCGAGGACGGGGGCGAGGTCGAAGGGCACCGCCCAGGTCGGGTCGCCGCCCGCTGACGCGCTGGGTGTGGCAGGGCTCCCCGTCGTCGTCGGGGTCGCAGCCCCGTCCAGGACCACCGGCGGAGCCGGCGGGGCGCCTCCGAGCAGCCGGGTCGCGGCATACCGCTGCGCGAGCAAGGCGCAGACCGTGGGGCGCAGCGCCGGGTCTGCGGCGGCGAGCGCGAGGGGGGTGGTGAGGTCGACGGCCTCGGCCGCAGCGAGGTCGGTGAGCGCGGCCGACCCCGACGGTGAGGGCGTCGGGGAGCCGGTCGGCGAGGCAGGTGCGGGCGACGGCGTCGGCGTCGGCGAGGACAGCACCTCGTCGGGCACCTGTCGAGTGCGCAGGGCGGTGACGAGGACGTTGTGCTGCCGGTCGTGCAGCGCCGCGAGAGCGGCGAGCACGGACGAGCTCCCTCGCGCGCGGGCCTGCTCGGCCAGCACGGTGCACTCCGCTGTGACCGCGACGAGCGCGGCCTCGGCGGGGATGCTCGCGCGGGTCGGGAGGAAGGGCAGCTCGGGGGCGTCGCTCTCGAGCCGGATGCCGCAGCCGGCGAGCGCGAGGGCGCCCAGCCCCCCGGCGACGCCGACCAGCGCGGTGCGGCGCGGCACCGGGCGGCGCTCGCGGTCGGGCTCGGGCATGGGGCCGATCATCGCACGGTATGCCGAGGCTCGAATCTGCTGGCTACAGTGGGCCGTGAGGCTCGTTGTCGGCCGACACAGAACTGCAGAGAGGACGATCGGCATGGCCCTTCCGGACCAGCTCCGTCCCCTGCTGGACGACGCGCTCGGTGGCTCCGGACTCGTCGTCGAGGACGTCACCATCACCCCCGCCGGCCGCCGCCGAGTCGTCCGGGTGACCATCGACCGGCTTGTGGACACCGATGCCGACGTGGTCATCGCCATCGCGCCCCTCTCGCTCGACGAGGTAGCCGCCGCCACCCGCGCCGTGGGTGACGTGCTGGATGGAGCCGACCTGCTCGGCCGGCAGCCCTACACCCTCGAGGTCAGCTCGCCCGGAGTGGGCCGCCCGCTCACCGCGCCCAGGCACTACCAGCGCAATGTGGGTCGCCTGCTCACCCTCACCCCCGTCGACGGGCCTCAGGCCACCGGCCGGCTGCTTCGCGCCGGGACCGCGGACCTGACCGTCGAGATCCCCGCGACGCGGAAGGCCCCGGCGCGGCGGGTGGACCTCCCGTACGCCGCCATCGGCCGCGCCGTCGTCGAGGTCGAGTTCGCCAGGGGCGGGGCGGGCGAGGGCGACCCGGGGGCCGACGGCAGCGAGAAGGAGACCTGAGATGGACATCGACCTGGCCGCCCTGCGTGCCCTGGAGCGTGAGCGCGGGATCTCGCTCGACGTGCTGATCCCGGCCATCGAGCAGGCCCTCGTCCTCGCCTACCACCGCACCGACGGCTCCTACAAGCACGCCCGCGCCGAGCTGGACCGCAAGACCGGCCACGTCGTCGTCTGGGCCCGCGAGGAGCTCGAGCTGCCTCCCGAGGACCCGGCCGTGCCGGTGCAGGGTGCGCGGGACGAGGCCGCCGACGCAGAGGACACGGAGGGGGCGGCCGAAGAGAGCGCCGAGGCAGAACCGACGCCCCGCCCCCGGCGCGAGCTCGGACCCGAGTTCGACGACACCCCAACCGGGTTCGGGCGGGTCGCCGCGGCCACCGCCCGACAGGTGATCGTCCAGCGGCTACGCGACATCGAGGACGAGGCCATCCTCGGCGACTTCAAGGGCCGCGAGGGCGACATCGTGGCCGGGATCATCCAGCAGAGCCCCGATCCGCGCCATGTCACAGTCGACTTCGGCACGGTCGAGGGGATCCTCCCGCTGGCTGAGCAGGTGCCCGGGGAGACGTATGTCCACGGCGAGCGCATCCGCTGCTTCGTGGTCAGCGTCAAGCGCGGCCCGCGCGGCCCGCAGATCGGACTGTCGCGCACCCACCCCAACCTCGTCCGCAAGCTTTTCGCGCTCGAGGTGCCGGAGATCGCCGACGGCAGCGTCGAGATCGCGGCGCTGGCCCGCGAGGCCGGCCACCGCACGAAGATCGCCGTCCACTCGAGCGTGCCGGGACTCAACGCGAAAGGCGCCTGCATCGGCCCGATGGGCGCTCGGGTCCGGGCCGTCATGGCCCAGCTGCACGGGGAGAAGATCGACATCGTCGACTACTCCGAGGACCCCGCCACGTTCATCGCCGCGGCCCTCTCGCCGTCGCGGGTCAGCGCCGTCGAGATCGTCGACCGGCAGGTCCGCTCCGCCCGGATCACCGTCCCCGACTACCAGCTTTCGCTGGCCATCGGCAGGGAGGGGCAGAACGCCCGGCTCGCGGCCAAGCTCACCGGCTGGCGCATCGACATCCGCCCGGACACCGGGGCGCGGCCGGAGGCGGTCGGCTCCGGCGCCACCGCGACCGAGCCGGCCGCGAGCAGCCCCCACGCCGGCACCGCGGCGAGCCCCGACGGCGGCCCTGGCGCACACGAGGGCCCGTAGGCGCTAGACTGGCTCCGCCGACCGGGCAGGATGTTCGGCCGGGCATCTCAGGGCACCCGAGGGGCTGACTCATGGAGCCGACCCGCATGTGCGTGGGGTGCCGCGGGACGGACGGCCGGTCGGTACTCCTGCGAGTGGTCGTTGGGCCGAGCGCGCAGGACCACCCCGAGTGGGTCGTCCTGGTGCCCGATCCTCGACGGCGGCTGCCAGGGCGCGGCGCATGGCTGCACCCCGACCGTCGCTGTCTCGACCTAGCCATACGCCGTCGGGCGTTCGGTCGGGCGCTGCGTGTCAGCGACCCCGCCGACCCGGCTGCCGTCGTGGCCTTCGTCGAGTCCCTCGCAGGACGCACCATCCACCAGTGAACTGAAAGCGGGTTTGACGCTGATGAGCACCCGATGAGTACTCAGCGATGAGCACCACCTTGCTGTAACGACGGTCCGCGCCTGTCCGGCACGGACCCAGACAGGAGAAACGTGGC
>CAYPYK010000011.1:0-28954 GCA_964414665.1 uncultured Intrasporangiaceae bacterium | reverse complement strand
TGCAAGCTGGAGGACAGGATGGTCCAGACCCTCATGCGCCACATCGACCTCAAGGAGCTGGCTGTGGCACTCAAGGGAGTCCGCGAGGACGTCCGCGAGAAGTTCCAGGCCAACATGTCCGAGCGGGCCGCCGTCGGCCTGACCGAGGACATGGACGTGCTCGGTCCGGTACGGGTCAAGCAGGTCGAAGAGGCGCAGGCGAACATCATCCGCGAGATCCGGACTCTCGAGGAGACCGGCGAGATCATCATTGCCCAAGGAGACGGCGATGCCTTCGTCGACTGACCTGCGCGCGACCGTCGTGCTGCGCGGGGTCGAGACCCAGCACGCGCCCCCTGCCACGATCAGTGCGGATCTGCGGACGAGCCCGTTCGCGGGCCGCCCCCGGGTCGACCCGCGTCTGGTCGACCCGACGCTGGTGGCCGTCGTCGCGGAGGCCGAGGAGAAAGCCCGCAGAGGCGGCTGGGAGCGCGGACTGCTGCAGGGCCAGGAGGCCGCCCGGCAGGAGGCCGCGGCACGGGACCGGGCGCGGTCACAGCAGGCCGACGCCGAGACGGCTCGTCGAGACAACGACTGGGCGCAGCTGCTCGCCGCCGTGCAGGCCGGTGTCGCCGAGTTCGACGCCCGGGACGTCCCCATCTTCCGGGATGTCGACCACACCGTGGCCACGATGGCCGTCCACCTCGCCGAGGCCCTCGTCGGTCGCCACCTCGAGGTCGGGGAGCTTCCCGCTCTTGATGCGGTGCAGCGGGCGCTGGCCCTCGCGCCACGGCACTCCGAGGCCATCGTCCGCCTCCACCCGGACGACGCACGGCGGGTGCCGGACCTCTCCGACGCGCTGCCCGGGGGAGCCGTCCGAGTCGTTGCCGACCCCTCGATCGAGGTCGGCGGCTGCATCGTCGAGGCGGGCAACCGGACCATCGACGCCCAGCTCGGGCCGGCCCTCCAGCGACTCCGCGAGGTGCTGGCATGAACGCCGTACTCGAGCTGCTGACCCGCGCCGCTGCGCCGACGGTCAACGGGCAGGTCGTCCGGGCGGTCGGGCTGAGCGTCGACGTCTCGGGGCTCGACCTGGCCGTGGGTGAGGCGGTGACCCTGCACGGCCGCGGGGGCCCGGTGCTCGCCGAGGTCGTCGCCCTCCACGACGACGTCGTGACCTGTATGCCGGTCTCCGACCTGCGCGGGGTGCGCCGCGGCGACCGCGTCGTCTCCACCGGTGCGCCACTGACGGTGCCGATCGGTCCGGGCCTGCTGGGCCGGGTCGTCGACGCTCTCGGTCGCCCCATCGATGGCGGCCCTCCACTGCGCGACGTCGTGCCCACCGGCATCGAGGGGACCCCCCCGAGCGCGATGAGGCGCAGCCGCATCGACACCCAGCTCGGCCTCGGCGTCCGAGCCCTCGACACCCTCGTGCCGTGCGGCCGAGGACAGCGGATCGGCATCTTCGCGGGCTCGGGGGTCGGCAAGTCGAGCATCTTGTCCATGATCGTCCGGGGCACCGACGCCCCGGTCTGTGTGCTGGCCCTGGTGGGCGAGCGCGGCCGTGAGGTCCGGGAGTTCGTCGAGCGCGACCTCGGGCCGGAGGGTCTGGCTCGCGCGGTCGTCGTCGTTGCCACCTCTGACGAGCCGGCCCTGGTGAGGCTGCGCGCCGCGTTCACCGCGACCCGCATCGCCGAGTGGTTCCGCGACCGGGGGGACGACGTCCTGCTGGCCATGGACAGCGTCACCCGTGTTGCCACGGCGCAACGGGAGGTGGGCCTGGCCGCCGGGGAGCCGCCGGCGACGCGGGGGTTCCCCCCGTCCGTCTTCGGCCTGCTGCCCCAGCTCCTGGAACGTGCCGGGACAGCTGAGCGTGGAAGCATCACCGGCCTGTACACGGTCCTCGTCGAGGGCGACGACATGAACGACCCGGTCGCCGACACGACCCGGTCGATCCTCGACGGTCACGTCGTCCTGGACCGCCGCCTGGCGACGGCCGGGCACTTCCCGAGCGTCGACGTGCTGGAGTCCATCTCTCGCAGCGGCAGGGACATCACCACCGCCGAGCAACGGGGCGACGCCGAGGTGCTGCGGCAGCTGTTGGCGGCCCGGCGCGATGCCAAGGACCTCGTCGAGATCGGCGCGTATGTCGCCGGCTCGAACCCCCTGGTCGACCGGGCTCTGGAGAAGTCGGCGCAGATCGACCACTTCCTGCGCCAGCCCGTCGACCACGTCGCCGACGTCGCCCAGAGCTGGGCGGCCCTGCACGCCCTGGTGGTGACCGGGTGAACGGCCGGACGTCGCGTCTGAACACCGTCATGAGGGTGCGCCGGATCCAGGAGGACCTCGCCCGTGCGCAGCTGCTCTCCGAGTCGGCCGCCGAACGCGCCACCCAGATCGCTCTGGGGCGGGCGCACGAGCGGTATGCCGCGCCAGAGGCCGAGCCTCTCGCCGACCTCCATGAGCTGGCCCTGTTCCTCGCCGAGCGGCAGCACCGTGACGCCCTGGCCGGGTCCGTCCGGCTGGCCCGTGCCGGCGCCGACGCGGCGGCCGAGGCCACCGAGCTCGCGCGGGACGAGTGGAGCGAGGCGGCCATGCGGATGGCCGCCCTGGAGCGCCTCGAGGAGCGGGCCGCCGATGCTGCGCGGACCGAGCGGCTGGCGGCCGACCAGCGCACGTCCGAGGAGTCCAGCTCCGCCAAGCGAGCGGACCGCTCCGCCGCGAGGACCGCAGGAGGCCGGCCATGACCATCCAGCCGGCGGGGCTCTTGGAGGTCCAGGCTCGCATCGCGGCCATCCAGGTACGGTTCGCCCCAGCCACGACCGCGACGACCTCGGCGACCTCGGCGACCGCCGGCTCCAGCTCCGACTTCGCGGTTGCGCTCGCCGCGCTCACCTCGGGGGTCGACGGCGTTCCCGGATCCACCTCCTCCGTCAGTGGGTCGGATGTCGTGGCAGACGCCCGCAAGTACCTCGGTGTCCCGTACCTGTGGGGCGGGACCGACCCGGCCAAGGGGCTCGACTGCTCGGGCCTGGTCCAGCGCGTGTACAAGGACCTTGGGATCGACCTGCCGCGTGGCAGCCGGGACCAGGCCAAGGTCGGCACCGAGGTAGCCAGCCTCTCGCAGGCCAAACCGGGCGACCTGGTCACCTTCGGCGTGCCGGCCAACCACATCGGCATCTACATCGGCGGGAACAAGATGATCGTCGCCCCCCACTCCGGCGATGTCGTCAAGGTCCAGACGGTCTACGAGAAGCCCAGCCACATCCGACGTGTGCTGTCGGGAACGACGAGCGGGACCTCCCAGCTGAAAGCACTGGTGTCCGCTCCGTCGCGGAGCCTGACCTCGTCGACCGCCGGCTCGAGTGCGTCGTCGCCGGCGATGGCCGCTGCGCCGGCGGCCTATCGGGCGCTGTTCCAGCAGGCCGGCCAGAAGTACGGCGTGTCCGCGGACCTGCTCGCGGCGGTGGCGCAGACCGAGAGCGGCTTCAACCCCGCCGCGGTCTCCAGCGCCGGTGCTCGCGGCCTCATGCAGCTGATGCCTGCCACCGCCAAGGGCCTGGGCGTGAACCCCGCGATACCGGCGCAGGCCGTCGACGGCGCGGCGCGGCTGCTGTCCCAGCACCTGCGCAGCTTCGGCTCGACGTCACTGGCGCTCGCGGCATACAACGCCGGACCGGGTGCGGTCACCCGGTACCACGGAGTGCCGCCGTACGCCGAGACGCGGGCGTATGTGGCGAAGGTCCTTGCAGCCGCCGGGAGGACGTCATGAGCGGCGCTCCCTCCGTGTGCGTGTCCTCGCCTCTCGCGCTCCCCGCCATCTCCGGGGCCCGCGACAGCTCTCGACACGGCGACGTCGACGGCCCGGCCCAGGCGGACGGGTTCGACTCGGTACTCGCCGGCCACTGCCGCCCCCCGACAGCGCGTCCGGCGCGCGCGGCGGCGGCGTCCGAGCCCGACCAGCCGGCGACCGACAGGACCGGAGACGGCGGCTCGGCCCGTTCGGCCCACCACGTCGGTGGACTCCCCGAGCCGGCGGCCCCGGTCGGGCAGGCACACCCGGTCGCGACCGGGTTGCCAGGCCCCGTCGGGCAGGCGACGCTCGCGGTGTCCGGCGTCCCGGTGGCTGCGGCCGCGGGGGTGTCCGGCTTCCCGGTGGCTCCGGCCGCGGTGTCCGGCGTCCCGGTGGCTACGGCCGCGGTATCCGCGATCCCGGCCGACGTCGTTTCGCCACCAGTGCCCGGTGCCTCGGCCACCCCCGGCGCCGGCCCAGTGCCGGTGCTCCTTTCGACCGGTCCCAGCACCCCGACGACGCCAGGGGCCGCTGCGGTCTCAGTGCCGCCGACGGCAGGTTCGACGCCGGCCACCGGCGCCACCGCGGCCGCGGGCGCCACCCTGGCGGCCGGCGGGGCCTCGGCCGGGGCCGCGCAGGCCAAGGGCGCCTCGACCATGCCCACCCAGGCTCCTGTGGGTGCCGGGGCCGTCCTGGCGCCGACCACCGCCCAGTCCGGCGTCGCCCCCCCGCGCTCCGCTCGCGGAGCGTCAGCGAGCCCGGTCGCCTCGGCGACCTCCGCGACCCCGGCGACCCCGGCGACCCCGGCGAACCCGGCGACCCCGGCGACCCCGGCGACCCCGGCGAGCCCCGCGAGCTTCGCTCCCGCCGCCGCGGGCCAGGGCACCGCTCAGCCGACCGGTGCGGTGGTCGGGTCACCCGTCGCGCCGGCCCCCCCGGCCTCGCCCGAGCTGCACCGGGGCACCGCGGCCGTCGTGGCGCCGGCGGATCCGGCCGCGCCAGCACCAGGTGCCGGGCCCGCGTTCTCCCCCGTCCAAGCCGCCCCCGCTTCGCCCGCCGCACCCGCGCCGGTGCCAGCCCCGCCGCCCCTGCCGGTCCCCGTCCAGCAGCAGGTGTTCGCGGCCGCGTCTCGGTTGATGCGTGGCGCGGACGGCAGCTACGACGTCCAGGTGCAGCTGCACCCGCGAGATCTCGGCGAGGTGCGGGTCCTGGTCAACGTGCACCACGGCGAGGTCTCGATCCAGCTGAACGCGCCGGACGCGGCGGCCCGCGACGCCCTGCGCAACGGGCTGTCCGACCTGCGCCGGCAGCTCGAGGACCAGGGCCTTCAGGCGGGCTCGCTGGAGGTGGGATCGGGCGCCGCCGGCACGCGCCAGCCCGACACCCGTCACCTGCCGGCCCACGCCGAACCTCCCGAGGACGCCCCCGTCCCAGCGGAACAGCCGGTCGCGACCCCGAGCCCGGCAGGCAGCACCCGTCTCGACCTACGAATGTAAGGACGACATACATGAGCAATGTCATAGGGAACACCGCACCGGTGCAGGCGATCAACACCCTCGCCTCGACCAGCAAGAGCTCGACGGCCCCGACCGAGAACTCCATGGGCAGCGACACCTTCTTGAAGCTGCTGGTTGCCCAGCTGAAGTACCAGGACCCGACCAAGCCCGCGGACGGGACCGCCCTGATGGGTCAGACGGCCCAGTTCCAGATGGTCGAGCAGCTGCAACAGCTCGCTGCCCAGACCACCCAGCTGCTCAGTGAGCAGCAGGCCAGCAGTGCGATCGCTCTCGTCGGCCGCACCATCTCCTACACCCAAGGCGAGCAGACCCTCAGCGGGGTCGTCGGATCCGTCCGGCTCACCGCGGCGGGCCCGATGCTCGCGGTCGGCCAGACCGACGTCCCTCTCTCCTCCGTAACCGAAATCAGCGCTGCCGGCTGACGCCGGCCCAATCCCACCCTAGGAAGGTCCCGAATGCTTCGCTCCCTCTTCACCGCCGTCTCAGGACTGCGCGCCCACCAGATGATGTTGGACGTCGTGGGCAACAACATCGCCAACGTCAATACCACCGGCTTCAAGGCCAGCCAGACGGTCTTCGAGGACACTCTGAACCAGGTCGTCCGCACGAGCGGCGGTCCGCTCGGCCTGCGGGGCGGCACCAACCCGGCCCAGGTCGGCCTCGGTGTCAAGGTCGGCGGCATCTCCACCAACTTCAGCCAGGGCGCGACCCAGCTCACCGGACGGTCCACCGACGTGGCCCTGCAGGGTGACGGCTTCTTCGTCGTCAAGATGGACGGCCAGTCGTTCTACACCCGCGCCGGCGCCTTCGACTTCGACGTGAAGGGCAACCTCGTGAACCCCGAGGGCGCCTTCGTCCAGGGGTGGGCGGCCACCCGCGGCGTCATCGACACCAACAGCCCCGTGGGCAACCTCAAGCTGCCGATCGGCCAGTCGGTGCCACCGCGCCAGAGCACCGCGATCACCATGGGCGGCAACCTGTCGGGCGACGCCCCGGTCGGCACCACCTCGGTCAGCTCGATCGACATCTACGACACCCAGGGGCAGGCGATCCAGGCCACGATGACCTACGCCAAGACCGCAACCGACACCTGGTCCCTTGGCGTGACCGTGCCGGACGCGAGCGGTGCCGACGTCAGCGTCGGTGGAACGGCGAGCATGACCTGGGACCAGGCGACCAAGACGTTCTCGGCCGCATCCGCCACCCTGAGTGCCGCCTCGCTCACCACGGCCGGGTACAGCTTCGGCTCGGACGTAGCCGTGACGCTGGGGACGGCGACCCGACCCCTCACCCAGTATGCCGCCACGGACACCGCCGGGGCCGTCTCCCAGGACGGTGCCGGCATGGGTGTCCTGACGGCCTTCTCGCTGGCAGCCGGCGGCGAGCTGATCGGTGTCTTCTCCAACGGCGTCCAGGAGACCCTCGGCCAGGTCGCCCTCGCCACCTTCGACAACCCCCCCGGGCTGGAGAAGGCGGGCGGTTCCCTCTACCGCACCTCGAACAACTCCGGGCTCGCCGCCATCGGCGTGGCCGGTGAAGGCGGGCGGGGTGTCCTGGCCGCCGGGTCGCTCGAGATGAGCAACGTCGACCTGGCGCAGGAGTTCACCAACCTGATCATCGCCCAGCGCGGCTTCCAGGCGAACTCCAAGGTCATCTCCGCCTCCGACGAGGTCCTGCAGAACCTGGTCAACCTCACGCGGTGATGACCTGAGCGTCCCGCCGAACGGACAGTAGTGGTCGGCGGGCCCCGACCCCGCCGCCCGTCACCGCGGCGGACCCCGCTCGTCGCGGCGAGCCGGGTCCGCCGCGAGGCGGCGGGGCGGGACTCAACGGACGAGACATGACCCGGCGTCGGGACCTCAGGACGCCGGAGGCGCTGCCGATAGGAACCTGCGGAGTCACGGATTGACACCGCGTCACTCAGCCACGGATGGACATCGCCATGATCATGGTCACTCGACGCAACGGGAGCGTCTTCGCGCTCAACCCCGACCTCATCGAGAGGGTCGAGGCAAACCCGGACACGGTCATCTCCTTGGTGGGCGGAACCAAGTATGTGGTGGTCGAAGACCTGCGCGAGATCATGCGCGCCGTCGTGACGCACCGCGCCGAAGTGCTCAAGGTCGCAGCCATCCCCCTCGTGGAGCACAGCAGGCCGGCATACCTGCGCCCGGTGTCGAACCGGGAGGTCTGACATGGAGTTCGGCACCATGGCCGGGATCGGTGGTGTCTTCGTCGCCGTCCTGGTCTCGATGCTCATCGAGGGCAACAGCCCCATGTCCATCATGCTGCTGCCGGCCCTCCTGCTCGTCTTCGTCGGCACCTTCGGGGCGGCCATGGCCGGAAACCTGGTGACGGACCTCCCGGCCGTGATCCGGGACCTGAAGAAGTCCTTCGTCGGCAAGCCCGGAGATGCCCAGCAGGCGGTCACCTCCATCATCGCGATGGCCGACCTCGCCAGGCGCCAGGGCCTGCTGGCTCTGGAGGAGATGGTGCGCGATGTCGAGGACCCGTTGCTGCGTCAGGGAATCGAGCTGACCATCGACGGAACCGACCCGGACGAGATCCTCGAGATCCTCGAGGCCAAGATCGCCGCCAAGCGCGCCGACGACAAGGTGGGCATCAAGTTCTTCGGTGACATGGGTGGCTACGCACCGACGCTCGGGATCATCGGGACGGTCATCGGCCTGATCCACGTCCTCGGCAACCTCAGCTCGCCGGAGAAGCTGGGCGAGCTGATCGCGGCCGCGTTCGTGGCGACCCTGTGGGGCGTCCTGAGCGCCAACGCGCTGTGGCTCCCCATCTCCGCCAAGCTCAAGCGGATGAGCGAGCGGGAGTGCGCGCAGATGGAGATGGTGCTCGAGGGTGTCCTCGCCGTCCAGTCCGGCACCAACCCGCGTCTGGTCGAGCAGAAGCTCCGCTCGATCCTGCCTGTCGTCCCCGCCAAGGGTGCGCGGGCCGCCGGGAAGGCCGCCTGATGGCCCGCCGAGGCGGCAAGAAGCGCGCCGCCGAGGAGGAGCACGAGAACGCCGAGCGCTGGCTGCTGACCTACGCGGACATGATCACGCTCCTCATGGTGCTGTTCATCGTGCTGTTCGCCATCGGTCAGGTCGACCAGAAGAAGTTCGAGAAGCTGCACGACGGTCTGGCCCAGTCCTTCGGGGAGTCCTCGGTCCTCGACGGGGGCGCCGGGATGCTCGACGGAAGCGCCGTCCAGGCGGACGCACCGGACGAGTCGCAGATGGGGACCCAGGTTCTGGCACGGCAGGACGAGACGACCCTGGCCGCGCAGGCCGCCGTCGAGGCGGCCAAGAAGGAGGCCGAGGCCAACCGGGCCCTCGAGGCGACCATCACCGCGGCGCTGGCCAAGAAGGGCCTCGAGAAGGCCGTGGAGTTCCAGGTGATCGACCAGCGAGGTCTGTCGGTCAACATCGTCACCGACCACATCCTCTTCGACCTCGGCGAGGCGACGCTGCGCCCGAAGGGCGTCGAGGTGCTCAGCGCCCTCGCTCCGGTTCTCAAGAAGCTGCCCAACCAGCTTGTCGTTGAGGGCCACACCGACAGCCAGCCGATCAGCGACGCGCGCTTCGCCTCGAACTGGGAGCTGTCCACAGCGCGCGCCACCACGGTCCTGCAGTATCTGCTCAAGCGGGGGGTCAACCCCTCGATCGTCTCGGCCGCGGGGTATGCCGACCAGCGGCCCCTGGTGCCCGGGAAGAGCTCTGCGAGCAACGCACGCAACCGGCGGGTGGCGATCGTGATCGTGGCGGACCCCGCCACCGCCACGGTGACCCCGGACGTGACGGCGGTAACCCAACAGACAACCTCAGGAGGCTGACATGCCGACCAAGACCCCTGCCAAGCCCGACGTTGCGGACGCCCCGGAGGCAGGCAAGGCCAAGAAGTCCCGCAAGAAGCTGCTCATCATCGTGGTGGCACTGCTGGTGCTGCTCGGCGGAGGTGGCGCCTTCGCCGCCAAGACCCTCCTGGCTCCGTCCACGCCCGCCCCGGACCCGACCACGGTGGCCGGGGAGGTCATCACGCTCGACCCGGTCACCCTCAACCTGGCGGACGGGCGCTACCTCAAGGTCACCCTGGCCCTGCAGCTGAGCGAGGCCGCCGCGCCGGCCTCGGGCAGCGTGGACGCGGCAGCCGCGACCGGGCCGGCGGTCGACGGCGCCAAGGCCCTGGACGCCGCGATCGGCGTGCTGGGCCAGCGCACCTACGAGCAGCTGCTGGCCCCCGGCGGCCGGGCTGCCGCTCAGAAGGCGCTTTCGGAACAGGTCAAGAAGCGCTATGAGGGCGAGGTTCTGGGGGTGTACTTCACCCAGTTCCTGATGCAGTGAGATCGCGGCGGCAGGGGCCAGGATCCGAGCCCACGCGCGCCTTCTCCAGAAGGGCGCAGGATCCCGGCAGAGCTGCCGAACGGAAGGTGCGGGGTCACGGACTGACACCGCGCGCGACATACCACGGACGGATATCGCCATGATCATGCTCACCCTCGCCGCTGCCCCCTCCGCCACGCCCGCGGTGCGGCCGAGCCGGGCCACCTCGGGGGCCGCGGGCAGCCCGGACGCGGGTGTCGCGAGGGAACAGGGCCGTCGGCGTCGGAGGGCGTCATGATGCCGCCGGTGGCGTGCCGGGAGTGGCATGCCCCTGGCCCCTGGAGGCCGTACCGCCGCCTCGGCGGGGCCCTCGGCCGCGGTGAGGGAGCGATCCGACGGCTCCGGTCCGCGGGGTGCCATCGACCCAGCCGATAGTGCCGTAGTCGCACGCCACTCCTCAGGTCCAGGACTCCTCGGCCGATATCACATAGCGTGACAGCCGAGCCTGCGCTTTACGACTTCCGTCGCCCCAACCGCTTCAGCCGCGAGCACGTGCGGGCGCTCCAGATCGTCAACGAGACGTTCGCGCGCCAGTTCAGCATGGTGCTGTCCACGGCCCTGCGCGTCAGCTGTCTGGTGTCCGTGACGGCGGTGCGGCAGGACAGCGCGCGCGACTACACCCGCGCGGTTCCCAACCCGTCGATGCTGGCCGTGCTGGACTTCCAGGGTCCGGCGCAGCGGGGTGGGCCCGACGACGTCCAGATCGCCGGAGCCGGCGTGCTCCAGCTGCCCATGGGCATCGTCATGTCCATCGTCGACCGGTTGCTCGGCGGTTCCGGAGGCCCGGACCAGCCCAACCGTGCCCTGCGCGACATCGAGGTGGGGCTGGTCAGACAACTCCTCGAGCGCGTCGTGCACGAGCTGACCTACGCGTTCGAGTCGCTGGCCCCGGTGACCCCCGTCGTCGAGAGCCTGGAGTCCGATCCGCAGTTCCTGCAGATCGCCGCAGCGTCCGAGCCGGTCATGGTCGCCGAGTTCGACGTCCGGATCGGCGAGCAGGTCGCCGCCAGCACGATGTGCATCCCCTTCGCCACCCTGCAGCCTGCCCTCGACTCGCTCAGCAGTACCCGGGCCACCCATCGCGCTGAGAAGGATGAGCGCATCGCGCAGGCTGTTGAGCGTCAGCTCCAGGCGGTCCCCGTCGAGCTGTCCGTTGCCTTCAAGGAGGTCACGGTCACCTCGTCCCAGCTGTTCTCTCTCGCCGTGGGCGACGTCCTGCCGCTGCGCCACCCGGTGGCCCAGCCCCTCACCGTCAAGGCCGACGGTGTTCTGGTCGCGGCGGCCGTCCCCGGCAGCCACGGCCAGCACCTGGCCTGCCAGATCGTCACCCTCTAGCCCTCCGTCACCACCTGTTAGGACCAGCCCCATGAATCTCCCGGCCACCGCCCAGCTGATCGACCTCGACGCCGTTGTGGCGGCGGCCGTTGCTGCCGCCGCGGACCTGGCCGCCCTCGGAGAGCTCGACGTCCGGGCTCTCGATGCGGGAGAGCGGTCCGACCCCTTCCCGGGCGGCGTCGCGCTGAGCGTCACGACCGGCGGCACCAACCCCGGCAGGCTCGGCCTGGTGGCCGGCGCCGACGCGAGCGCGGCCATGGCGGGACAGCGCGACGGCGTCGACGGCTCGCAGGCCGTCATGGCCGGGATCGTCGTTGTCCTCACCGACCGCACGGGCGATCTCGAGCCCCAGGGCGTCGAGGTGCTGGACCCCGAGG
Source organism: uncultured Intrasporangiaceae bacterium (assembly GCA_964414665.1). Taxonomy (GTDB): domain Bacteria; phylum Actinomycetota; class Actinomycetes; order Actinomycetales; family Dermatophilaceae; genus CAVSJJ01. The sequence goes on along the minus strand of CAYPYK010000011.1, from coordinate 17,568 downwards.
CCGGGAACGGACCCGCCCTGGAGCCCGACGCGATCTCGGTCGGCCTCTTCCGCGGGGGCGAGCTGGTGGCGGCCCTCGGGTTCGTGCCGGAGCCCGGCGCCCCGGCCGAGCCCATCGGACAGGTCTTCCAGGCGCTGGCACCCGAGGACAACACGGCGGCCGAGGTGCGCCGCATGCACCTGCTGCGCGATGTCGAGATGGGCGTCAGCGTCGAGCTCGGCCGGGCCCGGATGGCGGTCCGCGACCTGCTGGCGCTGGCGCCCGGCGCGATCGTCGAGCTGGACAAGGCCGCCGGTGCCCCCGTCGACGTGCTGGTGAACGGCACCCTGATGGCCCGCGGCCAGGTGGTCGTCATCGACGAGGAGTTCGCCGTGCGCATCTCCGAGATCGTCACCCCGGAGCAAGACAACCGGCCCAGGATCTGAGGTCGTGAGTGGACAGGCTGCGCAGATGATCGACGGATCGAGCGACCGGTGGTAGGCACGCTGGTTCGCCTCGTCGTGTCGCTGGCCGCCGTGCTGGCGCTGATGTTCGTGTTGGCGCGCTACCTGAACCGCCGGCAGCTCGGTGGCCGGGTCGGCGCGGTCCGGCACGGCAAGAAGGCGCTTGCGCTGGAGGTGGTGACCCGGCAGGGACTGTCTCGTGCGTCGAGCCTCGTGGTCGTCAGGGTCTCGGGTCAGCTGCTGCTGCTGGGAGTCACCGAGTCCGGGGTGTCCGTGCTTCGCGAGCTGGAGGATGAGGTCGAGGACCTCGAGCTCGAGGCGTCCCAGGCGGTCTCGGGCGGCTCCGTATCCGTGCTGAGGCCCTCCACACGTGACCTGGCCGGCTCGGTCATCGAGACGTTGCGCCAGCGGACGGTCCGGCGTGGCTGACCCGGGGAGTGCTGCAGGCGTGGTCGCGTCCGGACGGCGTGGAGCTCAGGGCTCCCGCCTCGGCGCAGTGACGCCGCGACCGGGGCGGCGAGGCCGGATGCTGTGGCTGTTGGCCCTGACCGCCCTGTTCTTCGTGTTGGGCCCCTCGAGCCTGGCCGGGGGCTCGTCGGCGTCCGCCGCCCCGTCGCATACCGCGACGTCGGCGATGCACCCCGACCTCGTGCCGGTCGACCTGGTCACCGTGCCCACGCCGGCAGCGATGATGGCTCCCGCCGACGTACCGGTCCCGGGACCCACCAGCACGTCCGGCTCGGGGGACGTCACCGTCAACCTCGACCCCGGCCTGGGCAAGCCGAGCCAGACGGTCAGCATCATCCTGCTGCTCACGGTGCTCTCGATCGCGCCCGCGCTGCTGATGCTGTGCACGGCGTTCACCAAGATCATCGTGGTGCTGTCCCTCACCAGGAACGCGCTCGGGACGCCCACGATCCCTCCGAACCAGGTGCTGGCCGGGCTGGCGCTGTTCCTCAGCCTGTTCATCATGGCTCCGGTGCTGTCCGAGATGAACGACCAGGCCGTCCAGCCCTATCTCAAGGGCACGATCAGCCAGACCGAGGCCTACAACCAGGGCGTCAAGCCGCTGCGCACCTTCATGCTCAAGGAGACCCGCAAGACCGAGCTCGCGACGATGACCGCGCTGAGCAAGAGCCCCAAGCCGGCCAACGCCGACGAGGTGCCGATGACCACACTGGTCCCGGCATTCGTGCTCTCCGAGCTGAAGTCGGCCTTCATCATCGGCTTCATCATCTTCATTCCCTTCCTCGTCATCGACCTGGTCGTCAGCTCCTCATTGATGTCGATGGGGATGATGATGCTGCCCCCTGTGATGATCTCCCTGCCCTTCAAGCTGCTCCTGTTCGTGATGGTCGACGGCTGGGACCTGATTGCCACCGCCCTGATCACCAGCTACCACTGAGACCAGCCCAGGACCCCCAATGAACGACGCCTCCGTCGTACACATCGCCATGATGGCCATGATCTTCGCGGCCAAGCTCGCCGGACCGATCCTGCTGACCAGCCTGGCCATCGGCTTCGGGGTCTCGGTGATGCAGTCCGTCACCCAGATCCAGGAGATCACTCTCTCCTTCGTGCCCAAGCTGGTCGGGGTCGCCTTCGTCATCCTCCTCAGCGGACAGTGGATGCTCGACCAGGCGGTGGACTTCACCCAGGCGCTGTTCGCGGCGCTGCCCCAGCTGCTGTCCGGGTGAGCCGGTGAGCGCGCCGTGAACGTGCAGCTGCCCGTCGACGTGGTGCTCGCCACCCTGCTGGCGACCGTCCGGGTGTCGGCGTGGCTGGCGGTCTCACCACCGTTCAACAACCGCGCGATCCCCTCGTACGTCAAGGTCGCCATCGCGCTGGCCGTGGCCATGTCGATCGGGCCGAGCCTCGCGTCGCAGGCGCCGCCGGCAGAGCTCCTCCCCCTGGTCGTCGCGGTGATGTTCCAGGTCGTCGTCGGGCTCACCCTGGGGTTCCTGACCCACCTGCTGTTCGCCTCGGTCCAGGCGGCCGGTGAGCTCATCGACTTCACCAGCGGGTTCTCGCTGGCGTCGACGTACGACCCGGTGTCCAGCGTCAACGTCAGCATGTTCGGGCGCATATACCAGCTGGTGGCGGTCACCCTGCTCTTCGCCCTGGACGGTCACCTCCTGCTGCTGCGCGGCTTCATGGCGTCGTTCCGGGTCTTCCCCATGCACCCGGTCAGCATCTCTGTCCTCGCCAGGACGGTCACGTCGCAGATCGGGCTGTTCCTCGTCTCTGCCCTGGAGATCGCCGCTCCCGTGCTGGTCGTGCTCTTCCTGGCCGACCTCGCCATGGGGCTCGTCAGCCGTGCCGTGCCGGCGCTCAACATCCTGGTGTTGAGCTTCCCGCTCAAGATCCTGCTCACCCTGAGCCTGACAAGCGTCGCCATCGCAGCCCTGCCGGCCGTGGTCAGCTCCATCGTCGACCACGTCCTGACGGCCATGGGTTCGGCAACCCATGGCGTGGGGGGGTGACCATGGCCGACAAGTCGCAGAAGACCGAGAAGCCCACCCCCCAGCGGCGCAAGCAGGCTCGCAAGGACGGGCAGGTGCCGAGGTCGGCCGATGTCACGGCGTGGCTGACTGTTCTCTCCTTCAGCTTCCTCGGGCCGATGGCGGTGGGGCGGCTCAAGGGGACGTTCCAGACGTTGATGGACCGGGTGCCGGGCGTGATCGCCGCGCCCGAGCCCAGCTCCGCGGGCGAGATCCTCAAGCTTGCCGCGACCGGCGCCGCCGGGGCGCTCGCCCCCGTGGTCTTCGCCGCCATGGGCCTGGCCATCGTCGGCGGCGTCGCGCAGGGCGGCCTCAAGATCTCCTCCAAGAGGTTCAAGCCCAAGTTCGAGCAGCTGAACATCGGCAAGGGCGTCAAGCGGTGGTTCTCCCTCCAGTCCGCCTGGACGCTGGCCAAGACGCTGATGAAGTTCGCGGTGATCGGGGGCGTGGCCTGGCAGGTCCTCGGCACCGCGCAGCAGCGGACGATGGGCAACGGAGCCCTCACGCTGTCGACAGCCGTCGCGGCGGCGGGGGAGTCCTCGCTCTCGATGATCCGGGTGGCCGCGTCCGTGGGGCTGGTCATCGCAGCCCTCGACTACATGTTCGAGCGCAGACGGGTCAACAAGGGCATGATGATGAGCCGCGACGAGATCAAGCGCGAGTACCGGCAGAGCGAGGGGGACCCGCTCCAGAAGGGGGAGCTGCGCAAACGCCAGCGGCAGCTGAGCAGCAACCGGATGATGGCCGACGTCGCCAACGCCGACGTCGTGATCGTCAACCCGACCGAGATCGCCGTCGCACTGAAGTATGAGCCGGGTGCGGGCGCCCCCACCGTGGTGGCCAAGGGCGCCGGCCTCATCGCGGCGAGAATCCGTGAGGAGGCCCAGAAGCACGACCTGCCGATGGTGGCCGACATCCCGCTGGCACGGTTGCTCTACGCCGACTGCGAGATCGGTCAGGCGATCCCGGTCGAGGTCTACGACGCGGTGGCGCGGGTCCTCGCCTTCGTCATGTCCCTGCGCCGCCGTGGGTCCGTCATGACGGGCGTCCACACCGTGCCCAGGGCGATGGCCGGCCGGTAGCGGCCCTCAGAACCCTCAGGTCGGGGGCCTCGCGGCCGATGGGTCTCATGCCAGGACGGCACCCATAGGCCAGGACGGTCCAGTCGAGCACGTGAGGGTCTCGTGAAGTCCAGGCACATCGGCCAGATCGGCGTCCCGGCCGCGATCATCTCCATCGTGGTGATGATGATCGTCCCGCTGCCGACCATGGTCCTCGACCTGTTGATCGCCGTGAACATCTCCGGCGCCGTCCTCATCCTGCTGGTCAGTCTCTCGGTCACCCGCCCGCTCGACTTCGCCGTCTTCCCGTCGCTGCTGCTCATCGCCACGATGTTCCGCCTGGCGCTCAACGTCAGCGCCACCCGGCTGGTCCTCCTCGACGGGTTCGCCGGCAAGGTGATCGAGTCGTTCGGCCACTTCGTCGTCGGTGGTTCGATCGTGGTCGGGCTGGTGATCTTCGTGATCCTCGTGGTGATCCAGTTCGTCGTGATCACCAACGGTGCCGGCCGGGTCGCCGAGGTCGCCGCCCGGTTCACCCTGGACGCCATGCCCGGCAAGCAGATGGCCATCGACGCGGACCTCAACTCCGGGCTCATCGACGAGGATGAGGCGCGCCAGCGCCGCCACGACGTCTCGGCGGAGGCCGACTTCTACGGCGCGATGGACGGAGCCTCGAAGTTCGTCAAGGGCGATGCGATCGCCGCGATCGTCATCACCGTGGTCAACCTCTTCGGCGGGTTCATCGTCGGCGTCGCACAGCGGCACCAGTCGATGGGTGACGCCATCGCGACATACAGCCTGCTCTCTGTCGGGGACGGCCTCGTCTCGCAGATTCCGGCGCTCCTGATCTCGATCTCCACGGGTCTGATCGTGACCCGCGCGACGACCGAGCGGGACATGGGCAGTGACCTCCTGCACCAGTTCGGCCAGCAGCGCCGGGCGTTCCAGATCGCCGGGTCCGCGATCCTGTTCCTCGCCCTCATCCCGGGCCTGCCGAAGGTGCCGTTCGTGGCGGTCGGCGCGGGCCTGCTGCTGGTCGCGCTGCGTCTGCCCAAACAGGACCAGCCGGACGACGCGAAGGCCCTCAACGCGGCCGCGGCGGCGGCGGCCGCCGCCGCTCCCATACTCGACACACCGGAGTCGATCGTCCGGGAGATGCGCGTCGAGCCCCTCGAGCTCGAGCTGGCCTACGACCTGATCGACCTCGTCGACTCCTCGACGGGCGGGGACCTGTTGGACCGCGTCCGCGCCCTGCGCCGCAAGCTCGCACTCGAGCTGGGAATCGTCACCCCGCTGGTCCGCACCCGGGACAACATCGAGCTGCCGCCGAAGACCTACACGATCCGGCTCCACGGAGTGGAGGTGGCTCGCGGCGAGGCCCCTCCCGGCATGCTGCTGGCCATCGGCGACGACCTGGCCTCGCTGCCGGGAACGGTGACCCGGGAGCCGGTGTTCGGGCTGGACGCCAAGTGGGTGCCGGTCGAGGTGCGCCGGCACATCGGGCTGTCCGGGGCCACTCTCGTCGACCGGTCGTCGGTCATCACGACGCACCTCGCGGAGATCGTCCGCACCCACGCCCGTGAGCTCCTCGGGCGCGAGGACGTCAAGACCCTCATCGACATGACGAAGGCGACCCATCCGGTGGTCGTCGAGGAGCTGACGCCCACCCCGCTCACCCTGGGTGAGGTGCAGCGCTGTCTGCAGTCCCTGCTCGCCGAGGGCGTGTGCATCCGCGACCTCGTCCGCATCTTCGAGGCCATGTCCTCCCGGGCCCGCTCGAGCACCGACCCCGACGGTCTGGTGGAGGCGGCCCGCACCGCGCTTGGACCGGCCATCTCGGCCGCCCACGCCGTCGGGGGTCGGCTGCCGGTGATCACCTTCGACCCCTTGATGGAGCAGGGCCTGTTGGAGTCGTTGCGCGCCGGGGATGCCGGTGCCTTCCTGCTCCTCGACCCCGAGTATGCCGAGCGGGTCGCCTTGGAGGCGGCCCGTCTGGCCGAGATGGCCGAGCAGGACGGGGAGCGCCCGGTCCTCGTGTGCGCCCAGCCACTGCGCCTTCCGCTACGCCGCCTGGTCGAGTCCGCGGCGCCGAACCTCCCTGTCCTGTCCTACTCAGAGCTTGGCCATCAGCTGAGCATCCACCCCCTCGGAGCCGTGAATGTCGCCCATGCGCCTGCTGCTTGAGGGCCCCGACCTGCAGACCCTGCTGGAGCAGATCCGTGCCAAGTACGGCGCGGGGGCGCGCATCGTCGAGGCGGAGAAGGTCCGCCGTGGTGGCGTGGGCGGGTTCTTCGCCCAAGAACGCTTCCACATCCAGGTCGAGGTTCCCGATGCGCTGGCCGCGGCGGCGGCGCCCGCCTCGACGGCTGCGCCCGCCTCGGCGGCTGCGCCCGCGTCGGGCCAGGCCGTCCGGTCGGTGATGGATCTCGTCGACCGGCTCAACCGGGCCGAGGAGGACCTGCACCACGATATCTCGGACGCGCCGCCGCCGCTCCCCACCTGGCACGGCTCGGCGGTCCGGGGCTCCGACCGGACCGCGTCGCAGCCTGCGCCGACCGCGTCGAAGCCCGCGCCGACCGCGCGCGAGGTCGCGCCGGCAGGGGTGAGGTCGGCGCTGGCTGTGGTGGACTCCGTGCTCGACGCGCTGAGGTTCGCTCCAGAGCTGGACCAGGGTCCGGCGCCCAGGGAGTTCGTCCCGCCGGTGCTGTACCCCGTTCCGCCGCTGGCCAGCGCCCCAGGCGGATCCGAACCGGCCGAAAGGCCCGGAGCCCAGGCGGCGTTCGGCGCCGTCGCGGCGGACCCCATACCGGATCTCGCACCGGCCGCCGCCGCTCAACAAGCCACTGCTCGCAGGCCGGTGTCCACGGAGTCCGCAACGTTCGCCGACGTCCTCTCCCGGCTCGAGCAGAGCATCCAACCTCACCAGCCCGCCGCAGCCCTGGCCACCCTCGGCGCGGCCGGCCCAGCCGGGCAGGGGGCGGCGCGCCCGAGGACGCTCGCGGTCGAGCCGTCACAGCCCACGGGGACGACTCTGCGGGCGCTCGACGCCGGCGCGCTGGAGAGCGCTCGGGAGATGGCCGCTCGCGCCACGCGGATGGGGGTGCCCTACTACGTGCTGGCCGGCGCTGACGACGCAGCGGACGTCTACCGTCGGCTCCTTGCCTGGGTCCAGTCCCGGCCGGTGGCGCCGATGGTCGTGTCCTACCCCGGCCAGGTCATCGTCGTCGTGGGCGACGCCAAGACGGCGCTCGGTGTCGCGGGCAAGCTGGCCTCCGAGCTGGGCGTGTCCCCCTTCGAGATCAACCTCGCGGTGCCGGCCTCCATGCGTCACGACGTGCCGGTCAGCCAGCTGGTGTCGATGGTGCCCGCCGGCCGGCTCCTGTCGGACGTCTCCGATATCGCTGTTCGCCGCTCGCACTGGCAGCGGTATGCAGGCTCCACCATCGTCGTCGTCGAGGCCGGGATGCCGCCGTCAGACCGCCGCTGGCTCTCCGAGGTGGTCTCCGCGCTGGCACCGACGTTCACCTGGGCGGTCGCCCAGGCCTCGACCAAGGTCAACGACGTCGCCTCCTGGGCGTCGGGGATCGGGCAGGTCGACGCCGTGGCGCTGGTGAATCTGAGCGCGACCGCGGACCCCGCAGCGGCGCTGGCCGGGCCCCTGCCGGTGGGTCTGCTGGACGGCCGACGGGCGTCCGTTCCCCGTTGGATGGCCATGCTGACCAATGAGGGAGAGCGCCGGTGAGCCGAAGGAAGAAGGCGGCCCCGGAGCCGTCGACCGAGGCGGAGCGTTCGGGAGCGGCCGAGCCCGACCGATCGACCGCGACTCCACCGCGCCCGGTCGTGTCCTTCGCGTTGGTCCTCTTCGTGCCGGTTCTGTGGCTCGTCATGCAGGGCGACCTGTCGGTGCAGACGGCGCTCATCCGGTTCATCGGGGCACTGCTGGCGAGCTGGGTCGCTGTCCGGTTGGTCCTCACGCCGGTGAGCCACTACACCAAGCCCGGCGAAGCCGCCCACGGCGCCGCCGCTGCCGATCCGGCGGGGCCGTCAGGCACCACTGGCACCGAGATGGCGGACCCCTCGGAGGACCACGATGCCTGGGCGCCACCCGGTGGTTCCACCGGAGCGGGCGGAACCTAGGCCAGGCCCGGCGGGGCGTGCGCTGTGAACGAGCCGGCGCCGCAACGGTCACCGAGACCGGTCACCGGTCACCGGTCACCGGTCACCGGTCACCGGTCACCGGCACGGTATGCCGTCCGCCCGGGTAGGGCGCATCCGCCCCACGGAGTACCCCCGGGCCGCTCGCCGACTTCACAAGGCAAGCTCGAGGTTGGCCGGGGTAGTCAACCCGTGCGAACCTCGTGTTTCCCCGATGGGGCGGAAAAGTTGTGACGGGTGTGTCGGGTCAGCTCGACCACCTGCTGCGGGGCACCGGGCGCCCCCTGCCTCCGGTTCGAGTGATGGGCCCCCAAGGATGATGGCCGGCGGAAGACCCGTACGGCGAGGCTGACTACGCGTCGGCGCTGTCCGCCCCCCGCATGACGGAGAACCACACTCGGGCCTTCCCCTCCTCGACGGAGCGCAGCGCCCGCAGTTCCTCCCATTCGTCGGATGAGATCTGCTTGACGATCCCGTCCTCCAAGGGGCTCCCAGCGAAGATCTGCTGCTTCGCTGCCTCGAGTGCGCGGGCCGCTTCCGTCCACTCCTTGGTCGCCCTGATGCGCTCGTCTCTGGTCGACATGGTTGGGACCTTATCGACGCTCGGCCGCTGTCGCACCCCCCCAGAGCAGTCGCACTCCCCAGAGGGCAACCTGCCGCTGACTCCGGCCAGTCGGGCCGAGCGGGGGCCGGTGGCCCGCTGCCGACGTCTTCACCCACGCGAGATCCGCTCCCCGGGATTGCGTGTGACGTCGCGTCACACTGGATGCTGGTCGTATGCGCGTCGCCGGGCTTGCGGATCTCACCGGCACCACGGTGCGGACCTCGGTGGTGGCTTGGGGGTGTCGGAAAGAGTGGCACGGTGTCCGAGCCGGGACCCCCGCTGGTGCCGCTGCGGGCCTCGGCCTGGATCCGACGAGCGCTCAACGCGTTCGCCACACCTTCGCGGACAGCATGCCGGCCGCGGAGAACCTCTAGAGACGAACGCCGGAAACACCGTTCGTCGGACCCCCCGAACCACCGTTCACGCTGTTCGCTGGTCGGGGGCTGCGGGCGATGCACCCGTCGTTGACACGGTGTCATCGTACGAGTACTTACGGCGGTCATCGTAGGAGTACTTTCGGTGCCGGGGAGATCCGCCGGGGGAGCCCGCCCATGGGCACGCGGTGGGGCGCACGGGGTGCTTCAGACTTGGGGGCGACCAATGACGACGATGTCCGGTTTCCAGGTTCTCGGCCGTATCGGCAGCGGCAGCGCGGGGACGGTGTGGAAGGCGCGCGATGTCGAGCTCGACAGGTTCGTGGCCCTCAAGCAGCTCGATGCATCGACCCCCGCGCTGCGGGACCGGTGGCGCGCCGAGGCCCGCACGCTCGCCGAGCTCGACGACGAGCACGTCGTCCGCGTCTACGGCTACGCCGAGTCCGAGAACACGGCATACATCGTCGAGGAGTGGGTCGACGGCGCGACCCTCGCGGCGGTGCTCGCTTCGGCCGGCCGGCTGTCGGGCGCGCAGGCGCTCGGGGTCGTCCGGGGCGCGCTGCTCGGGCTCGCGCACGTCCACGACCGAGGCATCGTCCACCGTGACGTCACGCCGGGCAACATCCTCGTCGACGCGTCGGGGGCCTCCCACCTCATCGACTTCGGGCTGGCCACCCACGAGGGCGCGGCAGGCTCGTCGGGCAGCCCGCTCTACCGCAGCCCCGAGGCTGTGGAGGGCGCCGCGTTGTCCCCGGCCAGCGACGTGTGGTCCGCGGCCATGGTGCTCGTACACCTGCTCGTGGGGGCACCACCGAGTGACGCCGACGTCGCGACGGTCGATGCCGACCTCCGACCGGTGCTGTCGACGGCGCTCGCGGCCGACCCGGGCGGCCGCTACCCGGACGCCGGTGCCTTCCTCGCCGCACTCGAGGAGTCGGCCTCCAGGTCGCGCGGCGCCGCCTGGTGGACCGAGGCCGGCATGGCGGCCCTCGTGACCGGGGTGGGGACCTCGCTGGTCGTCGAAGGGGCCACCCATGTGACGGCGGCGTCCTCGGCAACCGGGTCTGCGGCAGGGGGAGGCCCCACAACGGCCGGTGGCTCCACGACCCACACCGCGGTCGGGACCCCCGAGACGGCCGGCAAGAGGGGCGGCAAGGCGGGCGGCAAGGGTGTGTCGCGCGTCTGGGTCGGGGCAGGCGCAGGGGTGGCTGCGGCCGCCGTCGTCGCCGTGGCCCTGCTCACTCATCAGGGCCCCCCGGCTGCCCCCGTCGCGCAGCCGGTGCGGACGACGTCGGGAGTCGACCCGGCTCAGCAGGCCGCCATCGCGCAGGCCCAGGGCGGCGCCCAGTCCTCACCCTCGGCAGCGTTCGGCCCCGACGACCTGATGAACGGCACGTTCCACCTCGTCGGCACGTGGACCTCGGTACCCGGGCAGGTCTGGGGCCCCGACGGGAAGCGCCTCACGGTGGGCGGGGCGGTCGCTCCGGCCGACCTCACCTTCACGGTGACCTGCACCTCGCCCACCCACTGCGGCGGCTCTGCGGTGTCGTCCAATGGGAGGCACTACACCGTGGAGTACCTCGGGATCGGCTGGCTGGCCATCGCCGACCCGGCCCAGGCTCCGTGCCACAAGGGCGGGGGCACGAACACCGAGATCCGCGCCTTCACGATTCGCGCTCCGAGCTCGGCGGCCACCGTGCCGGCCACGCTCCCGGCCACGCTGGACCTGTCCCTCGGAGCCGGCTGCGGTAAGGCGCTGAAGCTGGGCGCCGACATGACTCTCAAGCGCGTCTGACGTGAACGCGGCGGTCCGGCTGCCGAGCGGTTACGAGTTCGTCCGTATTCTCGGTCACGGTGGGTCGGGATCGGTCGTGTGCGCCCGCGACGTCATGCTCAACCGGCTCGTCGCCGTCAAGGTGCTCATCGGGGGCACCCTGGCCGCAGGGGGCGTCGACCGGCTGCGCCGGGAGGGGCGGGCGCTCGCGGCGGTGGACAGCCCCCGAGTGGTCCGGGTGTATGCCGCGGTGCCCATGGCCGAGGACCTCGCACTGGTCACCGAGCTCGTCGAGGGACCCGACCTCCAGCGGGCTCTCGGGTCCGGGGGCCTGGGGCCCGAGGACCTGCTCGTCATCCTCTCGGACGTCGCCGACGGGCTCGCCGCCTGCGCCCGGCGGGGAGTCGTGCATCGCGACCTCAAGCCGGCCAACGTCCTGTTGACCGCGGACGGCCGGGCCAAGGTGGCCGACTTCGGCCTCACGCGGCTGTCCCAGGTGGTGGGTTCGTTCCGCAGCGCGCCGGGCACGGTTTCGGGCACGGCCGGGTTCATGGCTCCGGAGCAGCGCAGTGACCCCGATGCCGAGAGCGCGGCGGGGGACGCCTACTCCTTCGCGGTGCTGGCCGTGCTCACCCTCGGCGGCCGGCTGCCTCCCGCAGGGCTCGACGGTATGCCGGAGCCGGCGCGGACCGTGCTGGTCGACGCGCTGTCGTCGGATCCTGCCCGCCGGCCTGATCCCGGCACCGTGATGCGGTCACTCCGGGCGGTGCCCCTGTCCGCCTGGGCTCAACCGTGGGCCGCGATGCACCGCACCGCGCCGGTCCCGGTGACCGACGCCACCGAGACGGGTGAGCCGGGCCTGTCTGCCGAGGTGTCCTCGCCGGCCGAGACCCCCCGCGTGCAGGTATCGGCGCCACCCCCGGCACCCCTCGGGGAGTCCGACCAGCCCGCGGCCTGGGTCGAGGTCCCGGTCTTCCGGCCGGTTCGACCCCCATGGGGGACACGCCTGGCCCGCCCGGTCGGCGTGGTCGCCGGGCTGCTGGCCGCCCTGCTGTTCTGGGAACTGTGGCTGCGGCGATGACCATCCTCGACTTCCGGGTGCTGGGGCCGGTCTCGGCCCTGCGAGACGGTGCCGAGATCGCGCTCGGCGGCCCCAAACGCCGGGCCCTCCTGGCGCGTCTGGTCGCGTCGGCGAACCGGGTGGTCTCGGTCGAGTCGATCGTCGACGACCTGTGGGGGGAGGAGCCACCGCCCAGCGCCACCACGTCGATCCACGTCATGGTGTCCGCCCTGCGGACCGCGCTGGACGCTCCCGTGGGGAGCGGCGGTGCGGTGATCAACACGGTCCGACCTGGCTACCGGCTGACGCTCGGCGGGGACCAGTCGGACCTCTTGCGGTTCCGGGCCCGCCGCGACGAGGGGATGGCCGCGCGCGCCGACGGCGACCTCAGAGGGGCCGGCCGGCTGCTTCGGGAGGCCCTCGGCGAATGGTCCGGTCCGGCCTACGCTGACCTGCGCGACCTGCGCTTCGCCGAGGAGCTCGCCGTCCATCTGGAGGAGGAGCGTCTGGCCGCTCTCGAGGGCCGGGTCGAGGTCGATCTCGGCCTGGGCGAGCACCGGAGCCTGCTCCCCGAGCTGGCCGCGCTGACCCGGGAGCACCCGCTGCGCGAGTCCTTGTGGGGCCACTACATCGTGACGCTCTACCGGTGCGGGCGGCAGGCGGACGCCCTCGCTGCCTACCGCGAGCTGCGCGAGACCCTCGCCGACGAGCTCGGGATCGACCCGGGCACCGACCTTCGTCGGCTCGAGTCGGCGGTGCTCGACCAGGACCCAGCCCTGGACTGGCACCCAGGCGGCCAGCCGGTTCCCGCCCCGCCGACCGAGCGGGAGGCCTTCGGGCTCGACCCGGCGCTGCTCGAGGGGGCCGACGGCAGCGAGCTCGCGGTGCCTGCGAGCGGGCTGCGCATCGGCAGGGATCCCGGCAACGACCTCGTGCTCACCCACCCGCGGGTGAGCCGGCAGCACGCGGCGCTCGTCGCGGGACCAGCGGGCTACGTGCTCGTCGACCTGCACTCCACCAACGGCACCCGGGTCAACGGCGAGCGGCTGTCGGGGGAGCGGCTGCTCGAGCCCGGAGACGCGATCGGGATCGGGGACTCGACGTACGTCCTCCGGCTGCGCTGACGCCGCCCCGGAGAAGGGGCTTGGCCTGCGCGTTTAGTGACCCGTAAGCCGGCGTTAGGGCGTCGGCGTGACGGTCTTCCCATCCCGCACAGGGCGGGCCATTGGAGAAGGAGACTACGATGAACGCCGAACTCGCCTCGCGCCCCGGTCACCGCATCCCCCGCCGGATCGCCGGAGTGCTGCTCTCCCTCGTCGCGTCGGTCGTCGGGATCGTGACCGTCAGCGTCGCCCCGGCCGCGGCCGCCACCACCCGCGGCTCCTACACGGCCGCGACGTGCGGTTGGCTGCGGCAGGATGCCGGGCTGCTCGCCATCGCGGACAACAAGATCAGCCAGATCGACCTCCCGCGCGTCACCGCCACGTCGGGCAGCCGCCAGCTGGTCTGGATGTACGTGGAGTTCATGCACCCGGTGTCGAGCACGACGGCGGCCACCTACCGGGCCGGCTGGTTCTACACCTATGCCGTGGCCGGGCGTTGGACAACCAGCTGGACCTCCTACATGTACGGCACCAGCGGGTGGACGCTCGTCAGGGATGAAGCGCCCCAGAGCGGCTATACCGGGGCGGAGCTGACGACGAACGACACGTACATCAAGTACACGATCGACTGGATGACCGGGTCGTCGGTCAGCCGTCAGGTCGCGCGGTTCGCCACCAACCCCCGCAACGTCAACAACTCCTACGTCTGCAACGGCGGAGGCAACTTCGCCTGGGCCTGAGGCTCGCCCAGCCGTCCGGGGCCACCTGGTCCGAGCTGGCATACGACGGCCCCCTCCTTCAAGGAGGGGGCTGTCGGCGGTGGCCGGCGCAGCGTGTTCAGGGCGCACGGCGGGGATCGCCATCTGTTCGGCCGCACGGTCTGCCATATGCGCCTCGAGTGCCGAGAAGCCTGCCGCCGAGTGGCGAAACAGCGCCGACAGCGGGAGCCCCACGACCAGCGCGACCGGGCCTAGCTCCACCCGGCCTCACGACGCTGGTGACGGCCACCGTCGTCCGTGGCCGCTGCTCCTTGCTCCTGGTCTCGCCACCTGGGTCTCCTCAGAGGTCAGACGCGAAGAGTACATGCTCGCCGACACGTCCGGTTGGGACCATGTCACACACCACCGGCTGGTGTCGCGCGGCCCGGGGTCCTCTCGATCCGGGATAACGGCGGCCTCTGCGACGCGTGTCGACGATGGAGCAGCACCACGTCCACGGTCGCCAGAAGGTAGAAGATGTGCAGGCCCCGGATCGGGCCAACGGGGAGGGTGACGGCATACGCCGTCTGCCCCATGTTCCCCACGTGGCCAGCACCAGGCTGGACCGGCTGGCGTACGAGTTCCCGAAGACCGCGCCCTCGCCTGTCCTGAGGTGGTGTCGTTGTGGGCCGAAGTGGGGCGCCCACAGTGGGCGATTGGTCGCTGCCCCGCGGTGGGCCTCGGGTTCGAGGAGCGGCCCCCGCAGTCGAGCTCACCCTGGCGGGGCCAGGATGCGGCCCCAGTGGCTGGAGATCTCGATGCTGACCGTGCCACCCGAGACCCGGCATGACCACGGGTCGCCGAAGCCGCCGGGACCGGTGAGAAGGTCGACCCATTCGCCGTCGGCCAGCCCGGACAGGTCGACCGAGCCTGGCCCGTCGGAGAAGTTGACCAGGACGACAAGGGCGCGGCCCGTGCTCGGGTCGCCGCGACGGAAGACCACGAGCTGGTTCACGGTGTCCACGCCCAGGCCGTCCGAGGACAGGTTCGAGCCAGATGACAGCGGCGGATGCATCTGCGGCCCGCGTAGCTCAGCCCGGGTGTTGCGTAGCTGCCCGAGACGGGAGTGCAACGCGGCCAGGGAGCGGCCGATCGGGTCCAGCGCGAGGTGCCACTGCACCGGGCGGCTCAGTACGCGGCGTCCTGTGTGGTTGTCGTTCTCGGGGACGAAATGGTCGGCGCCGTACTCCTGGCCGTTGGGCACCAGCGGGACGCCGGTGCCGGTGTACAAGGCGATGAGGTAGGGCTGCAGCCGCCACCACTGCGCGGTGACGCCCGAGTCCGGGTCGATACGGGCTACGGCCCACCCCACCTGGGAGTGGTCGTGGTTGCTCAGATAGACCGTCGGTGCCTTCGCGTCGGGATCGGACAGCCAGTAGCGGTCGTTGAGCGCGTTCAGCAGCTGGGGGTCGAGCCGGCCGGCGAGCAGGCCGCCGAAGGTGGTGTCGTGCAGCGCGTTGTCCCAGAAACTCGTTGCCGCGGTCGTGCTCACCACCTGGGCCGCGTCCAGCTGCAGGTACTCCAGCATGAACGAGAAGTTGGTCTCGCCGCGCCCGTCCAACCACGCCTGCAGGCCGGTCAGCAGCCCCGGCAAGCCCTGGGTCGGGTCGGTGGCCACGTAGTACCAGGCGGCCGCGTCGAACCGGATGCCGTCCAGGCCGAACGTGTCGATCCAGTAACAGCACACGTCGAGCACGAACTCGTTCGTGCACTCCTGGGAGAAGTCGAGGTCGATGAGGCTGCCGCCGAAATCCCCGCCGAAGGGGTGCGCGGTGAACGGGCAGTCGGCGCGGTCCAGGTAGAGGTCGGGGTAGGGGAACGCCCTACCGCTGTGATTGAACACCCCGTCCATCAACACGTGCAGGCCGCGGTCGTGGCAGGCCCGGACCAGGGACTTGAGCCGGGACAGCTTCTCGGCCGGGTCGTCGGCCACATGGGCGTAACGCGGCGCCAGCGCGAAGTAGTGGCCCGGTTCATAGCCCCAGTTGAAACCGGAGTCGCCCCAAGCCGTCCACGGCAGGAAGAGGATAGCGGTGAAGCCAAGCGCAACGACCTGATCCAGCCGGTCGACGACCGCGTCCAGCGGCGCGCGGCCGGCGCGGTACTCGGCGGTGAAGTCGTCGATCATCAGCTCGTAGACGACCAGGTCGGTGAATGGTCGGCGACCTCCGGCGACCAGCGGCACCGTGTTGTCCTGCGCACTGGTGCCGCCGACCACGACGGCCGAGTTGTCGTCGGCCAAGCCGCCGTATCGAGCACACGGATCGCTGACGATGCGATACGTCGACGACGGGTCGTCAAAAGTGACCGCGTACTTGTACTCATAGAACCCCTCAGGCAGCGGGCCGGTGCGCACGGACCAGAACGTGCCCCGCGGATCGCTGTCATCGCGTTGCAGCGCAAGCCCCTCATCGAAATCCCAGTCGGTCCCACCCAGAGCGCCCTGGAAGGTACCGGCCACCCTGATCCCGGCAATGCGCGGATCCGTGCCAGACGGCAAGAAGATCCGGAACTGCACCACCCCGCCATCAACAGACCACGCGCCGCAGCGGGACTCCATCCACATGACTGCCTCCTATCCGCAGACCCATCATCCCCGCGCAGAACCCAAGACGCGCAGCCACGGGTGTACCCGCCACGGGCTGCCGCTCCCGGCCATCATCTCGCGTGCCGCTTCAACGACGGCGGCGCCTGCGGCGGCCTCTTCATGGTCGCCCCGGGGAGCAGGGCCACCTGCCGCACGGACCAGACACCTCGACCATCGTCTTGATACCCCATCCCCCTCTCCTCTGCGTCCGGAGGTGGCCGGCCATGACCATGGCCAACACGATGATGACGTGGGCTTCGGACACCTGTCGATAGCTGGGAGGGGAGGGCGACGACTGTCGATCATGGGCGGGCGTCTTGTTGTGGTGCGCTCATCGTGCCGTCGGGGTCGATGCGCTCGAGGATCGCCTCGGCGATGGCAGCCAGCTGGGTGGTCTGCTCGGGGGTGAGCGCGTCGATGACGTTGTTGCGGACGGTGGCGACGTGCCCCGGGGCGGTGTCGACGACCGTGGTCCAGCCGGCCGGGGTCAGCCGGGCGTTGGTGGCGCGGCCGTCCTGCGGGCAGGGGAAGCGCTCCACCAGGCCGCGGTCCTCCAGGCGCCGGACGACATGGGAGAGCCGCTGCAGGGTCGGCCGAGGGTGCTTCACGTACCCGATCAACGGGTTGGTCGCGATCCAGACCGCCTCCCACAGCAGGTCCGGCACGGATTCCGGCCGGGCGAGCGCCACTGCCAGGAACCGGCCGCCGGGCGCGAGCAATCGGGCCACGGTACGCAGTGCGGCCTCAGCGTCGAGGTGGTGACGGACGGCGATCATCGCAACTGTGTCGAACGGTCCGGCGATCTCGTTCCACCGGGGCCGGCTCGGTGGGTGCCCCGTTGGCGGCCCGGCTGTCGGTGGATCCCGCCGTCACGGCTGTCTTCGCACCATCTCGGTGATCCAGACGGGCGCGAACGGAGACGTGCAGTTCGGTGGAGTCGGGTAGTCCTTGAGCACCTCCAGGCGCTCACCGATGTCGATGGCACGGGCGCGGTACTCAGGGCGATCGATCCCGATCTGAGCCAGGCAGCTGTTCATCGCCCACTGCAGGCGATCCGGGGCGTCTTTCATCTGCGTCTCGATCTCGTCGAGCAGTCCCCGTGCCATGTTGCACATCCAGCCGTCGTAGGGCTGGTGGGCGATGCCCGC
>CAYPYK010000010.1:0-29031 GCA_964414665.1 uncultured Intrasporangiaceae bacterium | reverse complement strand
GGACGCAGTGGATCTTCGTCCAGATCTTCGACTCCTGGTACGACGAGGAGGCGGTGCGCTCCGACGGAGGTCGCGGCCGCGCCCGCCCGGTCAGCGAGCTCGTCGCCGAACTCGACTCCGGCGGCCGGCCCACCCCGGACGGGCGGGCGTGGGCCGAGCTGACGCACGTCGAGCAGGCAGAGGTCATCGATGCCCACCGGCTCGCCCACACGACGCTGGCACCGGTCAACTGGTGCCCCGGGCTCGGGACGGTGCTGGCCAACGAGGAGGTCACCGCCGACGGGCGCTCGGACCGCGGCAACTACCCGGTGTTCAAGCGCAACCTCACCCAGTGGGTTCTGCGGATCACCCGGTATGCCGACCGGCTCGCGGACGACCTGGACCGCGTCGACTGGCCCGAGAAGGTCAAGGCCATGCAGCGCAACTGGATCGGTCGCAGCCAGGGCGCCCGGGTGACCTTCCCCATCACGGGGGACACCCCGGTGGGCTCGGCGGCGGGGATCGAGGTCTTCACGACCCGGCCCGACACCCTGTTCGGAGCAACCTTCATGGTGCTGGCCCCCGAGCATCCGCTCGTCGACGTCCTCACCCCGGAGGGTGGCTGGCCCGAGGGCACGGACCCGACCTGGACCGGCGGCCACGCGACCCCGCGCGGCGCCGTCGCGGCATACCGGGCCGAGGCGGGCGCCAGGACCGACATCGAGCGGCAGTCCGAGGGCAAGGACAAGACCGGGGTCTTCACCGGTGGCTACGCCGTCAACCCGGTCAACGGGACGAGCATCCCCGTCTTCGTCGCCGACTACGTCCTCATGGGCTACGGCACCGGTGCGATCATGGCGGTGCCTGCCCAGGACGTGCGCGACTGGGACTTCGCCGTGAAGCTCGCGCTGCCCATCATCCGCACGGTGCAGCCGTCCGAGGGGCACCCGCAGGACGAGGCCTACACCGGAGAGGGTCCGGCCATCAACTCGGCCAACGACGAGATCAGCCTCAACGGCCTGGGCGTCGCTGACGCCAAGGCGGCGATCACCGAGTGGCTGGCCGCCAAGGGCTTCGGCGAGGGCACCGTCACCTACAAGCTGCGCGACTGGCTGTTCGCCCGCCAGCGGTACTGGGGCGAGCCGTTCCCCATCCTCTTCGACGAGGACGGCGTGCCGGTCTCCGTGCCCGCGGCGATGCTGCCGGTCGAGCTGCCCGAGGTGCCGGACTACGCGCCGCGCACCTACGACCCCGACGACGCCGAGTCCGATCCGGAGGCCCCGCTGTCCCGCAACGGGGCGTGGGTCGACGTCGAGCTCGACCTCGGCGACGGCCGGGGGGCCCGGCGGTTCCGCCGCGACACCAACGTCATGCCGCAGTGGGCCGGGTCGTGCTGGTACTACCTGCGCTACCTCGACCCGGCCAACGACCAGGCCTTCGTCGACCCCGCGAACGAGGCGTACTGGATGGGGCCACGGCCCGAGCCGGTGGCCGGCTCGCCCGCCGGGACCCGGGACCCGGGCGGTGTCGACCTCTACGTCGGCGGTGTCGAGCACGCGGTCCTGCACCTGCTCTACGCCCGGTTCTGGCACAAGGTCCTCCACGACCTCGGCCACCTGAGCAGTGACGAGCCGTTCCGGACGTACTTCTCCCAGGGCTACATCCAGGCCGCCGCCTACACCGACAGCCGCGGCCAACACGTCGACGCCCACGAGGTGGTGGAGGAGGCCGACGCGACCTTCAGCTACCACGGAGCGCCGGTCGGCAGGGAGTTCGGCAAGATCGGCAAGTCGCTGAAGAACGCCATCAGCCCCGACGAGATGTACGCGGCCTACGGCGCCGACACGTTCCGTCTCTACGAGATGGGCATGGGGCCGCTGGAGCAGTCCAAGCCGTGGGACACCCGGGCCGTCGTCGGCAGCCAGCGGTTCCTCCAGCGGCTGTGGCGGATCGTCGTCGACGAGGGGAGCGGGGCGCTGCGGGTCGTCGATGTGCCCGCCGACCCCGAGACGACACGGCTGCTGCACCGCACCATCGAGGCCGTCCGGCACGACTTCTCAACGCTGGGGTTCAACACGGCGCTGGCCCGGCTCACCGAGCTGAGCAACGCCCTGACCAAGCTCGACGCACCGCCCCGCGAGGTCGCCGAGCAGCTCGTCCTCATGGTGGCTCCCCTGGCCCCGCACATCGCCGAGGAGCTGTGGAGCCGCCTCGGTCACCCCGAGACGCTCGCCTACGAGCCGTTCCCCGCGGCCGACCCGTCCCTGCTCGTCGACGAGACCGTCACCTGCGTCGTGCAGATCAGCGGCAAGGTCCGCGACCGGGTCGAGGTCCCGGCGGACATCGGCGAGGACGCCCTGCGCGCGCTCGTGCTCGCACTGCCGAAGGTCCAGGCCGTCGTCGACGACGGGGTGCGGGCGGTCATCGTCCGGGCACCCAAGCTCGTCAACGTCGTCCCCCGCTGAGCGGGGTCGACCTCCCCCGGACGCAGATCACCGGGGGTGAGGGCCACCGGGGCGCTCTCACCCCCGGTGCTGCTCCTCGCGCCGTCGGGGGGGGTGCGGCGCGAGGACGGTGGCCGCGACAGTCAGCGTTGGGGCGCCGGGACCAGCCGCAGCGCCTGATGTGGGCAGGACACGACAGCCTCCTCGGCATGCTTGACCGCTCGGCGCGCCACCGGACCGTCGACGACCGGGTAGCCCCAGTCGTCGAGGACGATGTGCTCGGGCAGGAGCTCGGCGCACAGCCCACGGGCCTTGCACGACGGCCAGTCCACCCGCAGGGTGGGCCGGTGGTCGGTGCGGGTGCGGGTCATGCGCTCCTCCTGCGGATCTGGGTGACGGCCCGGGGGCCGCATGAGCAGTCGCCGTCGAGGTGCACGTCGACGACGTCCTCGAGGGCCAGCAGCGAGCGGGCGAGCCGGGCCGTGCCATCGGGGTGGGCGCACGCGCCGCGACGCTCGACGACACCGGCCAGCTCGACGATGCGCCGCCGGGTGTCGGACCCCGAGGCCAGCGAGACGATCTCCTGGGCCAGGGCGGGCAGGCCGAACATGCACGGCCCGCACCGGCCGGCAGACTCCCGCGCCAGGTAGGTCGCGAGGTCGGCGGTGCGCACCACCGGGCACGAGCCGTCGGTGAGAGGGAGGACGACACCGGCCCCGATCGTGAGCCCGAGCTCGCGGAGGGCGCGGTGTGAGACCGTGAGCTCCCGCAGGCGCCCGGGTCCGACCCAGGTCCCGTGGTAGCCGCCGAGCAGGGCCGGTGCGTCCAGCTGGTGGGGCGTCAGCACCGACGCGAACGGCACGCCGTGCTCGACCTCGATGACGTGGGGGGCCGAGTCCTCGACGAGCCCGCCCGGGAGCACCGTAGAGATGGTGAGCAACGTGGTGCCCGGCTCCGAGGCGGTGCCGCGGGCGGCATACTCCTGCGGTCCGAACCGGACCAGGGCCGCGAGGTGGGCGAAGGTCTCGGTGTTCGACAGCAGCGTCGGCCGGCCCTTGTAGCCGTCCATCGCCTCGGGCTTCCAGGACGTGACCGGCAGTCCCTCGCGCCCCGACATCAGCTCGATGACGGCGCGCGCCTGTCCGGAGACGAACCGACCTTCTGCGTGATGGTGGTGCCAGCGCACGCCCTCCTTGGGCCTCTCGTCGATCGCCTCGTCGACGGCGGCCTCGGTGTCGGGCCGGTCCTCGGAGGTCACGACGTGGATCTGCTTGGCACCGAGGGCCCGGGCCGCGACGAGCGCGCCGTCGAGGACCAGGTGCGGGACGGTTCGCATGAGCGCGCTGTCCTTGGCACTGGCGGGCTCGCCCTCGGCGGCGTTGACCACGACGACGGGCCGGCGGCCCTTGGCGGCCGCGGCGATCTTGATCGCGAACGGGAACCCGGCGCCGCCGCGACCGCGCACGGCGGCGGCCTCGGACATCGCCACGATGTCCTGCGTCGAGACCCGCGGGACATCGCCCGTCCGGGCGCGGTGCGCGGGGTAGGACTGGTCCTCATCGATCCCGGCCAGCAGGACGGGCCCGGTGCTGACGAGGAGCTGGGACGGGGGCGTGATCATGCGCGGCTCCCTGCGGCGGCAC
Organism: uncultured Intrasporangiaceae bacterium; assembly: GCA_964414665.1. Taxonomy (GTDB): domain Bacteria; phylum Actinomycetota; class Actinomycetes; order Actinomycetales; family Dermatophilaceae; genus CAVSJJ01. The sequence goes on along the minus strand of CAYPYK010000010.1, from coordinate 24,965 downwards.
GGAGGGTGACTCCGACGCGGGCCAGCGTGGCCAGGCTCACCGCGGCCACGCAGGCGAGGGTGAGCGCCACCGACCAGCCCTGGGCCGCGTCGGTGCCGATGCCGACGCCGTGGACGACGGCGACGACGAACGCCCCGTAGCTGAACAGGTGGATGCTGTGCCAGGCCCTCGTCGGCATCCGGCTGCGCAGCAGCGAGGTGACGACGACGAGCGCGGTGAGGTCGAGCGCGAGGGTCCCGAGGCTGAGGTACAGCGGCTTGTACGTCGCCCCGAACGGCACGACGGCCTGCCACCACCGGATGTCGACGTACTCGTCGACCACGGCCGTCGTCGCGTGCCCGATGAGGAGAACCGTGCCGATCGTCGCCAGGGACCGGTGCAGGCCCTGGGTGACGAAGCGCGGCCACAACGGGCTGAACCTACGGCCGGTGGAGAGGATGCCGAGGACCGTCGTCAGGGTGAAGACGACCAGCAGGACGATGCCGGTCCCACGGTTGAGGTACCACAGCAGGGGCGATGCGGTCACGTCAAGCTCCGATGGTGGCGGGGTGGGTCTCGACGGCCGCGAGCCGCCAGGCAGGGGTGCGCACGAGGGTGCCGTCGCGGTCGGCGAGCAGCGCGGCCACGTCGTGCTCGACGAGCCAGCCGTATGCCGCGTCGCCGAGGACCAGGGCTGCCGTGCTCGCCGTGTTGGCAGCGGCGCAGGTGTGGCCGAGGGCGGTCACCGTCGCCCACGGCCCGTCGGCGGGCACGCCGGTGCGGGGGTCGATGAGGTGGTGCCACTGGCGGCCCCCGCGGACCCATCGCCGCGCCGTCACCGACGACGTGGCTAGCCCACCGCCGCGCAGGGCGACCATCGCGAGCGTGCGGTCCGCCTCAAGCTCGGACCAGGTGTGGGCGATCGCGACCGGCCAGGCGTCGGGGTCCTCGCCGGAGACGACCCGGACGTCACCGCCGACGCTGACCACGACACCGGTGGGCAGCCGGGCCGCGACGGTCAGCGCGGCGAGGTCGGACGCGAAGGCCTTGCCCGTGGCGCCGAGGTCGATGAAGGCCCCCTCGGGCACGGCGAGGGTGTCGTCGACGACGTCGATGAGGCGCCAGTCCGGTCGGCTGCGGGGCAGCGACACCGGCGTGGCGTCGTCGGCGGCGACGAGCGAGAAGGTGCGGTCGTAGCCGCCGGCCACGAGCAGCGCCCCGAGGGTCGGGTCGACGAGGCCGTCGGTCTCGCGGGCGGCCTCGAGGGCGACCCGGACGGCGCCGGCCAGCACGGGGGAGACGGTGTGCAGACCGGGCCGCCGGTTGACGGCCATCAGCTCGCTGTCGTCACGGAAACGGCTGCAGGTGCGGTCGACCTCGTCGAGCACGTCGACGGCCAGCGCGGCGGCCTGGTCGACGAGTCCGGGCCGGGAGACCCGCAGGTGGACGTAGGTGCCGAGCGCCCGCCAGGTCGCCGTGCCGTGCTCGCGGTCGACACCCAGCGGGGGCGTGACGTCGGCCGAGGAGATGGCGGGACGGCTCATGAGCCGCTGCTCGGGGCGGGCCGCGGCGGCGGCGCGGGCGCCGGGGCCGGGGCCGGGCGGCTCGTCGTCGAGCCGCCGGAGCTGGAGGACCCGGAGGACCCGGAGGACCCGGAGGACCCGGAGGACCCGGAGTAGCTGCTGTAGCCGCCGACGCGGGCGGCTCCGGTGGCGGAGGCCGCGATGACGGTGGGCGGGTCGACGATCTTCTGGGTTGGCCGCTTCTTGGAGACGACCACCGGGTGGGCCTTCGCCCATGCCACGAGCTGCTGGTGGTAGGCCTCGGCAGCGGCGCGGTCGGTTGCGGCCTTCTTGGCCGCCTTCACCGCGTTCGCGGACTCGGTCTGAACGGCGACGGCCGCGGCCGCCAGGCCGGTGCCGGCCACTGTGGCGGCCGCGAGGCTGGTGGACAGCACGGCGAGGACCGCGCGGGAGCGGTTTCGCTGGGTCTTTCCGAGCAGTGGTCGCACGGTCTGGTTCTCCTGGTGTCCGGGTCGGCCCCGCCGGTGGTGGGACCATCTGACCGGCCTCACCATGCCGGTCCCCATGACAAGGCCGCCTCAGGGGAGTGTTAAGCCTGCCTTATGCCGCCGGGCGGCCGCCTCGGCTCGTCGGGGCGCCCGAGCGGCCCGCCCACCTCCCGGACCCCGCCTTAACCCAACGTTGACGTCGAGGAGAGGCTGGCTTGACGACGGCGGGGCCAGGCTGGGTCCACCACCCCGGCAAGTCACAGGAGGCACCCTCGTGTCGCTCACCACGACGCTCACCCTCGGCACCGCGCTCGGCGGAGCCGCCGCCGTCGCGATCTATACGGCCGTCGCTCCCGCGGCGCCCTCTGCTGCCTCGAGCACCCAGCGCGTCTCCGTCCAGGCGGTCCCGACGCCGACCAGGACCGTCCTCGCCCCGTGCGTGAAGCCGGCAGTTCTCCACAAGGGCACGTGCGTCATCCACGTCCCCGGCCCGGTGATCGTCGCCGCTGCCCCGGCCGCGGCCAGCACCTCGGGCTCGACCAGGTCGGTCTCGGCCACCCGCCCCACGTCCTCCCCCACCGCCACCGCCCCGGCCGATGACCACGATGGGGACGAGGACGGCCATGACGGCGACCACGATGGCGACGGGCCCGGTGACGACTGACCCGCTCGCTCCGCGACGTTCCAGGCGCGCCCTGCCCCGCCGCTCGTCCGCGACCGCCCCGTGACGCGTCTGCCTGGGACGCCCGGGTCAGCCGCGGGCGAGCGGCAGCCGGACATGGGCGGCGAGGCCGCCCAGCACCGAGTGCCCGAGGGCGAGCCCGCCGCCGGCCCCCTCGGCGAGCCGCCGCACGATGTCCAGGCCAAGGCCGGTCGAGCCGCTGCCGCTCGCTCCGCGCTCGACGAGATCGTCGCTCCCCCCGTCCGGGCCCGGGCCTCCGTCCGCGACCGTCAGGACGGCGTACGCACCGTCCTCGACGATGCCGACGCTCATGGCGGCACCCTCCGGCGTGTGCGCGAAGACGTTGTCGAGCAGGGTGTCGACGAGCTCGCGTACGTCGACGGCCCCGAGCCGCACCTGCACCGGCTCGGACGGAACCTCGAGACGCAGCTCGCGGCCCTGGTCCTCGGCGAGCGGGCGCCAGAAGCCCACCCGGTCGGAGACGACGGGCACGATGTCGGACGTCGCCGGCAGGGTGTCGCGGATGCTGCGCCGGGCCTGGCGGACGACCGCGTCGATGCTGCGCTGAAGGTGGTCGACGTGCTGGCGAAGCCGGTCGGCGATCTCGCGGTCCCCGACCAGGTCGGTGTCGAGCCGCAGCGCCGTCACGGGCGTGCGCAGGCGGTGCCCGAGGTCAGCGACGTTCTCTCGCTCGTCGGTGACGAGCTCCTCGATACGATCCGCGAGCAGGTTGAGCGCCTCCGCCAGCTCGAGGGTCTCGGTCGTTCCTTCGGGACGGGCTCGGGCGTCGAAGTCCCCCTCACGCAGGCGATGGGCGACCCCGGCGAGCCGGATCACCGGGATGCTGACCCGGCCCCCGAGCGCTCGCGCGATGAGCATCGACAGCAGGACGAGCAGCGCCCCGAGCCCGATGATCGTCACCCAAGCCTGGGTGACGCCGGAGTGCAACGCGGCCGAGGGGACAGTGGTCGTCACGACCGACACGCCGTCGCGGGTCGTCACCGGGATGACGATCTGGACGCCCGTGGCCATGCTGGTGGTGAAGGCCGTCGAGGTCTGGCGGGCGCGTTGGACGGCGGGCTCCCGGGCGGCGGTGGTGGCGTCGGTGCCGTATGCCGCGCCGGTGGGGGTGACCACCGTGATGCTCGCGCCCTCGCTGACGAACAGCCCGACGGTGTTCTCGAGGGTCTGTTCGTCCTCGACCGTCGCGACGACGACCGCGACCCCCTGGACGAGCTGGCGGGCCTGGTCGACGGCCCGGTTCTCGGCGAGGTTCTGGACGAGCAGGCACAGCGGGATCACGAACGCGACGACCACGGCCGAGGTCGTGGCGCCGACGAGCAGGGTGATGCGGCGCCGCACCCGTCAGCCGACCTTCTCGCCCAGGCGCACGCCGACGCCCCGCACGCTGTGCAGGTAGACGGGCTCGCTCGCGGTCTCGCCCAGCTTGCGGCGCAGCCAGGACAGGTGGACGTCGACGGTACGCTCGCCACCGCCGTAGACCTGCTGCCATACCTCGGCGAGGATCTCCCGCTTGGTGACGACCTCACCGGCGCGGGTCGCCAGCAGCGCGAGAAGGTCGAACTCCTTGCGGGAGAGGTCGAGTGGCTCGCCGCGCAGGGAGGCCTGGCGGCTGGCGGGCTCGATGCGCAGCTCGCCGACCGTGATCGCCTCGTCGGCGGCCTCGGCGTGCGCCCGCCGCAGGACGGCGCGGATCCGGGCCTGGAGCTGCTCGCTCGTGAACGGCTTGAGGACGTAGTCGTCGGCGCCGGAGTCCAGCGCCTTGACGACCGAGGGGTCATCGTCGCGAGCGGTGACGATGATGACCGGGGTGTCGCGCACGGCCCGAAGCATCCGCAGGACCTCGTGACCGTCGATGTCGGGCAGCCCGAGGTCGAGCAGAACGAGATCCGGCGGCTCGTCCACCGCCTGTTGCAGACCGGGCAGCCCGGCCGGAGCGGTGGAGACGGCATGGCCGTGGTCGGTGAGGGAGCGCACCAGGGATCGGCGGATATCGGGGTCGTCCTCGATCACCAGCACGTGTGCCACGGGTCGAACGGTACGGCAGGGCGCTGGGTGCAGGTGGCACCATGACACACAGGGAGACGAAGGGACCCATGGTGAGCACGCCGGTGCGACGTCGGCTCGGCATGGTCGGGCTGTGGGTCGTCGTCGTGGTCGCGTGCGCGTCACTGACCTGGCTGGTCATCGAGCGGGCCGGCCGCAACGTGGGCGTGACCCAGGTCGCCATGTCCGCGAGCCGGACCTCGGCCGCGACCGGCGGGCCGACCCCGACGGTATCCGGGGCCGCCCCGACGCCGTCGGCCTCGGAGTCCGAGGACGAGAGCGAGCACCCGACGACGCACCCGCCGGCCACCCGGTCCACCACCCGGCCGCCCTCCGGGCCCTCCGGCTCCTCGCCGAGCGGCGTCGCAACGTCCGCGCCGGCGCCCCAGGCCAAGCGGGCGACCTTCACCACCGAGGGCGGCACCGTGACGGCTCTGTGCACCGGCACCGCGATCCGGCTGGACTCGGCGACCCCCCGCGACGGGTACCGCCTACACCAGGAGAGCGACGGCCGTGAGCTCGAGGTGAGCTTCACCTCCGGGTACGTCGGGGGCGAGGGCGACGGCGAGAGCAGCCAGTACGACGCTCTTGAGCTTCATCTCTCCTGCCAGAGCGGCATACCGGCCGAGCACTACTAGCCTGGCCCCCGTGGGCACCGCACTCGTCACCGACTCCACGGCATACCTCGAGGCCGACCTGCGCGCGGTCCACGCGATCGAGGTCGTCCCGCTGCACGTCGTCGTCGGCGGCCGCGGGCGGGCCGAGGGCATCGACATCGACGCGACCGAGGTGGCCGGTGCGCTGCGGGCGTTCACGCCCGTGTCGACGTCGCGCCCGGCCCCGCAGGCGTTCCTCGAGGCCTACGAGCGGCTCGCTGCCACCGGCGCCGACGCCATCGTCTCGGTGCACCTCTCGGCCGACATGTCCTCCACCGTCGGCTCGGCGCAGCTGGCAGCGGCCCAGTCGCCGGTACCGGTGACGGTCGTCGACTCCCGCACCATGGGCATGGCCATGGGGTATGCCGTGTGTGCAGGGGCCGAGGCGGCCGCCGGGGGCGCACCGGCCGGTGACGTCGCGGCGCTCGTGCGGGCCCGGGCCCTCGCCTCCTCCGTCGTGTTCTACGTCGACACCCTCGAGCATCTGCGCCGGGGTGGCCGGATCGGGACCGCCAACGCCCTGCTCGGCTCGGCACTGTCGATCAAGCCGATCCTCGGCGTCTCGGGTGGGCACATCGTCCCGGTCGAGAAGGTGCGTACGGCCTCCCGCGCCATCGCCCGGCTCGAGGAGCTCGCCATCGTCGCCGTTGTCGGCGCCCCCGCGGACTGCGACGGGGTCGACATCGCCGTACACCACCTCGACTCGCCCGACCGCGCCGAGGCGCTGGCCGAGCGGCTGCGCGGCCGGGTGCCCGGACTGCGCGACCTGCGGGTCGTCGAGCTCGGCGCGGTGGTCGGCGCGCACGTCGGTCCGGGGACGCTCGCGGTAGCGGTCTGCCCTCGGGTGCCCGCTCCGCGGCCCGGCCGGGACGACGCGGACGGTCCAGATGGTCCGGCGCCGGATGGGGCGGAGGCGGAGCCGGCACCGTGACGCTCGGGCAGATCCTCGGCGGTCTCGCGGCGGTCGTCGTCTTCTTCCTCATCGGCTCGGTCAACCCGGCCAGCGTGCTGGCGCGCGCGTACGGGAAGGACCTGCGCGCGAGCGGGTCCGGCAACCCCGGTGCCACGAACGCCGGGCGCGTCCTGGGGGTGCGCTGGGGCGTCGTCGTCGGCGTGCTCGACGTGCTCAAGGCGCTCCTGCCGACGGTGCTGCTGCTACGGGTCGGCGGGCTGTGGCCGGCGCTGGCCGGGGGGCTGGCCGTCGTGCTCGGCCATATGTTCAGCCCGTTCCTCCACGGTCATGGGGGCAAGGGTGTCGCCGCGGCCTTCGGGGCAATCCTGGCGGTCGCGCCCTGGGCGGGGCTCGGAGCCGTGGTCGTGTTCGGGGGGTTCGTCGCCGTCGTGCGGACGGTCGGACGGGCCTCGGTGCTGACCTGCCTCGTCCTGCTCGCCGTCGGCGTGGCAGGCGGACTGGGGCTGGTGGGGCTGCTGGACCAGCGCACCGGCTGGTGGCTGGCCGTGCTCTCGGCGGTCGTCATCTCCCGGCATCACCGCAACATCCGCTTCTGGTGGGCGGCCCGGAGGGCGGCCCACCGCTCGTAGCGGGTTCGGCGCCGGCGACCCGCCCCGTGCGCGTGGCCGCGTTGTCCACAACCGGCGGACCCGGGCCGGGGTCGTCCACAGATGTCGGCCCGCCCGTCGTGCTCCGGTGGTGGGCTTCGTAGCGTCCTCGTATGCCGCGTCCACGCCCGAGCGAGGGCCCCTCGCCCCGGGTCCTGGCCATCCTGGCCCGCAGCCGGGACCGTCCGGACGAGCGGGCCGACGGGGTGGCCGGCGAGGTGGCCGGACCGTCGGGGCCGGGCGTCGCCGACCCCCCCTGGGTGCGGGCCGATCAGGAGCCCTACGTCCCCACCCGTGAGGAGCTCGGTTGGCCGGACCGGGGGCGGCGCTCGACACCTCCCGCCGTCGGAGCCGACGAGGCCCCCGCCGCGGTCGGAGGTCAGCCCGGGACGGCGGGGGGCGGTGGGTTTCGCGCGGTGCTGTCGCGGGTCCTGGCTCTTCCGTCGTCGCTGGCGCAGGCTCGATGGGCGCCCAGCCGACGGGCCGTGTCGGGCGCCGTGGCGGCGGTGCTCCTCGCCGCGGGGGTGTTCGGGCTGCGGGTCGCGTGGGCCCGCGACGCGAGCACCGCGACCCCGGTGACCGACATCCGGGCGACCGCGTCGGACGCTGCTCCCGCCTCACCGGGGGCGCCGGGAGCCATCGTCGCCGCGTCAGCGTCCCGGTCGGCGGGGCCGGGCACGGGAGGGACCGCTGCGGGGGTGGCTTCCCTCTCCGCCGCGCCGCTGGTGGTCCACGTCGTCGGACAGGTCCTGCACCCGGGCATCGTCCGGCTGCCGCCGGGCTCCCGGGTCGTCGACGCCGTCGCAGCCGCCGGAGGTGCCCGCAGGGGGGCGGACCTCGCCGGGATCAACCTCGCCCGCCTCGTCGTCGACGGCGAGCAGATCCGGGTGCCCAGGCCGGGCGAGGTGGTCGCGGCAGCGCCGGGCGCGACGGCCGCCGGTGGGGGCGCCGGCAGCGGGGCGCCGGTCTCGCTCAACTCGGCCGACGTGGCCGCGCTGGACTCCCTGCCGGGGATCGGGCCGGTGCTCGCCCAGCGCATCGTCGACTGGCGCACCGAGAACCGCCGGTTCACCTCGGTCGACGAGCTCGGCGAGGTCAGCGGGATCGGCGAGAAGCTCCTGGCCCAGCTCCGGCCCAAGGTCACCTTGTGACGCGCGGAGCCGACGTCCGGCTCGTGGTCCCGGCTCTGGTCGGCTGGTCCGGGCTCGCGCTGAGCCTCACCGCCGGACCGGGCGCGCACGGCGGGCTCGGCGCGGCCTGCCTGCTGGTGGGCGGGGGTCTCGCCCTCTCCCACGGGCGAGGGCCCGAGGTCCGCGCCGCGCCGCTGAGGCTGGCGGCGCTCACCCTCGCTGTCGTGGCGCTGCTCCAGGTGGCCGTGCTCGGCCACCTGCTCGTGCGGCGAAGCGGGCCGCTGGCCGAGCTGACGTCCGCCCGCGCGAGTGTGGCGCTCGTGGTCGTCGTGACGAGCGACCCGGTGGCCTGGTCGGCGGCCGACCGCGACACCCGTCGGGTGACCGCCCACGCCCAGGTGGTGCAGGTGAGCGGTCGGGGCACGTCGGGGGCCGGGCACGCCCCGGTCCTGCTCGTCGGCGACGACCGGCTGCTGCCGCTGCGATGGCACCAGGAGGTCGCGCTGTCGGCCCGGCTGGCCCCGGCCGACCCCGGGTCCGCGGATCTCGCGGTGGCCCGGGTGACCGGCAGCCCCGTCGTCAGGGCGTCCGCGGGGGTGGTGGCCCGCGGGGCCGAGCGGCTCCGCTCCGGGCTTCGCGCCTCGGTATCCGGCACCCCACCCGACGCGCAGGGCCTGCTCCCGGGGCTGGTCATCGGCGACACGAGCCTGACCCCGCCCGACCTGACCGACGCGATGCTGGCGACCGGGATGACGCACCTGTCGGCGGTGAGCGGGGCCAACGTCGCGGTCGTCCTCGGGCTGGTCCTCGCGGTGGCCTCGGTCCTGGGTCTGCCCAGGTCGCTGCGACCGATGCTCGCCCTGGCCGCCCTCGCCGGTTTCGTCGTCCTCGCCCGCCCCGAGCCGAGCGTCGTGCGGGCGGCCGTCATGGGGGCCATCGCGCTGATCGGGCGGACCCGGTCGCGCACGGCGCTGGGGCTCCCGGTCCTCGGCGGGGCGGTCGTCCTGCTGCTCTGCTACGACCCCTGGCTGTCCCGGTCCTACGGCTTCGCCCTGTCGACGCTGGCGACCCTCGGCCTGCTCGTGTTCACGCGGCCCTGGGGCCAGGCCATCGGCCGCCACCTGCCCGCCCGGCTGGGCTCTCTGGGGCCGGCGCTCGCGGTGCCGGTCGCGGCCCAGGTCGTCTGCGCGCCGGTGATCGTGCTGCTCCAGGGGTCGGTCAGCCTCGTCGCCGTTCTCGCGAACCTCCTCGCCGCACCCCTGGTCCCCCCGGCGACGATCGCGGGAGTGCTCGCCGCGCCACTGGCGCTGGTGTGGGGGCCCTTGGCCCGGGTTGTCGCGGCTGCAGGAGCGGTGCCCACGCTCGGCATCGCCCGGGTGGCCCGGGTGTTCGCCGACGTGCCCGGCGGCACGATGCCGTGGCCCGACGGGCCCCCCGGGGCGCTGCTCCTCGCCGCCCTGACCGTCGCCGGAGTCCTCCTCGCGCGCTGGGCGGGCGCGCGGGCCGCGCGGCACCCGGTCGCCGCGATCGGCGCCGTCGTGCTGGTCCTCGGGGCGGGCCTGCCGACGACGCCGGTGACCTGGCCCGCGCAGGGCTGGCGGTTCGTCGCGTGCGACGTCGGCCAGGGTGACGCGCTCGTCCTCCGCTCGGGCCCCGATCACGCGGTGCTCGTCGATGCCGGACCCGACCCGCGACTGGTCGACCGCTGCCTGTCCCGCCTTGGGGTCCGGGTGCTCGACGTGGTTGTCCTCACCCACTTCCACGCGGACCACGTCGAGGGGCTGCCCGGCGCGATCGGCGGGCGACCTGTCGGTGTCGTGCTCACCTCGCCGGTCGCCGAGCCCGCCTTCCAGGCCGGGGAGGTGCGGCGGTGGGTGGGCGCACGCGGCATACCGCTGCATGCGGTTGCCGTGGGCGAGCGGGTCGAGGCGGGGTGGCTGCGTGCCACGGTGCTGGCCCCCGAGCGCAGGATCGACGCCGGCTCGGTGCCCAACAACGCGAGCGTCGTCCTGCTCGCCCATGACGGCGCGGTCGACGCGCTGCTGCTCGGCGACGTCGAGAAGGAGGCCGCCCATGACCTGCTACTGCGGCTGCGCCGGGATCCCGGCCTCGCGTCCCAGATGGCGCACCTCGATGTCGTCAAGGTCGCCCACCACGGCTCGGCCAACCTCGACCCCGGGCTCGTCGCCCTGACCCGGGCGCCCCTGGCCGTCATCAGCGTGGGTAAGGACAACGACTACGGCCACCCGGCACCGTCGACGCTCGCTCTGCTCCGGGCCGACGGGTATGCCGTCTACCGCACCGACCAGCGCGGCGACGTCGCGGTCCTGGACCGTGGCGGGGAGGTGCTCGTCAGCCCTGCCCGCAGGTGACGCCGACCGGCTGCGCCTGGGCGCTCTCGATGAGGGCCTCGAGGGTGGCGGCGACCGCGGGGACACGCTGGAGGTCGTGGGTCGTCACCGCCTGGATGCACCGGCGCGACGCCGGGTCGATGGGCAGAGCGACGACGTCGGGATGCTGCACGGTGCGCAGGATGAGGTCGGGGATGAGCGCCACCCCGAGGCCCTCGGCGACCAGGCCCATGACGGCGACGTAGTCCTCGGTCTCGAACGCCACGTGCGGCGCGAACCCGGCGGTGCTGCACAGCTGGAGCAGGTGGCCCCGGCAGCGTGGGCAGCCGGCGATCCACGTCTCGTCGTCGAGGGTGGCGAGGTCCGCGTGGTCGAGCCTCGCCGTCGGGTGGTCACGGGGCACCGCGAGCCGGACCTCGTCGGCCAGCAGCGTCGTCGTGACGAACGCGTCGAGGTCCTCCTCGCCGCGGCCGACGTCGGTGCCCTCGTAGGTGAACGCCACGGCGAGGTCGCACTCCCCGGCGCGCAGGGCCGCCATCGACTCGGGCGGCTCGGCCTCGGTGAAGCTGATCGTCAGGGCGGGGAATCGGGTCTTGAGCAGCGACAGGGCCCTGGGGAGCAGCGTGGCCGAGGCCGACGGGAACGCCATGAGCCGGACCCGTCCGGCCCGCATCCCGGCGATGGCGGCGACCTCCTCCTCGGCTGCGTCGAGGGCCGCGAGGACCGGGCCGGCGTGCCGGGCCAGGACCTGGCCGGCCTCGGTGAGCCGGACGCTGCGGCCGATCCGCTCGACGAGGACGGTGCCGGTCCGCTGCTCGAGACGGCGCACCATCTGCGAGATCGCCGGCTGGGAGTAGCCGAGCGAGAGGGCGGCCGCGGTGAAGCTGCCCTCGTCGGAGATGGCCCGCATCACGCGCAGTCCGGCGGCGTCGATCATGGCGGCCATTGTATAACGCTGTGTTATCGCAACGGCGTCATCCATGCGGCGACCCGCGGATGCGGCCGGGTGATGTCGGCCACCCGTCTCGGACGGCGGCGCCCGCAGCTCGACTCAGCAGCGGCCGGCGGCGGTGCATCACGGATACTGACCTGGTGAGGGTGACGAACGGCGACCGGGCCCGACCCGGCGGGCCGGCCGCGCAGAGCCAGGGGACCGGGCTCGCCGAGCTTGCCGACGTCCTGGCCGCTGCCGCCGCGGCCGGCACGCCTGCCGTGGCCCTCACCGGTGCCGGGATCTCGACCGAGAGCGGCATCCCCGACTACAGAGGGCCCGACGGCCGGCGCCGGGTCACCCCGATGCAGCACGGCGAGTTCGTCGGGTCCACCGAGGCCCGCCAGCGCTACTGGGCCCGCAGCTACATCGGCTGGCAGCGCTTCTCGGCGGCCCGCCCCAACGCCGGGCACCGGGTCGTCGCCGCACTCCAGGGCCATGGGCTGCTCGGTCCCGTCATCACCCAGAACGTCGACGGCCTGCACCAGGAGGGCGGCGCCCGCGATGTCGTCGAGCTGCACGGCTCACTCGCCGACGTCGTCTGCCTCACCTGCGGCGACCGCTCCGGGAGGGAGCGGCTGCAGGCCCGGATGGCGCAGTCCAACCGGGGGTTCCTCGCCCTGGCCACGGCGGCCGCTCCCGACGGGTCCCGGGTCAGCAGCCAGATCCGGCCCGACGGCGACATCGTCCTCGCCGACGAGGCCGTGGCCTCGTTCCACCTTCCCCGCTGCCTGGTGTGCGGTGCCGACACCCTCAAGCCCGACGTCGTCTTCTTCGGCGGCTCGGTACCCAAGGACCGGGTGGCCCGCTGCCTCGACCTTGTCGACAGCGCGCCCGCGCTGCTTGTCCTCGGCTCGTCGCTGGCGGTCATGAGCGGCTACCGGTTCGTCCGCCGGGCGGCGGCCCGCGGCATCCCGGTCCTCGTGGTCACGCGCGGCCCCACCCGCGGTGACGCCGAGACGACCCACCGGCTCGACGCCCCGCTCGGGCCGACCCTGACCGACCTGCTCGCCCTGTTGGAGGACCGCCGTGTCGTCGCCCATCATCCGTGACGCGACCCCAGCGGACATCCCCGCCGTCGCCGCGATCTACGACCAGTGCGTGCGGGACACGGTGGCGACCTTCGACACCGAGGAGCGGGGGGCCGCCCACCTCGGCACCGCCCTGGCCTCGCTCGGGCCCACCGACGGCTTCCTCGTCCTCGACGAGGGCGGGGTCGTGCTCGGCTACGCCGTCTCCGGCGCCTTCCGGCCGCGCCCGGCCTATGCCGGCACGCGGGAGACCAGCGTCTACCTCGCCAGGCAGGCCCGGGGCCGTGGCTGGGGCCGGCTGGTGTATGCGGCGCTGCTGGCGAGGTTGGACGCCGCCGGCGCTCACACCCAGGTGGCGGTCGTCGCCCGGCCCAACGAGCCGAGCGAGGCGCTGCACCGGGCCCTCGGGTTCGAGCTCGTCGGAGTGGTCCACGAGGTCGGCCACAAGTTCGGCCGTTGGGTCGACACCGCCTGGTACCAGCGATTCGGTCCGGTGGACGCCGTCCGCTGAGGGAGCGGTCGACCTGCGGCTGGGCCCGGTTGGTGGGGGCTCCGCTCCCCGGGACGACGGAGGTGAGGTGGGGCACACGCCCCGTTCCGGCGACCGCGCGGCCAGGTGAGCCGCAGCACACCAGCGGCGCCGAGCTCACCGCGCCGTGCCAGCATCGGCGGAACCGGTCCCGGCAGGCCGGTAGTCAGGATGGGGCGATGAGCGCCTACGGCTTCGGGCCATTCGAGAACGACGACGCGCTGGAGTTCCTCGACGAGGTCGAGGACGCCGCGGTCGCGGACCGACCGGTGCTGCTCCGGGCCGCGCTGGACCAGGTGCTCTACGCGGACGGCAGCGTCGAGACCGCTCAGCTGGCCGAGGCCATCGCGGCCGCCACCGTCGTCGTCGGCGTGTTGCGCCCGGACGAGGCCCAGCGCGACCTCGAGCTCCCGGAGTGGATCACGAGCGAACCGCTCGTCGTCGACGCCCCGCTGGCCGAGGCCGCTCGGCGGGTTGTGGCCCGGGTGTTGGCCATCGAGGACGACCAGCTGTGGCACCAGGGCGCCGTCACCGAGCGGGTCCCGACGCTGCGCATGCTCGGCGGCGGCGACGACGCCGCGCCGGCAGAGCGTCCCGCCGGCCCCACGACGAGACATCCGGCGCCGGGGGTCCCGGGGAACCGGTGGCAGGTCAGACGCGCCGCAGGAGGGCTGTGACCCTGCCGAGGATGGTCGCGTGGTCGCCGTCGATCGGCTCGAACATCGGGTTGTGGGGGAGCAGCCAGACGTGGCCGTCGGTCCGCTTGAAGGTCTTGACCGTGGCCTCGTTGTCGAGCATCGCCGCGACGATGTCACCGTTGTCGGCGCTCGGCTGCTGACGGACGACGACCCAGTCTCCGTCGCAGATCGCGGCGTCGACCATGGAGTCGCCGACGACCTTGAGCAGGAACAGGGCGCCCTCGCCGACGATCTGCCGGGGGAGGGGGAAGACGTCCTCGATGCTCTCCTCCGCCATGATCGGCACGCCCGCGGCGATCCGCCCGAGGACCGGCACGTAGGACGCCTCGGGCCGGGCGTCGCCGATGCCCGTCTCGTCGTGGACGGTCTCGTCGGCGCCGGTGACCGCCCCCCGGTAGCCTCGGGTGTCCCGGGGGGTGTCGGGTGAGACGACCTCGATGGCCCGGGGCCGGTTGGGGTCGCGGCGCAGGTAGCCCTTGCGCTCGAGCGAGGACAGCTGGTGGGCGACCGAGCTGGGGGAGGTGAGCCCGACGGCCTCGCCGATCTCGCGCAGGCTCGGTGGGTAGCCCCGGCGGTCGACCGCGTTGCGGATGACCTCGAGCACCCGGCGCTGGCGCACGGTCAGGCCGTCTCCGCTGTCACGCTCCGGGAGCTCGCGGACCTCTGCCTCGGACGCGCGCTCCGACGCGTGGTCCGGCCCGTGCTGGGTGTGGTCGGTGCGATCGGCCATGGCGGAACCTCGTTCCTGAGCGGTGCTCGCCCTCGGTGGCGAGGACGGGGTCTGTGGGTCTGTCGGGTGCGAGCTGGGGCTGATGCCTCGCGGGGCCGGTCTCGGCGACGCCGTGGGCTCCGAGTGGCTCTCGGAGGCGGCGACCGGAGAGGGCTGTCGGTGGCTCCTGGTTGGCTGTGCTGCGTGAGGACAGCGTACGGAGATCGAACACAGGTTTCAAACATCTGTTCGATGCGTGTCTTGATCCGTTCGAACATCCGTGCTAGAAAGCGTACAGGTGTTCTATCGAACACAGGTTCGACGTTCGTGTCCGCAGATGTGATCGAGGCGGATGGCTCGAGATGGCTCGCTCCGGCGGCCGGGATGGAGGAGAGCATGAGCGCAGTGGTCTGGCAGACCCCGCGGATCGGGTATGCCGCGCCCGCCGGCCCCGAGCCCGCCGTCCCGGCGCGTGGGCACCTCGTCCTCGTGCCGACCGGTCCGTGGGTGGGCGAGCGCACCTCGTCCGGCCTGCGGCTCACCCGGCGGGGGCGGGTCGTCCTCACCCTGGTGATGCTCGCGTTCGCCACGGTCATCGGGCTGTTCGGGCTGCCCGTCCCCGGAGCGAGCGATGCCGGCGCCGCTGCGGTGCAGACGATCACCGTGCGACCCGGTCAGACGCTCGCCCAGATCGCCGCCGACGAGCTGCCTGGTCTGTCGGCGGGGCGGGCCATCACCGCCATCCGGTTGGCGAACGAGCTCAACACCACCTCCATCAGTGCCGGCCAGACGCTGGTCATCCCCAGGACCTGAGTCCCTCGACCCGACTCAGACGCCGGAGGGCGTCGCCCCCTCGGGGTGCGGCGCCCTCCGTGCTGTCCCTGCGCCGGTCCCGGTCCGCCGCTGGCCCTCACTGCGAGGTTTGTCGTCCCGGCACCGTCGACGCCCAGCCGTCCGGCGGTGGGCCCGGCCACCGCCTTTCGAGTCCGGGCCCCGGGGCGGGGCGGGACTCCCGCGACACCGGCCGCTCGCAGCCCGGACCGCACCCGGTCACCGGCCGGCGCCGCGCCGAGCGCGTCGGGGACGGCCAGGGCCTCCAGACGGTCTCCGTCGTCCCCCGCAGCACGGCACTCGGCCCGCTCGTACGGGCTGCCGATCCGGTCCCAGACCTGTGCGGCCTCGGTCCAGGCGCCCTCGGCAGCCGGGCTGTCCGGGCCAGGACGGCGTCGGAGACCGTCGGCGGTACGACCCAGCCGGGGGCACGGGCGAGCGTGCAGCCACGTGATGCCGACGCTGGCGTTGCCGTTGACGGCGTCACTCCCAGGCGAGGGTGCAGTCACGCTCGACGAACCCGGCGAGGCGTTGGGCCCCCCTCGCGGCGGCGTCCCGCTCGGCGGCGCTCCATCGATGGTCGGGCCGTAGCGTCACGGTGACGCCGTCCGGGGCGAGGCGACGGGCGAACATCCCGATGTCGCGCCCGTCGACGACGACGACGCCACCGCCGTGCCGGGCCCAGAGCCCGACCCGGCGGACCTCGGCGTTGCTGCGCGGGAAGCCGAGGTCCGCGTAGCTGAGGAACGCCTCGTCGAACACCGGCAGCAGGTATGCCGCGTGCCTGCGGGCGGCCCGGGCCGGTACGGCGGGGTCGTACCAGAGCGTCGTTCCCTCGACCTCGACCGGATGGAGGCCGTCGCCGATCTCGCTGAGCGCCGCCCGGATCTCGCCCAGGGTCAGGGTGCACCAGCGCGCGAGGTCCCGCTCGCTCGCCGGCCCGTGCCCGCCGAAGAAGCGACGGACCAGACGGACCGTGGCCTCGGCCCGGTCGACCTCGTCGTTCGGGCCGCGGGGGAGCACCTCGTCGAGGAGGGTGTAGGTGTGCTCCGTGCCCCGGGGGGGCCCCGAGCAGACCAACCCCCGGAGCTCGGCCAGGAGCAGGAGGTGCCCGACCCGCTCGCCGGGACCCGGCAGGCCACGCTCGGCCAGCGCCGGGCCGAGCTCGGCGCGGGTCAGTGCGCCGCCGCCGTGGAGCAGGGTCTCGAGCGCCGCGAGCCCGGCGCCGACGGTGCGGTCATCGAGCTCGAGCTGTCGGTGCCGGGCGGCCATGCCCGACTCGACCTTGGTCGAGGTGAGCCGGAGCAGCCAGCGCAGGTCCTCTGGGGCGACGAGGTGCCAGGTCGGCCGTAGGACGTGGGTGCGGATGAAGGCGCCGCCGGCCTGCTCGGCGAGCACCGCGGCATACCGCTCCCGGCGGCTGCGCATCGCCAGTGACCACGCCGCCTGCGGGGCGTCCTGGGCCTGCACCCCGGTCAGGAGCCGGACGACGTCGCCGGCGCGTGGGAGCGGGCCGCCGCTGACCCGTTGGGTGGCGAGACGGCGGCGGACCAGCCACGCACGGCTCTCTCGACGCATGTGGCCATCCTCGCCGATCCCGCCGACACCGCCGGGGGCGCGCGGCGGCGCCTCGGCGGGGAATAGTGGACACCGATCACCAGTTGTGTAATGATGTAATCAAGTAAGAAGCGCAAAGGAGACACATCATGACACCCCACATCGACAGCACAGGGGCGCGCGGCCCGGCCCGCGCCCGAGCACACCGCCAGCGCATGCGCGAGGGCTTCGGCCCCGAGGGCTTCGCTCCTGGCGGGCCCGGCCGGATGGGCCGTGGCGGCGGACGCGGCCGCGGTTTCGGCCGTCCCGGCGGCTGGCAGCAGGGCGACCTGCCACCGGCCGACGACGCCGCCGCCTGGTTCGCCGGTCGGCTGCCCGAGGACTGGTTCAGCCACGTCGACGTCACGGTCGACCGCGAGGAGATCCTCGTCGTCGGGACCCTGACCGACCAGGCCACCGACGCGGCCGAGGCGGAGGGCCGGATCGGCCGGTTCCGGGCCGACACCCGCGACCAGCGGATCGCCATCGCCTCCGAGGCCCAGCAGCGCTACCAGCGCAAGGTTGCCTGGGGCGCCCGGCTCGGCGAGACGACCGCCTTGTTCACCCACCTCGCCGTCCCGGTCATGACACGACTGCGCCAGCCGGAACGCCAGGTCCTCGACACCCTCGTCGACGCGGGCGTCGCCCGTTCCCGCTCGGACGCCCTCGCCTGGTGCGTCCGGCTCGTCGGCGAGCACACCGAGGACTGGCTCGACCGGCTGCGCGACGCGATGTCCGAGGTCGACAAGCTCCGCGGCGAGGGCCCGGAGCGCTGAGCCCCGACCGGCGAGGGGGCCTTCGTCCGCGGTGCCGCACGAGGTATGTCGCGGCCGCCGCCGGTGCGCGCACCAGTACGTTGCCGACGGCTCCCCGCTTCCCGATGCTCCCGACGCACGCCCCGGGGCCACCCGGGCGCCCCGCGCCCGGTCGGGGTGATCCGCTGCCATCGGGCGACATCCTCGCCGGGCAGCGGGTTCACCCCCAGATGTGGCACCGCGCACGTCACACCGCCCCAGTACTTGTGATCCGACACGCCGTGGCGACCCCCGGGCCGCCCCGCCCACATCGCGCTGACCTGGGCAAATGCGCCTCTCCCGAGGAACTTCCCGGGGAGGGTTGCGTCTTGGTGCCCCATGAGTCAAGATAGCCACTACATCTTGTGGTTACAGCGATGTGATTCATCCACATCTAGTGCACAGGGCAACGGGCCTGTCCACACCTTGTCCCCAGGGTCATCCACCGGGTCGTCCCCAGGCGCGCAGCGGGAAGGAGCACGGACATGCATTGCCCCTTCTGCCGACACACCGACTCCCGGGTGATGGACTCCCGGGTCACCGAGGACGGTGCGGCCATCCGCCGCCGCCGCCAGTGCCCGCAGTGCGGTCGCCGGTTCACCACCCTCGAGAGCGCCAGCCTGACCGTGGTCAAGCGGTCCGGGGCGTCCGAGCCGTTCAGCCGGAGCAAGGTCCTCATCGGTGTCCGCAAGGCATGTCAGGGCCGGCCGGTCACCGAGGACGACCTCGCCCTGCTGGCCCAGCGGGTCGAAGAGAGCGTGCGCAGCCAGGGCAGCGCCGAGGTCGAGGCCCACGAGGTCGGCCTGGCGGTCCTCGAGCCGCTGCGCGAGCTCGACGAGGTCGCCTACCTGCGGTTCGCCAGCGTCTACCAGGCGTTCGACAGCCTCGAGGACTTCGAGACCGCCATCACCTTGCTGCGCGCCGAGCGCGAGGCGACGGGCGAGGAGCCGGGTGCACCGATGGCGGGCGCACCGTTCGGTGCGCAGCCGGGCTCGGGGGACCGGGGCGCCACCTCGGGCTGACCAGCCACCAGGGCGACGCGGCGGCGCGCCCGACCACTGTCGGTGGTCACCAGGACACTCAACGAAGGTCACGACGCCCCGGGAGCACGGGGAGAACAGCGAGGGACGGCATGACGGAGACGACCGGAGCACGTGCAGGTGCCAGCAGGAAGGCGGACAAGGGGGCGGCCGGTGTCACGGTCGAGCGCATCTACACGTCCGCGGGCGTCCACCCCTACGACGAGGTGACCTGGGAGAAGCGCGACGTCGTCCAGACGAACTGGAAGAGCGGCGAGACGATCTTCGAGCAGCGCGGGGTCGAGTTCCCCGACTTCTGGTCGGTCAACGCCAGCACCATCGTCACGACCAAGTACTTCCGCGGCGCCGTCGGCACGCCCGAGCGCGAGTCGAGCCTGCGCCAGCTCATCGACCGGGTCGTGCTCACCTACGTCAAGTCCGGCAAGGACCTCGGCTACTTCGCCTCCGTCGAGGACGCCGATCTCTTCGAGCACGAGCTGACCTACGCCCTGCTGCACCAGGTCTTCAGCTTCAACAGCCCGGTCTGGTTCAACGTCGGGACCAGGAGCCCGCAGCAGGTCAGCGCGTGCTTCATCCTCTCCGTCGACGACTCGATGGACAGCATCCTCAACTGGTACAAGGAGGAGGGGAAGATCTTCCAGGGCGGCTCCGGCGCCGGCCTCAACCTCTCCCGGATCCGCGCCTCCACCGAGCTGCTCTCCTCCGGTGGCACGGCCTCCGGCCCGGTCTCGTTCATGCGCGGGGCCGACGCCTCCGCAGGGACCATCAAGTCCGGTGGCGCCACCCGCCGCGCGGCCAAGATGGTCGTCCTCGACGTCGACCACCCGGACATCGTCGAGTTCGTCGATACCAAGGCGCGCGAGGAGGACAAGATCCGCGCGCTGCGCGACGCCGGCTTCGACATGGACCTCGGCGGACGAGACATCGTCTCGGTCCAGTACCAGAACGCCAACAACTCGGTCCGGGTCAACGACGAGTTCATGCGTGCGGTCGAGGACGGCAAGGACTTCGGACTCAGGGCCCGCCGGAGCGGCGAGGTCATCGAGACCGTCGACGCGCGCGTGTTGTGGGAGAAGATCGCCGAGGCCGCGTGGCAGTGCGCCGACCCCGGTGTCCAGTACGACGACACGATCAACGACTGGCACACCAACCCAGAGACCGGCCGGATCACCGCGTCCAACCCCTGCAGCGAGTACATGTCGCTCGACAACTCCTCATGCAACCTGGCCAGCCTCAACCTGCTGAAGTTCCTCCGCGACGACGACACCTTCGACGGGCGGACCTTCGCCAAGGTGGCCGAGCTCGTCATCACGGCGATGGACATCTCGATCAGCTTCGCCGACTTCCCGACCGAGGCGATCACGCAGACCACCCGCGACTACCGCCAGCTCGGCATCGGCTACGCCAACCTCGGCGCGCTGCTCATGGCCACCGGGCACGGCTACGACTCCGACAGCGGGCGGTCGCTCGCCGCGAGCATCACCTCGCTGCTCACGGCCGCGGCATACCGCCGCTCCGCCGAGCTGGCCGCAGTCGTCGGCCCGTACGCCGGGTACGCGCGCAACGCCGACGCGCACAAGCGCGTCATGCGCAAGCACCAGGCCGCCAACGACGCCCTGCGCACGATGTCCACGATGGACAAGGACATCCATCGGGTCGCGACCAACGCCTGGGATGACGTCGTCAAGCTCGGCGAGAAGAACGGCTTCCGCAACGCGCAGGCCTCGCTCCTGGCCCCGACCGGGACGATCGGCTTCATGATGGACTGCGACACGACGGGCATCGAGCCGGACTTCTCGCTGGTGAAGTTCAAGAAGCTCGTCGGCGGCGGGTCGATGCAGATCGTCAACCTCACCATTGCGCGAGCCCTTCGCGGGTTGGGCTACACCGAGGAGACGGTCGAGGCCATCGTCGAGTACATCGCCGACAAGGGCCACGTCATCGACGCGCCCGGCCTGCGGCCCGAGCACTACGAGGTGTTCGACACGGCCATGGGCGCCCGGGCCATCGCCCCGATGGGCCACGTGCGGATGATGGCGGCGGTCCAGCCCTTCCTGTCCGGGGCGATCTCCAAGACCGTCAACCTGCCCGAGACCGCGACCGTCGAGGACATCGAGGACGTCTACCTGCAGGGCTGGAAGCTCGGCCTCAAGGCGCTCGCGGTCTACCGCGACAACTGCAAGGTCGGCCAGCCGCTGTCCGACGGCGGTTCGACCGCCAAGGACGCCAAGGACGCCAAGGCCTCGGCGGCGGCGGCCGTGGCGGCCCCGGTCGTCGAACGGGTCGTCGAGTACCGCCCCGTGCGCGAACGGCTCCCGAAGCGGCGCGCCTCGCAGACGACGTCGTTCGCCGTGGGCGGCGCCGAGGGCTACCTCACCGCCGGCACCTACGACGACGGCCGGCTCGGCGAGCTGTTCCTCAAGTTCGGCAAGCAGGGCTCCACGCTGGCCGGCGTGATGGACGGCTTCTCGATCGCCATCTCGGTCGCCCTCCAGTACGGCGTGCCGCTGGAGACCTTCGTCGAGAAGTTCACCAATATGCGCTTCGAGCCCGCCGGCCTCACCGACGACCCCGACGTGCGGATGGCGCAGTCGATCATGGACTACGTCTTCCGCCGCCTGGCGCTGGACCATCTCGACTTCGACACCCGCGCCTACCTCGGCATCTACACCGCCGAGGAGCGGGCCCGCCAGCTCGAGACCGGGTCGTACACCGAGGTCGCCGACGAGGAGTCCGAGGAGGATCTGGAGTCCGAGATCGAGTCGTTCTCGCAAGGTGTCGGCGCGTCGTCGAAGATGAAGGTCCCCGGCACGCCGACGCAGGACCGCGCCGCCGAGGTGAAGTTCGGTGCGGGGGCCGCCTCGGCCCGCGAGACCGACGTCGAGATCCACTCCTCGCAGGACCTGCTCGAGAAGTTCCAGGGCAAGGCCGCCGACGCCCCGATGTGCCTCACCTGCGGCACGAAGATGCGGCCGGCGGGCTCCTGCTACGTCTGCGAGGGCTGCGGCAGCACCAGCGGCTGCAGCTGAAAACGCTCCTGGCGGCCAGTGACCAGTGCCGCCCCGAACGACACGAAGGGCGGCCCCCTCATGGGGTGCCGCCCTTCGTCCAGTGCGCGGACGAACGGGACGCGGTGTCGCCGAGCACCAGCTCAGGGGAGGGCCGCCTGCGCTGCTGGGGGCCCTCCGGTCCAGGGGTGTCAGGTCATGCGGGCAGGCCCGCCGCGAGTGAGACGTAGATGCGCTGACGCGTCTCGTCGTCGAGCCGGCCGGCCCGGGCGACGATGCGTCGAAGGGCCTTGCGGCCGACGACGACGGCGTCGCCGACAGGCAGCTCTGGCTGGAAGAGGGGGAACGAGGCCTCGACGAAGCACAGGACGGGGATGACCGGGACCTCGCTCAACCCCATCCCCTCGAGAACCTCGCGGACGATACCCGCCTGGCGCTCGACGCTGCGGACCAGGTCGTTGCGCTGCTGGCCGCGGACGTACAGGTCGTTGCGCCGGGGACCGAACAGGCCGCCCGCCTGACGCACCGCGATGGGGGCGCCGGCATACCGCTGGGACTCGATGACGTAGACCCCGCCTTCGCCGACGGCGAGGTGCTCGATCTGGGCCCGGTGACCGGGAACCCGACGGTCGTGCAGGGCGCTGACCGAGCCGGTCTCGACGGCTTGGGCGAGAGCCTCCTGGACGACGGCCTGGACCGCTGCGGTCCTCGTGGCCACCCGGGCCGACTCGCGCTTGGAGGCTTGCGCGGCGCTCTCGCCGGGGCGCTTGGCGGCGTGCCGGCTCGCCTCGTTCGCCCTGGCGTGCCGGTGGTGGTACTCGTCGCCCGTCGGCACCGGGGTGGGCGCGTGCCGAGGCTGCGAGGGGCCGACCTGCGGCAGGGCCGAGGGCGTGCCGGCGAACTCCATGACCGCTAGCGGGGGCCCTGCTTGGGCGGCGGCGAACGACGGGGCGCCGATTCGCGCCGTCAGGGGAGGCGGCACGGGTGCGGCGGTGTCGTCGAGGCACGATGCACACACGACTCGGTTCTGGCGGTGGTCGGCGGCGCCTGTCTGTCCAGGAGGCAACGCCGTCCCACACTCGCACAGGCGGGCGTGCTCCAGTGTCAGCAGATCCAGGTTCGGCACGGCGATACACCTCGGGTAGCTAGCCTTGAGGCCCTCAGGGGGTGGGCCCGCCGCCAGCCTCGCAGCCTGGTGCCTGGCGGGGATCGGTCGTTCGGCCAGTTCGGCCCCGTCCGTAGGGTCGAGAATGGCTCGTCAGAATGCGGCATCGGCCACCCTGCCGAGGCCTCGGCACCGGTCCGGGCGGGGCCGAGCGGTCCTAGAACTCGCGTTCACAGGGGCCCTGACCCAACAGCGCGAGACCGCGCAGGTCGCCGGGGCCGAAGGATGTGAGGCCGACGTTTCTGTGGAACATCAGCTCGTCGGGCGCCGAGACATGGTCGAGCCCGACGAGATGGCCCAGCTCATGCAGGACGATGGCGCTCACCTGTGCGCGCCCGTGTAGCCGGGCGAGCATGGTCGCGAGGTCCGGTCCGTCGAGGTAGACCGTGCCGGTGACATAGACGAGGCGTCCCTGGCTGTCCTGGAGGGCCGAGCTGCCCCCGAGGCCGGCCGTCGGCCCGTCGAGCCGGGGCACCTGCTCGGGGGACGTCCAGGCGAGCAGGACCGGTGACCACCCGGTGCCGTACCGGTGCGGGTCGGTCGTGC
Organism: uncultured Intrasporangiaceae bacterium; assembly: GCA_964414665.1. GTDB lineage: Bacteria > Actinomycetota > Actinomycetes > Actinomycetales > Dermatophilaceae > CAVSJJ01. The sequence continues at coordinate 1,591 of CAYPYK010000010.1, read as the reverse complement.
GCCGGTGGCCGGCCGGCGGCTCGTCGGTTGTCCCGTCGACGACGATCCGTAGCCCGGTGGCCGCGCTCACCCGCTGGACCGCCCCGGCGACGATGGCCTCGGCTCCGGGCGGGGCGTCGGCGTCGTTGACGACGATATGGATCGGCCGGCAGGGGTCGTAGCGGGCCGGCCCGGTGGGGAAGGGGGTCATGACCGCGAAGCCGCTGGAGCCCGCGGGGCCGGCCACGGACGGCAGCACGCGGCCGGTGGAGGCGTCGACGGGCAGCCGGCGAGCGGTGGGGACGGGGACGAACCACGGGGCGTCGGCGGACGCGCCGACAGCGTCGCGCGCCCACGGCAGCCCGGCTGTTCCGACGACGGCGAGCGCCACGACCCAGACGATGCCCGACCGTGCGGCGGGTGCGTGACGCCGCGGCGCGGGCCCCGCGGAACACTCGGCGGGCAGCGCGTCGAGCCGGTCCAGCTCGGCCAGGCGGCGCGTCATCCAGCGACGGCGCCGGGCTGGCCCCACGGCCAGCAGGTCGAGCAGATGGGGAGGGCGCATCCTGGCAGGCTGCCATCCGGCGCGGGCGCGCCCCAATCGGCCGAACGGCCGAAGGGGAGCGCCCCATCGGCCGAACGGCCACTGTGCGACGCCTCCGCGGGCGTCGGGCTCCGGTCTGCGCGACGGTACGCCGTCTAGGCTGGCGACGTGAGCACGCCTGCGGGTCCGGTTCGCCCTTCGCTGGTCCGGTTGCCGGACGGCACGGTCAAGCAGGTCAACCCGCTGACCGGGACCCAGGTGTGGACCGTGCCCGGCCGGGCCAACCGCCCGCTGCCGTCGTCGAGGCCGCACCGGCGCATCGACACCGCCCTCGATCGCGAGCACTGCGCGTTCTGCGAGGGCCGATACCTCGACACCCCGCCGGAGAAGGCCCGGGTGGTGCGCGAGGGCGACCGGTGGCGCACCCTGACCGGGCTCGTGGCCGAGCACCTCGACGACACCGTGGCCGAGTTCCGGCTCATCCCCAACCTCTTCGAGATCGTCTCGTTCGACTTCTGGCGGCTCAACCACGGCCACGAGCCGGGGTCCGACGCGCGGGCGCGCCAGGCGGCATACCTCGCGACCTCCGGCGGGCGGGCGCACGTCGCGCGCCTCACGGCCGTTCGGGAACGGGCGGGGCTGGCCACGAGCGGCGAGCAGGTGTTCTTCGGAGGGTTCCATGACGTGGTCGTCGCCCGCCGGCACTTCGTCGACGGGGCGCGCTGCGAGGACGAGCTCGCGTCCTCGGGGACGCTGACCCCCGAGGAGCACCGGCGGTACATCGAGCTCACGGTGCGGGCCACCCGGGCGATGTTCGATGCGGAGCCGCTCGTCGCCAACGTCGCGGTGTTCCAGAACTGGCTCCCTCCGGCGGGCGCGTCGTTCGACCACCTGCACAAGCAGCTCGTGGGTATCGACACCCTCGGCCGGCGGCGCGAGCAGGAGATCGGGCGGCTGGAGGCCGACCCGGACCTGTTCAGGCACGCGATCCTCGACGAGGTCGCGTCGCATGGGCTGCTGGTCGCCGAGAACGACCATGCCGTGGCGTTCGCCGGCATCGGCCACCGG
>CAYPYK010000009.1:29402-29650 GCA_964414665.1 uncultured Intrasporangiaceae bacterium | reverse complement strand
GTACTGCACTGGGGACGGTGTGGGAGAGTAGGACGCAGCCGGACATACTTTCGCAGTGGCCCGCCGTTATCGGCGGGCCACTGTCGTCTGTGGGCGGCCCGGTCGTCAGTAGGATCGACCCGGTCCGTCACGGCCGCGGTCGCGGTGACAGAGCAGTGACGGCCAGGTCGTCGACCTCAGAGGGAGTGGAGTGCCGGTGAGCGACGCAGGACGGCCGCGACGGCCCGGGTCCGGTCCCCAAGGTGGTG
>CAYPYK010000009.1:26806-29302 GCA_964414665.1 uncultured Intrasporangiaceae bacterium | reverse complement strand
GTCGTCCCCAAGGTGGTGGTCGTCCCCAAGGTGGTGGTCGTCCCCAAGGTGGTGGTCGTCCCCAAGGTGGTGGGCGGCCTTCCGGCGACGGTCCGCGCGGCTCCGGCCAGGACCGGGCGCGCGGCGGTGAGCCAGACAACAGCGAGCGGCGTGGAGGTCCGCGTCTCGCCCCGACCGGCCCCCGGCTGCCCGAGCCGCGCATTGCCGAGGGAGTGACGGGCAGGGAGCTCGACCGCGGGGTGCATCTGCAGCTGCGCACCCTCAGCAAGGAGAACGCCGAGGGCGTCGCCCAGCACCTCGTCATGGTCGCGTTGATGATGGACGCCGGCGATCTCGACGCCGCCCTTGCTCACGCGCAGACGGCGGTCCGGCGTGCCGGGCGGGTTGCCGCTACCCGGGAGGCGCTCGGCATGGTGGCCTACCGGAGGGGGGACTTCGCCCGTGCCCTCGGCGAGTTCCGGACCGTGCGCCGGCTCAGTGGCTCGCCCCACCTGCTACCGCTCATGGTCGACTGCGAGCGGGGGCTCGGGCGGGACACCCGGGCTCTGGACCTCGCGTCCTCCGCCGATGCCGCGCAGCTCGCCGACCCCGAGCGGGTAGAGCTTGCCATCGTCGTGTCCGGTGTCCGTCGCGACCTCGGCCAGAACGACATCGCGCTCGTGGCGCTGCAGATCCCCCAGCTGAAGCGGACGGGAGCGGCATACCACCGGCTCCACTACGCCTACGCCGACGCCCTCCTGGCGCTGGGTCGCACCGACGAGGCGCGCGACTGGTTCGCGCGCGCGGCCGCCGGGGACCAGGACCAGGAGACCGATGCCGTCGAGCGGATGGAGGAGATCGACGGTGTCCTCGTCACCGACCTGCTCAGCGACGAGGAGGAGCCCGACGACGCGGTGGTGGACCCCTCACCGGGTCATCCCGAGCCCGGCGAACCCGGGGACGACGGGCCACCGGCCGGATGACGCTGACCGACAGGTATGCCGCGATCGTGTGCGACCTCGACGGCGTGGTGTACCGCGGCCCCCATGCGGTCCCGCACGCCGTTGCGGCGCTCGCGGGTGCCGGGCTGCCCGTCCAGTACGCCACGAACAACGCCAGCCGGCCCCCGGCGCGGGTCGCCGAGCACCTGACCGGGCTCGGCCTGCTCACTCGCGAGGAGGATGTCGCGACCTCCTCCCAGGCTGGCGCGTGGGTGCTCCGGGACCACGTCTCGCCCGGCGCCGCGGTGCTGGCCATCGGCGGTGTCGGGGTGGCCGTCGCGCTCCGGGAGGCGGGCTTCGAGGTGGAGGCGCCCACCGCCGGACGCGATGCCGTGGCCGCGGTCCTGCAGGGCTACGGCCCGGACGTGAGCGCCGCCGAGCTGGCGGAGGCCGCCTACGCGATCGAGGATGGTGCCGTGTGGGTGGCGACGAACACCGACGCGACGTTGCCGACCGAGCGGGGGGTGGCCCCAGGCAACGGTGCCCTCGTGGGCGCCGTCGAGCGGGCTGTCGGCCGCGCGCCCGATGCCGTCGCCGGCAAGCCCTACCAGCCGCTCTACCTTCTGTGCGCCGACCGGCTCGGGCTCGCTCCGCAACGGCTGCTCGCCGTCGGGGACCGGCTCGAGACCGACATCGAGGGCGCCGTGAGCGCGGGCATGGACTCGGTGCTGGTCCTCACCGGCGTCCACGACCTGCGCACCGCGGCTCTCGCGGCGCCCGAGCGGCGTCCCACCTACCTCCTGCCCGACCTGCGGGGTCTGTCGGCAGACCTCGACCCGCCGCGCCGGGAGGATGGCTGGGGGGCTTGCGGCCCCCGGCGTCGAAGGGTCACCGAGGCGGGGTGGGAGGAGTCCGGCGACGGGAGCGCGCTGACCGACCTCAACGCCGTCCTCCAGGCGGTGTATGCCGCATTCGACACGGGTGCGCTCGCACCGGAGCGGCTCGACGAGGTGTGGGACGTCCCGCAGGCCGTGCTCGCAGGGCTCACGGACCGGTAGCGTGGGCGACGCCGGCCGTCCGGGCCGGCTGGACGAGGAGGAACAATGGCCAAGCAGTCGATCCAGGGGTTCGTCGAGCTGGCGTCAGGGCTCGGCGAGCTCACCAAGAGCCGGGCACTCGAGGCTGCGAACGAGCTCCTGGCGCTGACCGGGCTCGAGGGGTCGAGCAAGAAGATGGGGCAGCAGGCCGCCGCGTTCGCCGACGAGATGATGTCGGCCGCGGAGACCAACCGCAAGCAGCTCGTCGAGCTGGTGCGCACCGAGATCGACGTTGCCCTCGGCCGGGTGGACCTCGGCCGCCTGGCGGCCGACGTCAACGCCGTGACCGCGGCCGTGACCGCCCTCGCGGGCCAGCTCGAGGAGGTTGCCACGATGGTCGCCGTGCGGGCCGGGCTGGCCACGACCGAGGTGGCCGAGCCGTACGTCGAGCCCGCGCCCGCACAGCCGTCCCGCGTCGCGGCAACCGGCCCCGCCAAGAAGGCGACCGCGAAGAGGGCACCCGCGAAGAGGGCACCCGC
>CAYPYK010000009.1:0-26706 GCA_964414665.1 uncultured Intrasporangiaceae bacterium | reverse complement strand
GAAGAAGGCGACGGCGAAGAAGGCGACGGCGAAGAAGGCGACGGCGAAGAAGGCGACGGCGAAGAAGGCGCCTGCCGGTGGCTGACGAGTACCCGCCGGCCTCGCTCGATCCGCCTGCCCCGGACCCGGCGGGGCAGGTCCCTGCCCCGCCCGACGCCTCCGCGGCGGCGGACCGGCCGGCATCCGCCGAGCCGGCGCCGACCGGCGAGGCGCCCGCTACCGGCGACCTCGTCATCGACGCGGCCTTGCGCGACCTGGCCGCCGCCTCGGCGGACGACCTCGACGCGGTGATCGGTACCGGTGAACAGGTCCAGCGCACCCTCCAGTCGCGTCTCGGTGACCTCGGCGGCTGACCGCCCGAGCGGCCGGGTGCGCCTCGACGCCGAGCTGGTCCGCCGGGGACTGGCACGATCGCGCGGGCATGCCCGTGACCTGGTCGCTGCCCGACGGGTCACCGTCGCGGGTCGCCCAGCGGCCAAGGCGTCCCAGCAGGTGGATTCCGACACCGTGCTCGATCTCACCGGCGAGGAGCCGGTGTGGGTGAGCCGGGCGGCGGTCAAGCTGGAGGCCGCGCTGGCGGCGTGGGAGCCCCGGGGCCTGCGCGTCACCGGACGGCGATGCCTCGACGTCGGCGCCTCGACCGGCGGCTTCACCCAGGTGCTGCTGCACCACGGGGCCCGCCACGTGGTGGCCCTCGACGTCGGCCACCACCAGCTCTCCCGTGCGGTGGCGGCGGACCCACGCGTGGAGGAGCGCAGCGGCCAGACCGTCCGCGGGCTCACCGCTCCCGACGTCGGCGGACCCGCCGACCTCCTCGTCGCCGACCTGTCGTTCATCTCGCTCACCGTCGTCATGGGCGAGCTGGCCGGGCTCGTGGCGGGCACCGGGGACGTCGTCGCCCTGGTCAAGCCGCAGTTCGAGGTCGGGCGGGCCCGGCTCGGGCGCCGAGGTGTGGTCACCGACCCACGCGACCGGCGGGCCGCCCTGCTCGCGGTCGCCTCGGCCGGCGAGGCCACCGGGCTCTTCGCTCACGCCGTCCTGGCCAGTGCGCTGCCCGGGACCGAGGGCAACGTCGAGTACCTCATGTGGATGCGGCCGGACCGGTCGGCGAAGATGGGGTCTGACACCCTGGCCGAGCTGGTCGGGCCTTGACGACGAAAGGACCCGCGTGACTGCGAGCACCCGCCGGATCCTCCTCGTCGCTCATCCCACCAAGCGCGACGTGCACGCCTTGGCGGCCGATGTCGCCCAGCGGCTCACTGCGGCCGGGGTCGAGGTCCTGGCAGACCAGCTGCTCGCCGCCGAGCTGGACGGTGGAGTGCGGCTCGTCGACCTCGAGGACCCGGCCGACAGCTGCGAGCTCGTGGTCGTCCTCGGGGGCGACGGCACGATCCTGCGGGCCGCCGAGCTGTGCCGGGGACGCCGGGTGCCGCTGCTCGGGGTCAACCTCGGGCACGTGGGCTTCCTGGCCGAGGCCGAGGTCGAGGATCTGGACGCCACCGTGGACCGTATCGTCGCCCGTGACTACACCGTCGAGGAGCGGATAGCCCTCGAGGTGACCGTCACCGAGGGCGGGCGAGCAGTCTTCTCGAGCTGGGCGCTCAACGAGGTGTCGGTCGAGAAGGCGTCCCGCGCCCGGATGATCGAGCTGGCCGTCGAGGTCGACGGGAGGCCGCTCTCGTCCTGGGGCTGCGACGGCGTCGTCCTCGCCACGCCGACCGGCTCCACGGCCTACGCGCTGTCGGCCGGTGGCCCGGTCGTCTGGCCCAATGTCGAGGCGATGCTCCTGGTCCCCATCAGCGCCCACGCCCTGTTCGCCCGGCCGGTCGTCGTCGGCACGCGCTCAGTGCTGGCCGTGGAGATCCTCGCCGACAGCGAGGTCAGCGGCGTGCTCGCCTGCGACGGCCGGCGCACGGTCGACATCGCCCCGGGGGCGCGGGTGCAGGTCACCCGCTCGGCCGAGCCCGTGCGGCTGGCCCGCCTCGACACCGCACCGTTCACCGACCGCATCGTCGCCAAGTTCGACCTGTCGGTCGAGGGCTGGCGGGGCCGGGACCGGTCCGAGGCGGAGCGGGGACGGGCCGACGGCGTCGCCCGGACGTGACAGGCTGGGCCCCGTGCTCTCTGAGATCCGCATCCGCGACCTCGGCGTCATCGACGACGCCGTGCTCGAGCTGCACCCCGCACTGACCGTCCTGACCGGCGAGACCGGCGCGGGCAAGACGATGGTCGTCAGCGGGCTCCTCCTTCTCCTCGGTGTCCGGGCCGACCCCAGCCTGGTCAGGGTCGGCGCCGACCGAGCGGTCGTCGAAGGGGTCCTCGACCTGCCGGCCGGGCACCCGGCGCTGCTGCGGGCGGCCGAGGCGGGCGCCGACATCGATGACGGACTCATCCTCGTCCGGACCGTGTCCGGGGAAGGGCGCTCGCGGGCCCACGTCGGGGGGCGGGCCGCGCCGGCCGGCCTGCTCACCGAGCTCTCCGAGCACCTCGTGGCCGTGCACGGCCAGGCCGACCAGTGGCGGCTGCGCCACGCCGACCAACACCGCGAGCTGCTCGACGCGTTCGGTGGGCCACCGCTCGGCGACGCACTCACGACCTACCGGGCCGCCCACGCCGAGCACGCCCGGGTGGGCGAGGAGCTGGCCCGGCTGCGCTCCCTGGGACGCGAGCGCGCTCAGCAGATCGAGGTGCTCCGCCTCGGTCTGGAGCGGATCGAGCAGGTCGACCCGCTGCCGGGCGAGGACGCAGCGCTGCGGGTCGAGGACGAGCGGCTTGCGCATGCCGAGGAGCTCCGGCTGGCCGCCCACTGCGCGGGGCTGCTCGTCGTGGGCGACGACGACGCTGCCGGGGGGTCCGCCGACGGCGTCACCGGAGCGCTCGCCAGCGCCCGCGCGGCCGTGGCGGGCGCCGCGGCCAACGACCCCGAGCTCGCCGAGCTCGAGGTCCGGCTCGTCGAGCTCGGCATCCTCGCCTCCGACCTCGGCTCCGATCTCACTCGCTACGCCGATACCGTCGACCTCGACCCCCAGCGTCTCGGTTGGGTCCAGCAGCGCCGGGCCCAGCTGGGCACCCTCACCGCCCGGTACGGCCACACGGTCGACGAGGTTCTGGCGTGGTCGGCGCGAGCGGTCGCCCGGCTCACCGAGCTGCTCGGCGCCGACGACCGCCTCGGCGAGCTCGAGGCCGACCTGGTCCGCCTCACCGAGGAGCGCGAGCAGGCAGCGGCCCGGGTCAGCGCCGAGCGCGAGCGGGCGGCTGCCAGCCTGGGGGAGCGGATCACCGGTGAGCTCGCCGGCCTCGGTATGCCGCGGGCGGCCGTGAGCGTGGTCCTCACCCCGTCCGGGGTCTTCGGGCCACAGGGGGCCGACGACGTCGAGATCCGGCTCGCGGCCAACCCCGGAACCCCGGCCCGGACGGTCACCAAGGCGGCCTCCGGGGGCGAGCTGTCCCGGGTCATGCTCGCCATCGAGGTCGCGACCGCAGCGGAGGTCTCGCAGGTGCCGACCTTCGTCTTCGACGAGGTCGACGCCGGCGTCGGTGGCCGGGCGGCCCTCGACGTCGGGTCCCGGCTCGCCGAGCTATCACGGCACGCCCAAGTCGTCGTCGTCACCCACCTGGCCCAGGTCGCCGCCCACGCGGACCGCCACCTCGTCGTCACCAAGTCCGGCGACGGCCACATCACGACCAGCGGCGTCGTCGCCGTCGAGGGCGAGGAGCGGGTCGCCGAGCTGGCCAGGATGATGGCCGGGGCAGGAACCGACGCCGCCCTCGAGAACGCCCGCGAGCTGCTCGCCCGAGCCGGTCGCGCCCCCTCCGGGGCCGCCGGCCAGGCGTGAGCCGACGTCCGTTCATGGCACGATGGAGCCACCATGGCGATGCGTGTCCCCGGACCCCGATCACGCTCCCCCGAGCTCGGGGTGAGCGGACCTGCGCGCGTGGACCGGCGCACCAAGGACCTCACCAAGCGCCTCCAGCCCGGCGACATCGCGGTCATCGACCATCAGGACATCGACCGGGTGAGCGCCGAGGCCCTGGTGGCCTGCCGACCGGTGGCCGTCGTCAACGCCTCGCCGTCGATCTCGGGCCGCTACCCCAACCTCGGACCAGAGATCCTCATCGAGGCGGGGATCGTGCTGCTCGACGATGTCGGCACGCCCGTCATGTCGGTGCTCAAGGACGGCATGCCGCTGACGGTGGCGGGCAACGACCTGCTGAACGCGGGTGAGCCGGTCGCGTTCGGCGCGGTCCTGGACGAGGAGGCCGTCGAGGCGGCGATGAGCGAGGCTCGCGCGGGCCTGTCGGACCAGCTCGAGGCGTTCGCGGCCAACACGATGGAGTACCTCCGCAAGGAGCGCGACCTGCTCTTCGACGGCGTCGGGGTCCCCGACATCACGACCGAGATCGACGGCCGCCATGTCCTCATCGTGGTGCGCGGCTACCACTACAAGGAGGACCTGCGGATGCTGCGGTCCTACATCCGTGAGTACAAGCCGGTGCTCATCGGGGTCGACGGCGGCGCGGACGCCCTCGTCGAGGCCGGGCTGACCCCGGACCTCGTCGTCGGCGACATGGACTCGGTGTCCGACGCCACGCTGCGCTGCGGCGCCGAGGTCGTCGTCCACGCCTACCGGGACGGCCGGGCACCGGGGCTCGATCGGGTAGAGGCGCTCGGGCTGCATCCGGTCGTGTTCCCGGCCACCGGCACGAGCGAGGACGTTGCGATGCTGCTGGCCGACGACAAGGGCGCTACCCTCATCGTCGCCGTCGGCGCGCACGCGACGCTCATCGAGTTCCTCGACAAGGGCCGCTCCGGGATGGCCAGCACGTTCCTCACCCGGTTGCGGGTCGGTGGCAAGTTCGTCGACGCCAAGGGCGTGAGCCGCCTCTACCGCTCCCAGATGTCGCTCGCCTGGCTCGTCCTCGTGGCGGCCGTCGGGGGCCTCGCGCTCATCGCCGCCCTGTGGGCCACACCCGCCTTCAACCAAGTCATCGGCGCGCAACTGGACGACCTGTGGTCGGCCATCCAAGGGGTCTTCTCGTGATCGACTTCCGATACCACCTCGTCTCCATCGTCTCGATCTTCCTGGCGCTCGCCGTGGGCATCGTGCTGGGCGCCGGCCCGCTGCAGCAGGGGATCAGCAGGACGGTGTCCCAGGAGCTCTCCCAGCTGCGGCAGGACAAGAGCGACCTGCGCGCCCAGCTCGACGAGCAGACCAAGGCCAGCGCGGCGCGCGACGCCTTCGCCGCGGCGGCGAACCCCACCCTGGTGGCCGACGCCCTCGTCGGGCGGACGGTCAGCCTCGTCGTCCTCCCCGGTGCCGACGCCGGCACGGCCAAGGCCACCGCGACGGTGCTCGAGCTCTCGGGCGCCCGGGTCGCCTCAACGACGACGGTGCACGACACCTGGGTCTCGTCCGACAAGGCCACCGCCGACGCCCGCGACCAGCTCGCGGAGCGGCTCGCGACCAACCTCGGCGCGGACCCCGCCGCGGCCGACGGGTCGGCCCTGGACGCCGTCCTTGCCCGGCTGCTCGTACGCAAGCCCACCGGCAGCGGCACCGGGGTCGAGGCAACCCCCCCGCCCATCCAGGTGACGACGGCGGTCGAGGACCTCACCAAGGCCGACCTGCTCGAGGTCGACGTGCCGGAGCCGGTCCCCGCCGAGCTCAGCGTGGTCATCGGCGCCGACAACGCCCCGGGGAGCTCCGACGCCGACACGGCGGCCGTCAAGGGCTACGTCACCCTTGCCAAGGCCCTCGACCTCGGGAGCTCGGGCGCGGTGCTGGCGTCCGACGTGGGGGTGTCCGGCGACCAGAAGAGCCCCTCGGTCGTCATCGCCGCCCGCGACGACGGCGACGCTGTCAAGGCAGTGTCGACCATCGACGACGTGGGCCTGCCGATGGGCCGCGCCAGCATCGTCTTCGCCCTGACCGAGCAGCTCGACGGGGGGGCTGGCCAGTACGGCCTCGAGAGCGGCGTGACCGCGGCCTTCCCCCCGCTGCCCGCGTCCACGCCGTGAGCCGGCTCCGCCCGCTCCGCGTCGTCGCCGTCGCCGGGGTGGCCGCCGCCGGGGCATACCGCGCCGGCGCCCTGCTCCCGCCCGCCTGGCGGGCGCCCTGGCAGCGCACCAACCACACGGGGGAGGCGGTCACCCTGCTGGAGGGGCCGGCGTTCGTCCTCGGCGCCACCGCCGCAGCGGCCCTTGCGGGCCCCGCCCCGGCCCTGGCGGGGGCCGCCGCGGGGGCCCTGGGCGCCCTGGACGACCTCACCGGCGACGCCTCGAGCAAGGGGCTGCGGGGTCACCTCGGGGCACTCGCCCACGGACGGCTCACCAGCGGCTCGATCAAGGTGGCCGGGCTCGCGCTGACCGGCCTGGTGGCGGTGGTCGTCGTCGACCGCCGGGCCAGGACGTCCGCCTGCGGCCCCGGCGCGTCTGCGGCCCACCCCGCCCCCGGAGGGCCTGGCGGGCGGGTCGCGACGCTCGTCGGCGGGGCCGTGGTCGCGGCGAGCGCCAACCTCGTCAACCTGCTCGACCTGCGTCCCGGACGGGCACTCAAGGCCACCACGCTGGCGGCCCTACCGCTGCTCGTGCGGCCCGGGCGTCCCGGGACCGGCGCCGCCGCGGCCGCCCTCGGAGCCGCCCTGGCGTTACTCGGACCCGACCTCGCCGAGGAGGCGATGCTCGGCGACACCGGCGCCAACGCAGCGGGCGCCCTGCTCGGCGTGGCCCTCGTCGAGCGAACCCGGCTGACCGGGCGGCTCGCGGCGCTCGCCGCCCTCGCCGCCCTGACGCTGGTCTCCGAGAAGGTCAGCTTCACCGAGGTCATCGAGTCGACCCCCGGGCTGCGCGAGCTCGACGCCCTCGGTCGGCGGCGCCGGTGAACACCAGGCGCGCTACCGCCACCGGGATCGCGGGGGCCGCGGGGCTCATCGCAGCGACCACCCTGGCGGCCCGGATCGCCGGGTTCGGTCGCACCCTCGTGTTCGCCGACTCCGTCCGCACCGGCGGCGTCGGAGCCGTCTACACCAGCGTCAACGCCCTGCCCAACGTCCTCTACGAGATCGCCGCCGGAGGGATCCTCGCCGCCGTGGCGGTGCCGGTCATCGCCGGCCATCTCGGCCGCGAGGACCCCGACCGCGCCCACCGCAGCGCCTCCGCCCTGCTCACCTGGTGCCTCGCGGTGCTCGTGCCGCTCGGCGTTGCGCTCGCTCTGGCCGCGCCGTGGCTCTCGCGCTGGATCGTCGACCCCACGGTCCCGGGCGGCGCCGCCGCCGGGACCCTCATGCTGCGCGTCTTCGCGGTCCAGGTGCCGCTCTACGGCGTCGGAATCGTGCTGGTCGGTCTGCTGCAGGCCCACCGCCGGTTCCTCGCCGCGGCCCTGGCGCCCCTGCTGTCCAGCATCGTGGTCATCGCGGCATACCTCGGCTACGGTGCCATGGTCCAGGGGGCCACGGACCCGGCTACGGTCCAGGGCGCTGCGCTCCAGCTGCTCGCCTGGGGGACCACGGCGGGCGTCGCGGCCCTCAGCCTGCCGCTCCTGGTCCCCGCGTGGCGGGCCGGCTGGCGGTGGACGCCGACCCTGCGGTTCGCCGAAGGCGACGCGCGGCGCTCCGCCTCGCTCGCCACCGCCGGCCTCGTCGCCCTGCTGGCGCAGCAGCTGGCCGTCGTCGTCACGTTGTGGGTGTCCAACCACCGCGGTGGGGAGGGGACGGCGGCTGTCTACGGCTATGTCCAGGCGGTCTACCTCCTGCCGTATGCCGTGCTGGCGGTCCCCGTCGCGACCGCCGCCTTCCCCACGCTCGCCCGCGGACGGGGCACCGCACCGGACGACGACAGGACCCTGGCCCGGTCGTTGCGAGCCGTTCTCCTCCTCGGCGGGCTGGGGGTCGCCGTCCTCGTTGCGACCTCGGGGTCGGTGGAGGCGTTCTTCACGGCGCTCGACGCCCGCAGGGGAGGTGGCCGAACGAGCGCCGCGGCGCTGTCCTCCCTCGGCGAGGCCCTCGCCGCGTACGCCCCCGGTGTCGCCGGGTTCGGCGCCGCCGCCCTGCTCATCCGGGCCCTTTACGTGCGCGGCCGCCCCCGGGCCGCGGGCCTGGCCGTCGCCGGCGGGTGGCTGCTCGCGGCGGTGGTCCCGATCGCCCTCCTGCGGGCCGACGCCGGTCCGCTGCGCACCCTGGTGACCCTCGGCGTGGCGTCCTCGGTCGGCATGACGGTGGCGGCGACGACGCTCGCCGTGCTCGTCCACCGCGCCTGGGGGAGCGCCTCGACCGACGGCGCGCTGCGCACCTGCGGGTCGGTGCTCGTCGGGGTCGCCGTCGGCTGGGGGGCTGCGCAGCGGCTCGCGCCGTCGGCGGGTACCACCGCGGCGGGGTCGCTCGTCACCGGCCTCGTGGCCGCGCTGGTGGCCGTCCTGGGCTACGGCGCGGCGGTCGTCGTCGTCGACAGCGACGTCGCTGCGCAGGGCCGGGCCTGGGTCGCGGCCCGCCGCGGGCGGACCGCATGAGGGTCGCCCTCGTCCTGGCGACGAGCGCCGGGGGCGTCGGCCGCCACGTGCACGACCTCGCGGCCGGTCTGGTCGGCGAGGGCCATGAGGTTCTCGTGGTCTGCCCGCCGCCGGTCCAGGCCCAGTTCGGCTTCACCGCCTCCGGAGCGGGACACCTGCCCATCGAGGTGTCCGAGCGGCCGCATCCCTCCGGCGACGTCGCGGCCGTGGGCGCCCTGCGACGGGCAGCCCGCGGCGCCGACGTGGTCCACGCCCACGGGCTGCGGGCCGGTGCGCTGACCGCCTTGGCGATGCCCCGCGGCCACCCCCCACTCGTTGTCACCGTGCACAATGCCACCCCCGGGGGGCGGCTCGGCGCCGTCTATGCCGTCCTCGAGCGCCTCGTGGCCCGCAGGGCCGCCCTCGTGCTGGGAGTCTCGGCGGACCTGGTCGACCGGCAGGTGCGGCTGGGAGCCGCCGCCACCGGCCTGGCGGTCGTGCCCGCGCCACCGCCGGCACCACCGGGGCGCACCCGCTCGCAGGTGCGCCGCGAGCTGGGCCTCGCCGGCACCTCCGCTCTGGCGGTCGTCGTCGCCCGCCTGGCGCCCCAGAAGGGGCTGGACCTGCTTCTCGACGCGGTGACCCTGCTGGGGGACCGGGTCGACCTCGTCACGGCGCTCGCCGGAGACGGCCCTCTCCGGCCGCACCTGGCGGCCCGGGTCGCGAGCGCGCGACTGCCCGTCCTGGTGCTCGGGCACCGCGCCGACGTCCCGGACCTCGTCGCCGCCGCCGACCTCGTCGTGTCCTCGGCGGTGTGGGAGGGGCAGCCGGTCGGCCTGCAGGAGGCGTTGCACGCGGGCGCTCCGATCGTCGCCACCGCCGTCGGCGGCACGGCGGCGGTGCTCGGCTCGGCCGGCGTGCTCGTCCCCGCCGGTGACCCGCAGGCGCTGGCCGACGCCATCTGCGACGTGCTGGGCTCGAGCGACCTCGCCACCGACCTGCGTGAGCGTGCGCGGGCCCGGGCCGCCGAGCTGCCCACCAGGGCCGACGCCGTGGCCGCCGCGCTCGCGGCCTACCGACGTGCGGGGGCGGCGACCACCCGCGGGACGCCCACGCAGCCATCCGAGCCGTGAGACGCGGACCGGTCCCGGTGGGTCGCGGTCGGTGGCCCGCCGGGGCATGACGTAGAGTTGAAGCCCGTGGCGCAGACGAAACAGATCTTCGTGACCGGGGGCGTCGCCTCATCGCTCGGCAAGGGCCTCACCGCCTCCAGCCTCGGACACCTGCTCCGGGCGCGCGGCCTGCGGGTCACCATGCAGAAGCTGGACCCCTACCTCAACGTCGACCCCGGGACGATGAACCCGTTCCAGCACGGCGAGGTGTTCGTCACCGACGACGGGGCCGAGACCGACCTCGACATCGGTCACTACGAGCGATTCCTCGACGTCAACCTGCACGGCAACGCCAACGTGACGACCGGTCAGGTCTACAGCCGGGTCATCGCCAAGGAGCGGCGCGGCGAGTACCTCGGCGACACCGTCCAGGTCATCCCGCACATCACCAACGAGCTCAAGGCGCGAATGCGCGCCCAGGCCGCCGGATCTGCCGGGGTCGCCGACGCCGACGCCCCCGACGTCATCATCACCGAGATCGGCGGCACGGTCGGCGACATCGAGTCGCTGCCCTTCCTCGAGGCCGCCCGCCAGGTCCGCCACGACCTCGGCCGCGACGCCGTCTTCTTCCTGCACGTCTCCCTCGTGCCCTACCTCGCGCCGAGCGGCGAGCTCAAGACCAAGCCCACCCAGCACTCGGTGGCCGCGATGCGCCAGCTCGGGCTCCAGCCCGACGGGCTCGTCCTGCGCGCGGACCGGGAGATTCCGGACGCCATCAAACGCAAGATCTCGCTCATGTGCGATGTCGACACCGAGGCCGTGGCGGCCGCCGTCGACGCGCCGAGCATCTACGACATCCCCAAGGTGCTGCACCGCGAGGGCCTGGACGCCTATGTCATCCGCCGCCTCGGGCTCGCCTTCCGCGATGTCGACTGGACCTCCTGGGACCGGCTGCTGGGCCGCGTCCACGAGCCTGCCGAGGAGGTCGAGGTCGCCCTCGTCGGCAAGTACATCGACCTGCCCGACGCCTACCTCTCGGTCACCGAGGCCCTGCGGGCCGGAGGGTTCCACCACGACGCCAAGGTCAAGATCCGCTGGGTGGTCTCCGACGACTGCGTGAGCGACCACGGCGCGAGCAAGGCGCTCGGTGGGGTGGACGCCATCGTCGTCCCCGGCGGGTTCGGGGTCCGCGGCATCGAGGGCAAGGTGGGTGCACTGCGGTGGGCGAGAGAGCGCCAGGTGCCCGCGCTCGGCCTGTGTCTGGGCCTGCAGTGCATGGTCATCGAGTTCGCCCGCAACGTGGCGGGGATCGAGGGCGCCAGCTCGACGGAGTTCGACCCCCAGACGCCCGACCCGGTGATCGCCACGATGGAGGAGCAGAAAGCCTTCGTCGACGGCGCGGGAGACCTCGGCGGCACGATGCGGCTCGGCGCCTACCCCGCGAGCCTGGTCGCCGGGTCCATCGTTGCCGAGGCATACGGCGTGGCCGAGGTCTCCGAGCGGCACCGGCACCGCTACGAGGTCAACAACGGCTACCGTGACCGGCTCGCCGAGGCGGGGCTGGTCGTCAGCGGCACGTCGCCGGACGGGAACCTTGTCGAGTTCGTCGAGCTCGACCGCGCGGTCCACCCCTACTACGTCGCGACCCAGGCCCACCCGGAGTTCAAGTCGCGCCCGACCCGGGCCCACCCGCTGTTCGCCGGGCTGGTCGGCGCGGCGATCCAGGCGCAGCGCGCGTCCCGGCTCGTCGAGGTCGAGCGGCCCAAGCACGGCTCCGCCGAGCGGGGCGACGCGTCCTCGTCGACGCCCGAGCCGGCGGCCTCCTCGTCCGACGCCATCTCGACCCCGGCCTGACGTGCCCGGGCCGCTCGCCGACCGGGTCGACCCCCAGCCGAACACGTCGTCGCGCCGGCTGTTCGAGGGGCGGGTGTGGGACGTCGTCGAGGAGACGTTCGAGCTCGGCGCTGCCGGCACCCTGACCAGAGAGGTCGTCGCGCATCCCGGTGCGGTCGCCATCCTCGCGCTGGACGAGCGCGACCGGGTGCTGCTCATCCAGCAGTACCGCCACCCGGTCGGCGCCTTCGAGTGGGAGCTGCCCGCCGGGCTGCTCGACGTCGACGGGGAGCCCCCGCACGAGACGGCGGTCCGCGAGCTGCACGAGGAGGTCGACCGCACCGCCGCCACCTGGAACACGCTGCTGGACTACGTCGCCTCTCCGGGCGGCTCCAACGAGGCGATGCGCATCTACCTGGCTCGAGACCTCACGATGGTCCCCGAGCAGCAGCGGCACGAGCGCACCGGAGAGGAGCGCGGGATGCCGACCCGGTGGGCCTCGCTCGAGGAGGTCCGGGACGCCGTGCTCTCCTCGCGGGTGCACAACCCCACCCTCGCCCTCGGGGTCCTCGCCACCCTCGCGGCCCGCGGCCGCGGCTGGCGCGACCTGCGCCCCGTGGACGCGCCGTGGCCCAGCAACCCGCGGCTGCGCAGCTGACGGCCGTAGGCCTGGCCCCGCGTCCCGCCGGGCGCGGCCCGCCCCGAGTCCCGCCGTGGCCGACTCCGCATCCGCCGTGGCTTGCCGACCCGCACCGGGCGCGCAAGGATGCGAGGAGCCTCGAGCGAAGGACGGCATCCATGGATCACGAGACAGCGATCCCCGAAGGCGCCGACGACGTCGGATTCGTCGGCCCGACCGGGCACGCCCACGACTACAAGAAGAACGGCCGGCTCAAGAAGGCCGTCTACGAGGAGGAGATGGAGCGGCTGCAGACCCAGCTCGTGCTGCTGCAGTACTGGATCCAGACCCAGGGGCTGAAGGTCCTGGTCATCTTCGAGGGACGCGGCTCGGCCGGTAAGGGCGGGGTCATCAAGCGGATCACCGAGCGCACCAGCCCGCGCACCGTGCGGGTCGTCGCGCTGCCGAAGCCGACCGAGCGTCAGCAGACCCAGTGGTACTTCCAGCGGTATGCCGAGTACCTGCCGGCCGCGGGGGAGATGGTCCTGTTCGACCGAAGCTGGTACAACCGCAGCAACGTCGAGTGGGTCATGGGCTACTGCAGCGACGAGGAGCATCAGGAGTTCCTGCGGTCCTGTCCCGAGTTCGAGCGGATGCTCGTCCGGTCCGGGATCGTCGTCCTCAAGTACTGGTTCTCGGTGTCCTTCGAGGAGCAGCGTCGCCGGTTCGAGGCGCGCAACGCCGAGCCGCTCAAGCGGTGGAAGCTCTCCGACATGGACCTCGCCGAGCACGAGCTGTATGTCAGGTACTCGATGGCCAAGGACACGACGTTCCAGTACACCGACATCAAGCAGGCGCCCTGGTACGTCGTCCCCTCCGACGACAAGCGGGCGGCCCGGCTCAACTGCATCAACCACCTGCTGGGCCAGTTCGAGTACGAGGACGTGGCGCCCGACGTCGTCGAGCTGCCGGTCATGCAGCAGATCCCTTACGTCCGTCCGCCGATCCACGAACAGACCTTCGTGCCCAGGCGGTTCTGACGCCTCACTGGTAGGAGACGAACGACGGGATCGGGCGGACCAGCCGCATCGTCTCGGCCGGGTTCATCGGCTGGCTGTCCATCCTGTAGAAGTTCTTCCAGCCGAGGAACACCCCCCGCGGAAGCCCCGCCCGCAGGGTCCGCCAGGTTGCGAACTTCGCTGTCCGAGAGCCCTGCCCGTCGGCGTGGATGACGACCTGGACCTGGTCGTGGCTCGTGTCGAGGCGGTAGCGCCGGCGGATCATCGAGGTCGAGAACTGGTGCACCGCCAGCACCTTGGGCGGCAGGCCGTTTGCCTGGACCAGGTCGGCGAGCCACACGATGACGGCGTTGATCTCGTCCGCGTCGACCGACCCCACCTGCTTGAGCGGGCGCTGCTTCTTGGCGAGCCGCCACTCCGGGTCCAGGGCCAGTCCGACGTGCGGCTGGCTCAGCAGCGGTGCGTAGAGCTTGGCCTGCTTGAGGAACTCGCTGCGCCCCGACTGAAGGTCCAGGACGACATACACGCCGGCCTTGCCCGCCGCGTCGACCCACGGTCGAAGCGTGGACACCGCGCTCTCGGTGGAGAAGTTGTGGTCCGGGCCCGCCGACACGGCGGCGACGGTCGCGATGATCTCGAACGCCGGCACGACCTTGGTCGAGGTCGCCGCCCCGAGGGCCGCCGCGAGCCGCTTGGCCCGCGTCACCGAGGACGCGATGCCCTGCTGGCCCAGTGCGCCGAGCGACGGGGTGCCGGGGTGGCCGTAGATCGCCGCCATCCGGCGGTCGGGGAACGGCACCCAGCCGCCGCCGGGGATCTGGGGCGCGGTGCGGACGGTCAGCACACGAGAGGCGAAACGCTCGGTGCTGCCGAACGCGGAGCCCAGTGCGAGAACCGGCGCCTGGGGGTCGTCGTGCATCGCGGTCGCGGTCGCGCCCGCCCGTCGGGGGTCGGCGGACGCGATGGAGTGTGGCTCCACGCCCGCTGCCCGCACCGCCGCCAACAGTGCGGGGCTCGTGGGCGACGCGCTCGTCGTGAGGACCACCGGGGTCGGCGCCGCGCCGCTCACCGGCAACGGCACGGGGATGTCCTGCTCCGCCAGCGAGGCCGGGTCGGCCGGACCAGGGACCACCTCGACGTCACCGAGGGTCAGGCCCACCGCCGAGGGGTAGGCGAGCACCGTTCGGGCCTGGAGCCGGGTGACCTCGTCGGCCAGGGCGTCCGAGGCCAGCAGCAGAGGGGCCCCGAGGGCGGCGGCGGCTGCACCCGCGGCGGCCAGCGGCTCGGCGTCTGCGGTTGTGACGACGACCACCACCGTCGACGAGTCGAACAGGGCCCGGCTGACCGCGACGGTCGCTGCGGCGTCGGCGCCCGAGATCACCACGGCCCCGCCGCTGTGTCGCTCGGTGCCGTGGGCCGCGCCGGGCGTCGCGGTCGTGCTCGGGGGGTTGGGCGAGCTCGGGGTCGGCGGCGGCTCGATGCTCTGGCCGCTGCAGGCGGCCGTCGCCAGGACGGGCACTGCAACGAGCACCTGCCGTCGGGTTATCCCTCGGATCACGATCGCTCCCCCTGCATGTCGAGTTGAACCACTGTGACACCCCTACCTGGGCGGCGCAGGCTTTTCGTCAGGAACGGGCGTCGAGATCGTGCTCGGTGAGCCAGGCCCGCGCCCTGGCCCGCGAGGCGCGGGCGAGCCAGGCGTCCTGGACCAGCTCGGCCACCTCGTCCGGCCCGAGCTCGCCGATCCGGCTGGTTCGCAACAGCACCGACGGGTGGCCGGCGAAGTGTGGGGTCGTGAAGAAGGGGGTCGACGGGTCCTGCACCAGGGCGAGCTTCTCCTCGGCCGACCCGACCCAGAGCACGACGACGTCGTCGTAGGGCTCGCCGCTCTCGGGATCGGCCGCATCGGGCCGGGGGTTGCGGAAGAAGACGAAGCTCCTGCCCCCCACCTTGTACACCGTGTTGCCTGGGGGGCCCGTGTCGGCGACGACGTGGGGCATCGCGAGCGCCGCCTCGTGGATGTCGGCGACCCGGGCCCTGCGGCGGCGACCGGCCATCGCTGCATGCTAGCCAGCGTCGGCAGCGGCCGCCCGGGTGCGGGGCGCGGTCGTACCCTCGATGCCAGGGTCCGTAGGATGGGGCCGGCCCGCTGCGGGCCGCCTCCATGGGGGCGCCCGGCGCAGGCCGGCGCGCTGACGGCATACGGTCGCGCACCCACCGCACCGACTACGAAGGATCGATCACCCGTGCTTCGCACCCACGAGGCCGGCACGCTGCGTGCCGAGCACACCGACCAGAGCGTCACACTCGCCGGCTGGGTGGCGAAGCGGCGCGACCACGGCGCGGTGGCCTTCATCGACCTGCGGGATGCCTCGGGCGTCGCCCAGGTCGTCGCCCGGGACGAGGTGCTTGCGCAGGGTGGGGCGCACGAGCTGCGCAGCGAGTACGTCGTCAGGGTCGTCGGCCGGGTGCGCCGCCGGCCCGAGGGGAACGCCAACCCCGACCTGCCGACCGGCGAGGTCGAGGTGGTCGCGGAGAGCCTCGAGGTGCTCAACCCCAGCGCGCCCCTGCCGTTCCAGATCGACAGCCACGTGAGTGTCGGCGAGGAGTCCCGGCTCAAGCATCGCTACCTCGACCTGCGCCGGCCCGGCGCCCACTCCTCGGGCACCGCGCTGCGGCTGCGCTCCCGGGTCAACGCCGCGGCCCGCTCGGTGCTGGGGGCCCGGGGCTTCGTCGAGATCGAGACCCCGACCCTGACCCGGTCCACGCCCGAGGGCGCCAGGGACTTCGTGGTGCCCGCGCGGCTCTCGCCCGGAACCTGGTATGCCCTCCCGCAGAGCCCCCAGCTGTTCAAGCAGCTGCTCATGGTGGCCGGGATGGAGCGGTACTACCAGATCGCCCGGTGCTACCGCGACGAGGACTTCCGCGCCGACCGGCAGCCCGAGTTCACCCAGCTCGACATCGAGATGAGCTTCGTCGAGCAGGACGACGTCATCGAGGTCGGCGAGGCCGTCGTCCGGGAGGTCTGGCGGCTGATCGGCGTCGAGCTCGCCGCACCCTTCCCGCGGATCACCTACGCCGAGGCGATGGCCCGCTACGGCTCGGACAAGCCGGACCTGCGCTTCGGCCTCGAGCTCGTCGACTGCACCAGGTACTTCGCGGACACCCCGTTCCGGGTGTTCCAGGCGGAGTATGTCGGCGCCGTCGTCATGGCGGGGGGGGCGAGCCAGTCGCGCAAGCAGCTCGACGCCTGGCAGGACTGGGCCAGGCAGCGCGGCGCCAAGGGGCTGGCCTACGTCGTCGTCGGCGAGGACGGCTCCCTGGGGGGGCCCGCTGCCAAGAACCTGTCCGAGAGCGAGGTCGCGGGCCTGGCCGCGCACGTCGGCGCCGTCCCGGGGGACGTCGTCTTCTTCGCCGCCGGACCGGTGCGGTCCAGCCGGACGCTGCTCGGCGCCGCCCGGCTCGAGATCGGCCACCGCGTGGGGCTCATCGACGACAACGCCTGGTCCTTCCTCTGGGTCGTCGACGCGCCGCTGTTCGAGCCGGCCGCCGAGGCCGTGGCCGCCGGGGACGTCGCCGTCGGTGCCGGGGCCTGGACCGCCGTGCACCACGCGTTCACCTCGCCGAAGCCCGAGTTCCTCGACACCTTCGCCGAGCGGCCGGGCCAGGCGCTCGCGTACGCCTACGACCTGGTGTGCAACGGCAACGAGATCGGCGGCGGCTCGATCCGTATCCACCGCCGCGACGTCCAGGAGCGGGTGTTCCAGGTCATGGGACTGACCCCGGAGCAGGCCCAGGAGAAGTTCGGGTTCCTCCTCGACGCCTTCAGGTTCGGGGCGCCTCCGCACGGTGGGATCGCGTTCGGGTGGGACCGGATCGTCATGCTGCTCGGCGGGTTCGACTCGATCCGCGACGTCATCGCCTTCCCGAAGTCCGGCGGCGGCTACGACCCGCTCACCGACGCCCCGGCGCCGATCACCCCGGAGCAGCGCAAGGAGGCCGGCGTCGACGCGGTGCCGGTGCCCCGGCATGCCGGGTCCGACCAGGCGGCTCCGACCGCCTGAGCGTCCAGCGGGCCGAGCGGGTGGGACGCGTCTCGCGGCGGGGCTCGCGCAGCGGGAGTGACCGGCGGGTAGGGGATAGGGTCGCCTCAGCCGTGCCCACCGAACCAAGGACACCGATGGCCATCCAGCCGCTCGCCCGCAGGTCGCTCTCCGCCCGCGACCTTGCGCTCGTCGCATCGTTCGCCGCCCTCATCGCGGCCCTCGCCATTCCCGGGGCCATCCCCGTGGGCGGCTTCCCCGCGCCCATCACGCTGCAGACGCTCGGCGTCATGCTCGCGGGGTCGATCCTCGGTTGGCGGCGTGGGGGCCTTGCCGTCATGCTCTACCTGGCCATGGGCGCGATCGGGCTCCCGGTGTTCGCCGGCGGCAAGGGTGGACTCGGCTCGTTCGTCGGCCCGACCTCGGGCTACCTCTACGGGTTCGTCGTCGGCGCGGTCGTCATCGGCTGGCTCGTCGAGCGCCGGCTCCCGGCCTACCCCACGTGGTGGGGGGCGAGCGCCAACGTCGTCGGCGGCATCCTCGCGGTGTATGCCGTGGGCATCCCCGTCCTGTCCGCCGTCGCGGGCCTGTCCCTGGCCGCCGCCACCAGGGCCAACCTCTACTTCGTGCCGGGCGACCTCGCCAAGGTCGTCATCGCGACCACGGTGGCAGCCGCCGTCCACCGCGCCATGCCCGACGTCGCCCGGGTGGCCGCGCGGCGCGATCGGGACCGTGTCGCAGCTCCCTGACCTGCAGTGATCCGGATCGAGGGCGTCAGCCACCGCTATGGCGAGCGAGTCGTCCTGCGTGAGGTCAGCGTCGATCTCGCCGAGCGCCGGGTCGCCGTCATCGGCGCGAACGGGTCCGGCAAGTCCACCCTCGCCCGGTTGCTCAACGGGCTCGTCCTGCCGGCCGAGGGCCGGGTCAGCGTCGACGGCCTCGACACGCGCCGCGATGGGGGAGCCGTGCGCCGGGCCGTGGGGTTCGTCTTCTCCGACCCCGACGCCCAGATCGTCATGCCGACGGTTCGCGAGGACGTGGAGTTCTCGCTCCGCGGGCGCCGTCTCGACCGCGCTGAGGTGACCCGCCGGGTGGACGCGGCCCTGGCCGCCCATGGGCTGGCCGCCCATGCGGACCATCCGGCCCACCTGCTCTCCAGCGGCCAGAAGCAGGCCCTCGCCCTGGCCTCGGTCCTCGTCCTCGAGCCGTCGGTCCTGGTCTGCGACGAGCCGACGACCCTGCTCGACCGGCGGCACACCCGGCGGGTCGCCGACCTGATCGCCGCCCTCCCGCAGCGGGTCGTCCTGGTCACCCACGACCTCGACCTCGTGCCCGGGTGGGACCGGGTCCTCGTCATCGACGAGGGGCGGGTCGTCGCCGACGGCGCACCCGGGGAGAGCGTCGCGTTCTACTGCCGGCTCATGGACGGCGCCCCGGCCCGGCGGAGCGAGCCGTGAGCCCGCTGCACCGGGCCCCGGCGTGGACCAAGCTCGTCGCCCTGGTCCTGCTCACCACGGTGCTGGTGGCGTTCCGGTCGCCGTGGGTGCTGGCGGTGGGCGCGCTGCTCGTCCTCGCCGGGTTCACCCTCGCCCGGCTCGGCGCCGCCCGTCTCTGGGCCGTCGTGCGGCCGCTGCGCTGGTTCGTCCCGCTCCTCGTCGCCTTCCAGTGGCTCACCTCGGGCTGGCAGGTCATGGTCGTCGTGGTCGGGACCCTCGTCGTCGCCGTGGCCGCCGCCGGGCTCGTCACGGCGACGACGAGCACGACCGAGCTCCTCGACGTCGTCATCGCGGCCCTGCGCCCGCTGCGGCCCCTGCACGTCGACGCCGAACGGGTGGGCCTGACGTTCTCGCTGGCCGTTCGTGCTCTGCCGGTCGTCCAGCACGCCTTCGACGAGGCCCAGGACGCCCGCAAGGCCCGCGGCCTCGGCCGCAGCGCCCGGGCCCTGGTCACGCCGGTCGTGGTCCGGACGATCCGGCACGCCGAGCGCACCGGGGAGGCCCTGGCCGCCCGCGGCCTCGACGACTAGCGGGTCTGCCGACCCGGCCGGCGCGGGCTGCCCCGATGGGAGCACCGATGGGAGCGCGGCCGTCGTCGCGATGGCAGCGCCTCAGGCGCCGCCATCGGCGCTGCCAGCCGCGGCCACCCCGCCTGTCGTCCACGTGACGGCGGTGAGGTAGCCGAGCCGGTGGTAGACCCGGCGGGCCACGGCGTTGTCGGCGTACATGCCGAGGGTGCACACCCCGGCCCGCTCCAGTGCCTCCCGGGTGAGGTATGCCGTGACGGCGGCCCCCAGCCCCTGTCCGCGGTGCCGGGGGGCGACGGTGATCCCGCTCAGATGGGGGCTGCCGGCGGGGTTGGCCTCGCTGGAGCCCACCGCGGCCAGGGCACCGTCCACGTCCCGGACGCCGACCCAGAGCTGGGCCGGCCGGGCGAACGGACGGCCGAACGTGCGGGGGTTGTGCTCCTGAAGGAACGCGGTGACCTCGCCCTTGCGGTCCGGGCCCAGCCTGACCAGGAGCGGCTCGGCGGGCTGGGGTGGCGGAGCGGAGCGGGTCCACATCCACTCCCAGGTGCCCCACTCGACCAGCGGCAGCCGGGCCTGGAGCGCGGCGTAGGCATCCCGGGGGACGCTGACCCGCGACACGCCCGGGCCGCTCACCCAGGCCCGCACCTCGTCGTCGTCGAGCAGTGCCTCGATCCCGGGCTCGGTCCCGAGCAGGGCGGACCCGACAGCCCCGCTCTGGCCCCGCCGCCGGTAGGCGACCGCCCCCTCGCTGGGCTCGCCGACGGCATACGCGGGCGTGACGAGGCTGAGCCCGACGTCCCAGCGCAGCACGGGGTGCTGGGCTCCCGCCTCGGAGAGCTCGGCACGGTTCGCCAGCCGGCGTACCTCACTCACTCGGTGATCCCCCACCTGCGGTGCAGGCGGCGCAGCGAGCGCGGCGCCCACCAGTTGGCGTTGCCCAGGACGGACATCGTGGCGGGCACGAGCAGCATCCGCACGAGCGTCGCGTCGATGACGATGGCGAGCAGGAGCGCGACGCCCATCTCCTTGATGGCGAGCAGCTTGCCGGCCGCGAACCCGGAGAAGACGATGACGACGAGCAGCGCGGCCGAGGTGATGATCCGCCCGGAGCGCTGCAGCCCCAGCGTGACCGACCGCTGGCTGTCGTGGCCCTGCTCGTGCAGCTCGACGACCCGGGAGAGCAGGAAGACCTCGTAGTCCATCGACAGCCCGAACCCGAACGCCAGGACGAGCAGCGGGATGGTCGACTCGACCGCGCCGACGGAGGCGAAGCCGAGCGGACCTTCGAGGTGGCCCTCCTGGAAGATCCACACGAGCAGCCCCATCGCCGCCGAGAGCGAGACGACGTTCATCACCAGAGCCTTGACCGGGATGACGACCGAGCCGGTCATGAGGAACAGCAGCACGAGGGTAGCCAGGGCGACGAGGCCGAGGGCCAGGGGAGCCCGGCCGATCATGGCGTGGGTGAGGTCGTGCAGCTGGGATGCCTGGCCCACGACGTAGGCCGCGAACGGCGGCCGGTGGAGGTGCAGAGCCGCCACGGCGTCGCGTGAGCCCTGCCCCAGCCCGGTGTCCCCGGTCCGCAGGCCGAGGGTCACCAGGTCGCTGCCCGGCACCTGCTGTGCCGGGTCGGTGGACACGACCCCGGGAAGGGTGCGGGCCGTGGCGGCATACGCCTCGACCTGGGCGAGCGGCGCCCGGGTGACGATGGTGACCGGCGGGCCGCCGAGCCGGGGAAAGTGCTGGTTGATCGTCGTGACGTACGTCCGCTGTGGGGTGCCGACGGGGAGCAGCTGGGCCCCCGAGGAGGTGATCCGCAGGTGCTGGGCCGGCCAGGCCGCGACCCCGAGCACCGCGACGACGCCGATGATGACGACCCAGGGGTGGGCGTGGACCCGTTCGGCCAGGCGCGAGAAGACGCCCTCGTCCGCCGTCGTCTCGGCCCCGCGGCGCAGGAGCCGGCGGGCGCTCAGGGTCGCCAGCGCCGGGATGAGGGAGAGCGAGACGGCGAGGGCGACGACGACCACGGAGACCGCGGCGGCGCTGATGGCGCGCATGAAGTCGACGTCGAACGCCATGAGCCCGGCGAGCGAGATCGCCACGGTGAGAGCAGAGAAGATGACCGTTCGGCCGGCTCGGTCGACCGTGCGCTCGGTCGCCAGGAGCACCTGGTCCCGGGTGACGGCGCGCAGGCCGGCCCGGTGGCGTTCGGCGCGCAGCTCCTCACGGAACCTGCTCACCGTCAGCAGCCCGTAGTCGATGGACAGGCCCAGCCCGAGCACCGTCACGACGTTGACCGACGTGGCGTCGAGGTCGAGGAGGTAGGAGAAGCCGAGCAGGGAGGCCAGTGCCCCGGCGATCGACGCGATCGCCCCGACGATCGGCAGCCCCGCCGCGAGGAACCCGCCGAACACGATGACCATGACGAGGAAGCTGACCGGCAGGGCGATGCCCTCGCCGGTGCGCAGGTCCTTGGGGATCTGGCCGACGATGGCGTCGACGAGGGTGCGCACGCCGCCCCGCTGGGAGGAGGTGGCGTGGGTGGCCGTCACGAGCCGGTCGAAGACGACGTCCACCTGGGCGGTCGCGGCCTTCTCCTGATCGGCGGTGTCGGCTGGGTCGAAGCTCACCACGGTGGCGAAGCCGCCGGAGGCGGCCGTGCCGTCGGCGACGAGAGCCAGACCCTGCGCGGAGCCCGGCCCACCGGGGACGACGAAGGGGTTGACCACCTGGGTGACCTGGTCGATGGCGGCGATGTCCCTCGCAGCGAGGGTGGCCGCCTGGGCCACCGTGCCGCTGGAGAGGTCGACGCCGTCGACGACGAGGGTGTAGGTGGCGAACCCGGTCACGCCCGCCTGGGCCAGCAGGTCGCGACCGGTCCTCGCCTCACCCGGGGACGTGACCTCTCCGCTGTGCAGCCGGTCGAAGAGCGCGTCGGTGCCCAGGCCCCCGTCGGCGACGGCGAACCCGGCGACGATGAAGACGAGCCAGGCGAGGACGAACGCCTTGGCGTGCCGCCCGACGAACCTCCCCCAGCGTCGCAGGGGGGCGCCGTGGCGTGGGTCGCGGTGGCGCAGGTCGCCGGACGCCGGCGCGACGGGGGCCGACGCCTCGATGGGCACGGTGCGCTCAGAGCGCCGCGGTCGCATCGCTGCCCTGGTTGAGGTCGACGGTCGCGGAGCTGCGCTGGCGCGGGGGCAGCACGTAGCCTCTCCTGCCCGCCCGGGCGAGCATCGACAGGCCCAGCGCGAGACCGAGGACGACCGCCACGGCCGACCCCTCGACGCCCATGGCACCGCCGGACAGCCAGGTCGGTCCCGACATCGTCGACGCGACCAGCCCTCGCCCGCTGCCGCTTCCCGAGACGTCGATCCCGAAGATCCCGCCCTCCACGAAGTTCCACGACGCGTGCAGACCGATGGCGAGCCACAGCCGGCGGGTCAGCAGGTAGCACGCCCCGAGCAGCCCCCCGGCCTCGACGGCGATCGCCACGGCGCCCCACCAGGTGGCCTCGGGGTTGCTCAGGTGCAGCGCGCCGAACAGCGCGGCGGTCAGGGCGAGCGCGCCGACGCTGCCGAGCGGCTTGTCGAGGACCCGCAGCAGGATCCCGCGGAACGCGACCTCCTCGGCGATCCCCGGCCCGACACCGACGGCGAGCCCGGTGAGGATGCCGGTGTCCCAGCCGACGGAGACGACGTGGTAGCCGCCGAGCGCCCAGACCACGAGGACGACGAGCACCATGTATGCCGCGCCGAGGGCAGCCCCCACGCCGAGCTCCCGCCACGCGCCGTGCCGGGACAGCTCGTAGACCGGTCGGCGGGCCAGGCGGTGCACGAGGGCGGGGTAGAGGGCCAGCACCAGCGCCGCCTCGACGACGAGCCCGCCGGCGACGCCCGGCCACGGGTGCGCGGCATACCAGGCGCTCGGGTCTGCCGAGGCGTCGGTGCCCGGCGTGCCGTGGACCGCGGTGGTGACCACCCTCGCGACCAGGCCGGTGCCGACGCCGGCGGCGGCGAGGAACCCGCACAGGCCCAGGAGGATCTGCAGACCCGGGTGCGGCTCGCGCCGGTGGAGGTCGGCCCTGACCAGCGGGGCCACCTCCGGGGGCGCGGCGAGGGCGTGCATGGAGCAACTCTCGCAGCACCGCAGGGGCCACGGGCAGTCGGCCCGCCTCGGCGGACCTCGGGACCGTCGCCGCCCGCGGTGGTGGGTAGCCTCGGCCCTGTGAGCACCGACGGCGGCGACCTGTTCGCGGCGACCTCGGGCGAGGGCGCTGCCGGAGGCGGCGTCGCGCTACCCCCGCTGGCGGTGCGGATGCGGCCGCGCACGGTGCAGGAGGTCCGCGGCCAGGGCGACGTGCTGCGGCCCGGCAGCCCCCTGCGCCGGCTCATCGAGGGCTCGGGAGGGGCGGCCGGCCCGGTGTCGGCGATCATCTGGGGCCCGCCCGGGACCGGCAAGACGACGTTGGCCCACCTGGTCGCGACCGCTGCCGGGCGGGAGTTCGTCGAGCTCTCGGCCGTCACCGCCGGCGTCAAGGACGTCCGGGCGGTCATGGACGCGGCGGCCCGGACCCGCGACCTCTACGGCCGGCAGACGGTCCTCTTCCTCGACGAGATCCACCGGTTCACCAAGGCCCAGCAGGACGCCCTCCTGCCGGGCGTCGAGAACCGCCAGGTCATCCTCGTCGCCGCGACGACGGAGAACCCGTCGTTCTCGGTCATCGCGCCGCTGCTGTCGCGCTCGATGCTCATCGCTCTGGTGCCCCTGACCGACGACGAGATCGCCGACGTCGTGCGGGCGGCCGTGACCGACCCGCGCGGCCTCGACGGGGCGTATGCCGTTGCCGACGACGCCGTCGAGCACCTGGTCCGGATCGCCGGGGGCGACGCCCGCCGGGCGATCACCGCCCTGGAGGCGGCCGCGGGGGTGGCCCAGGACGGCATCCCGTTCGGCGCCGAGCCGGACGGGCCGGCGCCGATCACCCTCGCCGACACCGAGCAGGCGGTGGCGCACGCCTCGGTGCGCTACGACCGCACGGGGGACCAGCACTACGACGTCGCCTCCGCGCTCATCAAGTCGATGCGTGGCTCCGACGTCGACGCCGCGCTGCACTACCTCGCCCGGATGCTCGAGGCTGGGGAGGACCCGCGGTTCATCGCGCGCCGCATCGTCATCTCGGCCAGCGAGGACGTCGGCATGGGCGACCCGACGGCGCTGCAGACCGCGGTCGCCGCGATGCACGCCGTCGCCCAGATCGGGATGCCCGAGGCCCGGATCATCCTCGGCCAGGCCGTCGTGCACAACGCGTTGGCGCCGAAGTCCAACGCGGCATACCTGGGGGTCAACGAGGCGATCGCCGACGTGCGGGCGGGCAGGGGCGGGCCGGTGCCCGTGCACCTGCGGGGGAGCGGGTATGCCGGCGCGGCCCGGCTCGGCCACGGTGAGGGCTACGTCTACGCGCACGACGAGCCGGACGGCGTCGCGGAGCAGCAGTACCTTCCCGACGACCTGCACGGCCGGACCGACTACTACCGCCCGACGGACCGGGGGTTCGAGGCCCGGCTGCAGGAGCGGTGGACCTGGCTCAGGTCCCGGTTGGGCCGGGGCCGCGGCTGAGCGCCCGCCGGGTCAGCCCGTGGCGGCCCGGTCTGTGGCGCCCTCCCAGGCGGCATCGAGCAGGGTCTGCCAGTCGCTGATCTTCACCTCACCGCGGCCGTGCGGCCGGCCATGCGCGGCCTCGGCGGCGACGACCTGGAGCCACCCGTCGACGTCGACGTGGCGGATGCCCCGGGCGGCCAGCAGGTCGGCGGCGCCGCCCGGGTCGGCGCCGCGCCCGGCCACCAGTGCCGGGGCGTCGGCCAGGACCGTCGCCACGGTGTCCTTGGCATCCGACCGGTTGGTGCCGATGATGCCGATCGGCCCGCGTTTGACCCAGCCCACGGCATAGACGCCGGGCACGACGGCCCCGTCGCGCAGCATCCGGTGCGCCTGCGTGGGGATGACCGAGCGCGCCTCGTCGAAGGGGAGGCCGTCGGGGACGGCGGCGCGGTAGCCCACAGCCCGCAGGACGGCGTCGACCGCGAGGTCCCATGTCTGGCCCGTGCCGGCTCCCTCCTGGCTCGCCCGCTCGAGCCGCAGCCCGGTGACCCGGTCCTCACCGAGGACCTCGACGGGCCGGGCGCCGAAGTGCAGGTGCAGTCGTCGCGGGGCATCGGCGGGGTCGCGTCCGGCCCACCCCCGCAGCACGGCGAGGTTGCGGGTCGTCACGGCCGAGGCCCCCTCGGGGTGCTCGTCGGGAAGCTGCCCGTCGTCGAGGACGACCGCGACCCCGGACAGCTCGCCCAGCTCGCGCAGCTCCCTGGTGGTGAACTTCGCGTGCTGCGGGCCGCGCCGGCCGAGCAGGTGGACCTCACGGACCCGGCTGCGGCGCAGTGCGTCGAGCACGTCCTGGGGGACGTCGGTCGACGCCAGCTCCTCCGGGTCGCGCAGCAGGATCCGGGCGACGTCGACGGCGACGTTGCCGACCCCGATGACGGCGATGCTCTCGGCGTGCCCGACGTCGGGGTGCTCGCTGTCGGGGTGGCCGTTGTACCAGTTGACGAAGGCCGTCGCCGACGCGCTGCCCGGCAGCGCCTCGCCGGGGATGCCGAGCGCCCGGTCCTCGCTGGCTCCGAGCGCGTAGACGACGGCGTCGTAGCGATGCTCGAGCTCCTCGGCGGTGAGGTCGCGGCCCACCTCGACGTTGCCGAACAGATGGACGGCGGGCCGGGCCAGGACGGCGCCGAGGGCCCGGCCCGTCGACTTGATGTTGACGTGGTCGGGGGCGACGCCGTAGCGCAGCAGTCCGAACGGCACCGGGAGGCGCTCGAAGAGGTCGACGACGGCCCCGTGGGGGAGGGCCGGGTCCTCACCGGGGCGTGGGTCGGCGGTGAGGTGGTCGGCGGCGTAGATGCCGGCGGGGCCGGCGCCGACGACGGCGACCCGCAGCGGCCGCGAGGGCAGCACGGCCGGCCCGTCGTCCCGTTCTGGCTGACCCGACATCGCACGACCTCCAGGTGGTCCGGCGTCCCCGTGGCCGGTGCCGGGCGCGGGGCGGCGCCGTTCGAGACCAGTATACCCCCGGAGGTATCCGGCCCGCCGTTCCGGCCGCCGTTCTCGACGGCCCCACCGGGCGAGCCCGCTGCGGCCGACGCCGCCCGCCCCGCCGAGAGCCTCTCGGTGCTCCCGTACGATCGTCCGTGCACAGACCTCCGGCTGCCCGGCATACCCCAAGGACATGACGCACATGGAAACCGCAGAGATCCGGCGCCGCTGGCTGGCGTTCTTCGAGAAGAACGGCCACACGGTGGTGCCCTCGGCGCCCCTGCTCTACGACGACCCCAACCTGCTGTTCGTCAACGCCGGGATGGTCCCGTTCAAGCCGTACTTCCTCGGCCAGGAGAGCCCGCCCTACCAGCGCGCGACGAGTGTGCAGAAGTGCGTGCGCACCGGTGACATCGAGGAGGTCGGCAAGACCAGCCGGCACGGCACGTTCTTCCAGATGAACGGCAACTTCTCCTTCGGCGACTACT